>JBQNBN010000053.1:0-20011 GCA_052169915.1 Treponema sp.
TATTTCCTTGCAGCCTCTCCTCACTCAGCTCCAGCAGTTTGCTCATGCAAACTGCAGAGGGCGGACAACTCCATTTCATCATTCACACGAAGTTTCAAACACAGTTTTGCGCGAGTTTTCCCAAAGGAAAACTCAGGGCGGACTAGATAAGGTTTCTTCTGTCACTCATATTTCCTTGCAGCCTCTCCTCACTCAGCTCCAGCAGTTTGCTCATGCAAACTGCGTAGGTCGGGAAGCACTTCTGTATCATTCAGACATCGTTTCAAACTCAGTTTTATACGAGTTTGCCGCAAGGAAAACTCAGGGCGGACGGGAGAAAGTTTCTTTCATCACGCATATTTCCTCACCCAGCTATAGCAGTTTGCTGCAAAAACTGCAGAGGGCGGACAACTCCATTTCATCATTCACACAAAGTTTCAAACACAGTTTTGCGCGAGTTTTCCCAAAGGAAAACTCAGGGCGGACGGGAGAAAGTTTCTTTTATCACGCATATTTCCTCACCCAGATATAGCAGTTTGCTGTGCAAACTGCAGAGGGCGGATAACTCCATTTCGTCATTCACACAAAGTTTTCTCCGCCCTCACCTATCGACATTCCCGCCGCACAATTTGTATATTCCGTTCGCTATGACATCCAAAGGAGCCGGTTCCGGCAAAAAATCGATTATCAAGGCGGGGCTTACGCTTTCGGCAATGACGCTCGCATCCCGCGTCATGGGACTTTTGCGCGAAATGACGAAAGCCGCGTTTTTGGGAACAAGCGGATACGCCGACGCGTTCGGCATTGCGTTTATGATTCCCAACCTCTTCCGCCGTCTGTTTGCGGAAAACGCGATTTCAGTCGCCTTTATCCCGACGTTCAAGGGCTATCTTGAAGAAAACACGAACGCGGAAAAACACGCCGAAACGCAGCGTTTTATTTCATCGTCGTTGACGCTCGTATCGTTTTTGACGGCGGTGATTACGGCAGCCGGTATTGCGATTACGCCGCTGATTGCGCCGCTTTTCTACAACCGCGGAACGGAAGCGGCGGTCATCGCGGAAACAACGCTCTTAACGCGCATTATGTTTCCGTATTTGTTCGTCATTTCCGCAGCGGCGTTTTTGCAGGGAATTTTAAACGGTTCAAAGATTTTTGCGCCGTCGGGATTTACGCCCGTCCTTTTCAACGCGATTGTCATCGCCGTAACGTATTTTCTTACGCCGCAGTTACCGAACCCGCACAATCTGCCGCAGGAAGCGCAGGCGGCGCGCGCAATGGCGTTCGGCGTTTTGACCGGCGGCTGCTTTCAAGCGCTGTTTCAGTGGCCGTTTGTCAAAGCGACCGGCTGGAAAACGACGCTTACGAGCCTTAAAAACGCGTTTACCAATCCCGGAACGCGCAAAGTCGTCGCGCTCATCGTGCCGACGATAATCGGCATGGCGGCGTACCAACTCAATGACCTCGTGTCCTCCGCGCTCGCCGGAAAAATCGAAACGGGAACGGTAAGCAGTCTGCAATATTCGCTCCGGCTGCAGGAATTGATACTCGGCATATTCGCCGTTTCAATCGGCACGGTGATTTTGCCTGACCTTTCGGGACTGGCGAAAAATCGAAAATGGAGCGAATTTAACGCGATGTTGACGCAGGCGGTAAAAATCATCGCGCTCATCACGGTTCCTGTAACGTTTTACGCGCTGGTCTCCGGCAAAGAAATCATCGCGCTTTTATACAAGACGCGCCGCTTCACCGACGAATCCGTGCTGCTGACGCTCAAGGCATTCCGCTTTCACATTGCAGGACTGTTTTTTATCGCCGTAAACCGCGTTATCTCGCCTGCGTTCTACGCGCAAAGCAACACAAAACTCCCGACGCTTGCGGGAATCATTTCCTTTGGCGTGAACATCGTTCTCGCGCTCATTCTTGCGCTTCCCCTGCGAGGCGGCGGCATTGCCCTTGCGCTCAGCGCGGCAAGTTTGGTGAATACGGTGTTTTTATTCGTTTTTATGAAAAAAATGCCGTCGATGGACGCAAAAAAACTCGCCGCGGACATGAGCGTCTACGTTCTGCGCATGATAAGTTTTTCTCTCATCGCTGCCGCCCCCGCATATATCGCGCGCCCGTATATCCTCGCGCTCTTTGCAGGTAAAGGCCGACTGGTATCGTACGGACTGCCGGTCATTTTAACCGCCGTCATCTTTGCCGCAGTCGGACTGGGAACGCTCATCATCTTCAAAGACGAAACCGCCCTTGCCCTCACAAAAAAATTGCGGACGGGAAGAAAGCGTATTTAATAGACGTAAAAGGCGTTTGCAATGGCGGGAGGAATGCGGCATTTCTGCGAGTTTGCATCCGGCAAACTTGTGCAGGCGGTAAAGACGTTGTCCTTTCAAGCCTCATTTCTTCGCCGCCTGCCGCGGAAGGAAAAAAGCGCTTGCAGCGGCGGATAATGCGACGAATGGCGGAATGGCGATCGCTCCGTATACAGACGGAAAAGAAATAACGGGCGTGAGCAGCGCCTGCGCCGGATGGAAGCGGAAATTGTGCCCTCTAACGTAAAGGCTTCAGATAACCGGCTTTCTCTGATTTCACCGCAGGCAAACCCGCACGGCGGGTAATGCCGTATTCCCGCACAATTGCAGCGGACAGCCGATTACAAGATACGTTTGCGCCCGAATTCGAGGAGGTTTATGTCGAAAACACAAAAATATCATTAAACTTGACGAATTCTCATTTTTTTCCGTATATTTATCGACATGGAACGCGCTGTTCCAGAAAATTTAATGGATAATGACATAGGAGCAAACTGAAATGAAATTAAAACCGTTAGCAGACAGAGTTCTTGTAAAAAACGACAAATCCGAAACAAAGACCGCGTCGGGGATTTTTATTCCTGAGGCTGCGCAGGAAAAAACTCAGACTGCATCCGTTGTTGCCGTAGGACCGGGCACGGAAGACGTGAAAATCACCGTAAAGGCGGGCGACCGCGTTATGTATGAAAAATACGGCGGAACGGAAGTAAAAATTGACGGAGAAGAATATTTGATTCTCAAAATGAGCGATATTATTGCAATTATCGAATAGCCGTTTTGACAGGAGTAAAAACGGCTTTCCGTTGTGCGCGCACGGACGGAAAGCCGTTTTTTTTATTTGGAAAACTTTATTTTATTGAGCAAAAGACGTGCGGGAGCGTTCCGCGGATTGAGGGTGAGCGCGTATTCGGCGGAAAGGCGCGCATTCTTTACGTCATTCACGGAATTGTAAAGTTCCGCCATGCGGTACATGACAAACGATTTCGTTTTAAAATCTCCGGCGCGCCCTGCGCATTTTGAGTACAAGTCTAAGGCTTCCGACCGGCGGCCGAGCGAGTTATAAACAAGCGCAAGATTCATGCAGGACGCGTCGGATACCAGCGGAGAGACGGCGCGGGTGTCTTTGTTGCCGCCGTTTTCAAAAACGCAGTATTCATAGAAGGCAAGCGAGTCGTCCGCGCGCAAATGATTTGCCGCAAAGTAGGACAAGTATTCGGCTTCTTTAAGAGAAAGTTTTCGCACATTCGCTGCGGCATCTTCCCAAAACGACGCGGGCTTAAAGCCGTACTTGGCTATGGCATATTTATAGAACAAATCGAACGCGGCATCAAATTCCTTATGCTGAATCAAAAAACTTTCCGCAAAATCGAGCATCAATTCGGGGTACACGGCGGGAGCAAGGAGCGTTTTTTCAAGCGACTGCCACAAATCGGCGCGCTTTTCGTCTTCCGATAAACACTTGTCGGTCTTGTACTTGAGGTTTAAGCGCACGATAAAAAGCAGCGGGTCGTTGGTGCGCGCAAGGCTTTCGTCAATGCGGTAAACGGCGTCGCTGACGGGAATTCGGACGCGGCTGTCATATTTTTCCATTTCAAGCGTCGCAAGTCCCTCATCGCGGAGCCGGAGCTGCTCGTAATCCTCCGTGCGCGGCGTGCTCGTGCGCAGGGCAAAGTCGGCGTAAGAGGCAAGCGCGGGAACGTAATCTTCCCACGTATCGACTGCAAAAGACAGCAATCGGGCGCATTTTGCATCGTCTCCGTTGTTTTCAGCCCAGCGCGCGCTGTTCGTAAAAGCGACTCGTAAAAAATCCGCTTCCTTTTGCGCCTCCGTAAGCGACCATGAACCGTCCGCGTCGGCGACGGACGCTAAAATCCGCTCGCGGAACGCTTCCGCCTCGTCGGCATTTTGCATAAGCGAATAAGAATCGGAAGCGAGACTGTAGACTTCAGGCAGCGTTACGTTCCGCTTGAACTTCGGCAGCGCGGAATTATACAGGTTTGCGGAAACGGAAGCGTAATAAGCGGCTTCCGCATAGCGCGCCGCGTCGTACATCACCGCCGACCAAAAATAAGCGTCGTCCGCGGCATACGATTCTCCGGGGTGAATGTCCGCCGCTTCCGAATACGCGCCGTTTACAAGACGGAGCAGGGCGCCGTTTCTCAGCCATGCAGCGTCTTTGGAACCTGTCCACGCGTCGTAAAAAATCGGAAAATACTCGTCTTCCAAAAAAGAAATATCGTTTTCAGGCTTGTCGGACGCTTTTTTATCCGCCGCAATCTTCAACACCGCTTCCGAATACACAGAACCGTATTTTTCGCCGCGCAAAGATTTTCCGTATTTTAATGCGTCGGCGGCGCGCCCTTTGCGCATTAAAAAATTGGAATACACCGCAAGCAATTCCGCATTGCCGGAATTTTTTCTCACCGCAGTGCGGAGCGCCTTTTCCGCACGGGCGTCTTCGCCGATCAATCGATACCGTTTGTAAATTCCGAGCGACGTCCACGCATCGTACGAGCGTTTTTCGATTTTCCCGAGTTCTTTTTTGGCGTCGGCAAATTGATTTTGATTGATAAGCGCGTCAATTTGATCCAAAGCGGAGTTCAGCGACTTCCGTTCGGCGTTCATATTCAGCGAACAGGAAAAAAAAAGCGCCGAAAGCAGCAACACGGCGCATCCGCACACAAAATCCCTCAGCAGTTTTTTCATCCCGTCTCCAAATTCATTTATCTGCAAGATCTTTACGAATGTTATCCAAAATCGCGTTCGTAAACTTATAAGAATCGTTCGTTCCGTAGTCTTTTATAATTTCCACCGCCTCATCAATGACGACTGTAGGCGCGGTTTCCTTTTGGTAAAGCAACGAATACACGCTCAAGCGGATGACGGCAAGCGCCGCCTTGTTTATCCGCTCAAGACGCCACGCGCTCGATAAGTGTTTTTTAATAATTCCGTCGATTTCTTCGCGGTTTTCAAGCGTACCGCTCACAAGATGGCGGGCAAAATCGAATGTTTCCTGCTTCCGTTCCGGCGCAAAAGCATTGAATTTCGCTAAAAGTTCTTTGAAAATCGGAAGTTCTTCATCCGGCTCCGGCGCGCCGTCTTCTCCGACCGGCTCTATCCATGAAAAAGAAAGCGGCTCATCCTTACGGAAATGCACGGCTTCCCACGAATAGAGCGCCTGAAAAGCAAGTATGCGTCCAATCCTTCGCGACACGTTATTCCTACCAGTTCAAAAGTTTATCGAGGTCGGAGCCCTTTTTTTTGCGGTCAACGTTTTCGTTCGTATCAAGTTTGTCGACTATTTCCTGCGCGGCGGCGGCAAGATATTCAAGTTGTTTGCGCTGGGCAAGCGACTGTTTTATGTAGTCGTACACGACGATTGTCGATTCCGGCTGAACGATGTCGCTCAAACCGAGCATTTTTGCATCGTATTTTTTTACGACGGAACAAAAAACGAAGGCGTTATCGCGCTCAAGCAAGTTCGTCGTGTAGCCTGCGGATTTTGAAAACAAGTCGAGAAGTTCCTGATAGGTAAACTGGAGCTGCTCCGCGCTCGCTTGGTTTTTGTTGACGAGGATTTCTCCCGACTGAAAACCGGATTTATTTTTTTTCGAATCGACGATGAGTTGATTAACCGTCGCTTTTTTTTCTTTAAAACGTTTGTAAATATCGTTCGCTTTGACGCGGGCGCCCTCTCCGTCAGTCCCTTTGGGAATGAGCACGACGAAAAGTTTTGCCATATCCGTCCACACGAACGAGGCTTTATTCAATTCGTAGAATGCGCGGATTTCTTCATCGGACGGAGCGACGTTCTGCAATTCGTTTTTCCGCTGAGAAATAATGTATTGCTGCGCGATAAGTTGATTTTTAAGGTAGGCTTTGTATTCGGCAACGGACATGCCGGATTGCTGCTTCATAAGCTCTTCAAGCGACATATTCATCGCCGACTGGATTTCACGTTCCAATTCCTGCTGCGTCAGGCTCGGATTGTATTGCTGCTGCGCAATTTGCTGCAAAAAGTTTTGATCGACCGCGCTGTCGGGGATTGTAATTCCGGCTTTCTGCGCCGCCTGCGCAACGAGCCGCTCTTGTATCATCGACTCAAGGACTTTTTTACGGTCATCGACGGACAGAGTGACGTGCCGCTGCATTTGATACGCTTCAACTCTCGTTTTGAGTTGTTTGACGGTAATGCTTTCATTTTTGTTGAGCTTAACGACGGCAAGAACCTGTAAGTCGGACTGTGCAAAAGCAAATGCCGCGCAGAACACGGCATAAAGTACGAATAATAAACGTTTCATATCAATTCCTTACTTCCTTATCGGGCGTTATTGTACTATAGAAAACAAAAACTTCAAAACCGCCGAAAAGTTACAATCATCTCTAAAAACCGGAGTTTTTAGAGATGATTAACGAGTTTGAATGTAAGTTTTTATAGCATAAAAACTTACATTCAAACATCGCAGGTTTAAGTTCAGGAAGCCGCTAAAGGTGAAGTTTCTAGCGGCTTTCCGTATTTTACGCAGACGGAGAATGTTCAAGCGGAAGTCCGCCGGAAATAACGGCGCGGATTCTGCGTACGCCTGCCGAAGAGGATTGTTCCTTTGTAATGCGGAATTGCCCGATTTGTGCGGTATGCTGGACGTGCGGCCCGCCGCATACTTCCTTTGAAAAGTCCCCGATGGAATATACTTTGACTTTTTCGCCGTACTTGCTCGTAAACAGCGCGCGCGCGCCGCAGTCTTTGGCTTCATCTAGCGTCATCACCGTCATCGTTACGGGAAGGTCGTTTTTAATTTGTTCGTTGACAATATCTTCCACGCGCTTAATCTGCTCCGGCGTCATCGGCTCCGGATGAGAAAAATCGAATCTCAAACGCTCGTCGTTGATGTTGGAGCCTTTCTGCGCGATATGCTCGCCGAGCACGAGCGCAAGCGCCTGATGAAGCAGGTGCGTTGCGGTGTGATACTTTGTCGCCGTATCGGAGTGCTCGGCAAGTCCGCCCTTCGCCGCGCCCGCTTCAAGCGTCTTCGACGCTTCTTGATGCTTTTTTTCCGCCTCTTTAAAACCCGCCGCATCGACGGTAAAACCGTTTTCGGCGGCAAGTTCCTGCGTCAATTCAATCGGAAAACCGAAAGTATCGTACAAGCGGAATGCAACGCGCCCCGGAATTTCCTTTTTGGGATTCTTCATGAGATTGGGAAGGAGTTTTTGGAATTCCGCCTCGCCTTTCCGCAGCGTTTCGCGGAATTTGTTTTCTTCCGCTGTTAACTCCGCGCAAATCTTATCGCGGTTTTGCAAAAGTTCAGGATAGGCAATCGTAAAGTTTTCGATAACGGCTTCGGCAACGCGCGTAAGAAAGGTGTTTTCAATGCCGAGTTTGCGTCCGTGACGCACGGCGCGCCGTATTAAGCGGCGGAGAACGTAGCCCGCGCCCACATTGGACGGCGTTATTCCTTTTTGGTCGCCGAGAATGAAAACCGCCGCCCGCGTGTGGTCGGCAATAATCCGTATGCTTTTATCTTTTTCTTCGTCGCTGCCGTAGGTGCAGCGGGCAATTTCTTCTATAGAACGGATAATCGGCTGGAAGACTTCCGTGAGATAGACGCTCGTTTTGCCCTGCAGAATGCAGTTCGTGCGCTCAAGTCCCATGCCAGTGTCGACATTGCGCTTGGGCAGCGGCTGGAGCGTTTTTTCGTCGATGCGGTTGTACTGCATAAAAACATTGTTCCAGATTTCAAGCCAATGCTCTCCGTCGGTGCTTTTGTTTGAGTTTTCAGGCGGAACGCCCTCGCCGACCCAATAAAAAATTTCCGTATCCGGTCCGCACGGTCCAGTCGGGCCTGCCGCCCACCAGTTGTCGCTTGCGGGAAGGTAGGCAATTCTGCCCTCAGGCATTCCGTTTTCTTTCCAATATGACGCGGCATCTTCATCGCGCGGGGCGTTATCGTCGCCTGCAAACACCGTAACCGAAAGCATACGCGGATCAAGTCCCAGCCATTCGGGAGCCGTCAAAAATTCGTAACTGTACGCAATCGCTTCTTTTTTGAAATAATCGCCGAGCGACCAGTTGCCGAGCATTTCAAAACACGTCAGATGACTTGCGTCCCCCACTTCGTCAATATCGCCGGTGCGGATACATTTTTGATAGTCGGTAAGGCGCGTCCCCGCCGGATGCGGTTCGCCGAGCAGGTACGGCACCAGCGGATGCATTCCCGCCGTCGTAAAAAGGACTGAAGGGTCATTTTCAGGAATCAAAGACTGTCCAGAAATCTCTGTGTGGTTTTTACTTTTAAAAAAATCGATATATTTTTTCCGGAGTTCGTTTGCTGTCATGGCGTTATCCTATTGAGGGGGCGGTTTTATGTCAAGCAAATGAGAATGGCAGCGGTTGACTGGATAGGCGGAGTGCGGACGGGAAAACGAAGCCGACATAAAAAGCCTTCTTCCGAGCAGGGGAAGAAGGCTTTGTGTTGTATTATTTTGCCGTGTTTGTGTTTGTTTATTTTATTTTTTATTCTTCTTCCACCCAATCAAGCAAGAGAATATACTCAAGACGTTTCGTTAGCTCCTTATGAACATAAATTTTTAATCTTGTTCCCTGTCTTTGCCACTTCAAAACCGTACGCAGTTGGTTAGCCGGCATACTATGATATGTGCCTATTACTGAGTCAGCATCATCATAAAATGATATAAACTGAAGTGAACCGTAAAAGCCCCATATAGGTATAGAGTGAAGTGAATAATCAATTCCCATTACATAAACACCATCAAACATCACTTGATCAGGTTTGTCCATATCCCTAGAGTTTTGGTACTCCGCAATAGTCATTTTTGTGTATGGCTGACTAGATTTTTCCGATACTGCCGCCATAGCAACGGAAAACAGCAAACAGATTGAGAGAACTATTTTTTTCATATTAGTTCCTCCTCCAGATATTTTGGGAGTTTCGACCATACAGAAATAATAAAAACTGTCTCAAAAATCTGTTTTTATACATACGATTTTTTTTCTCTACGTAATCCTTTACCCAGCTTTTCAAGTGAGTGCCGTCATTTTCATATTTTGTTGCATCACTCAAAACAGAGTTTACCGCTTTTACGGTTTTATCAGTAAGCGCATCCTTGTCATTCAGAACGCTCGGATCATATCCTGCGGCAGCATCAACTAAGGCTTTTGCGGCCCGCAATCCCAAACTCATACACACTCCTTGAAAATAAAATATTTCGTCCGAAGCCGAGCAGCGCAAGGATTCGGACGAAGAACCTCGTCAAGGTTCTTCGTTGAGTGTACACTCAACGAATTTTTTTTTGAGAAAATACGACGGAGAATTTTATTACGGTACGTGCCAGATAACATTCACGAGAAATTTTTACCACAAGTTTCGCGAATGCTAAACTTGCAGCAGGCGGGAACTCCGCAGAGTCTGTCAAACACATTTCTCCCGCCTGCTCGTAGTCCCCGCGGCAAAATCGCGGTATGATGTGCGCATGAAAAACACTAACTCTTCCGGCATTCTCGAGTACATCGGCTGGCGCGGAGACCTTTCGTTTGAGCAGTCGGCATTCAATGACGTGGACGCGGCAATCCTTTGTCAAATCCTCTATTTGAATTTTGACGGATTTTTTGAAGACGGCGGTTTTAAGCGTTTTTTAACGCTTTCCGACCTTGCCAAACACTTCCGCCGCGCAGAAGATTTTGCCGAGCGGTGCAAAACCGGCGTCTTAATCAACAAGCGTACAGTCGACCTGTTGTTTGCTGCCGGAGAGAGCCGGCGTTTTGCGGGCGTCAAACTTTGCGGTTACGTTTCCGTGCTCGACCTGCGCCGTGAAGAGCAGTTTTCCGCCGTAACCTGCGTTCTCAAAAAAGGCGTAAACTTTATCGCCTACCGCGGCACGGACGACAATATCATCGGCTGGAAAGAAGATTTTTACCTTGCGGTGCAGGACGTAGTTCCGGCGCAGCAAGACGCCGCCGCGTACTTAAACAAAGCCGCTTCCAGCCTCCGCGGCGCGATTTTCGTCGGCGGACACTCCAAAGGCGGGAATCTTGCCGTTTATGCCGCCGCAAACGCCGTCCGCCGCATTCAAAAACGGATTACAGCCGTCTATAACTTTGACGGGCCGGGCTTTCCGAAAGAAAAACTGCGCTCAAGCGGTTTTCCGGCAGTCATTCCAAAAGTTTTGACTTTCCAGCCGCAATTATCGATTGTCGGAATGCTTTTTGAGCGGGCGGGAGAATGCCGAATCGTTGAAAGCGGAGAAGCGGGCATTCTGCAGCACGATATGTTTTCGTGGCGGCTGTTGGGCGCGTCGCTCGTTACGCACAGCGCTTTTGAAAAAGCAAGCGAGTTTTTCCGCGACACCGTCAATTCGTGGATAGAGGAATTGGACGTTGAAAAACGCAAAATCTTTATCGATACGATTTTTGACATTCTCGCCGCCACGAACGCCCGCACCAACACCGACCTTGAAAAAAACATTCCCGAAACGTCGGTGAAAATCATCTCTGCAATCGGCAAACTTGAGCCTGACATACGCACCGCCGTCCGCGATACGCTGTTGGAACTGTTCGCCGTCATTTACAAAAAGCTCCCCGACTTTTTATCCGGCATTATGACGAATATCGCGGCGAAAAACCGGCAGAAACGGCTCGCAAGTCCGCGTTCGTAATTCGTAATGAGGAATGCAGGGCGCGCCCTATTTGAAACAAAGCGTTTTTTATATATAATAGCGGCGTGAATGACGGGCTGAAAAGCCCGTTATTTTATAAAAACGAATTGACTGCAGCCGCTGAACTTACACGGCTGAAAATCAATTAATTTCGTTTTCATTACAAATACAGGAAGGAGCAGAGAATGGCTGATTTTATTGAATGGGATGCTAAGTAAGATGTCGGAGTTGAGTATGTCGATAAGCAGCACAAGCACTTAATCGACTTGATGAATCAACTGTACGAGGCGTGTCTCGGAGAAAAAAACGAGTTGGATTCGAAATTCAAAGAAGTGATGAAAGAACTGGTCGACTACGTAATGACTCATTTTAAAGATGAGGAAAAGATTATGGAGTCAATCAACTACACCAAATTAAAGGAACACCGGCAAAAGCATGAAACGTTCGTAAAAGAGATGTTGGAATCGGTAAACGCCTACACGAACGGCAAGCAGTTGGTTCCCAACACCTTTGTGCGGTTTTTGCGGGACTGGCTGTTCAATCACATATTATATAGAAGATAAAGAGTGGGCGAGATACTATTTTACGGTGAAAAAATAGATTGACAGCCGGCGCTCCGTTTGTACACGCAACAAGCGGAGCGGCTTTTTTGAATTTCATTGCCTGTTGCGGCGGTTTCATTTGACGGAGCCGCCGTTATTTTTTTGCGGGTTTGCGTTTTACGATGGAATACAGCGGCGCTCTCTTCGCGTATTGACTTGAGATGCGCTGACCGATAAAAGCCTTCCCGCAAACGCAAGAAGGCTTTTTGTGTTGTCAAAACCCGCTCCGGTTAGCTACGCAACGCTTTAAAATTGATTACCGTAGAATGTCAACGTTATCGTCGTGCCGTTGTTTGTTGCCGTCATGGTTATGGGAGTTGCGTCCGTGTTCGGTGCGCCGAGCGTCCACTTACCGGTTTCAGTCGTTGGAGTGGATTCGGAATCATTCTGTTTTTGGGTATAACTAAATTCAGTGTGTTGGTCGTTAAACATCCCTGTGTACGAGCATTTATTGACTTCGTCCCTCAGTGTCCATTTGTTATTCTCCGCTTCATACAATCCGTTCCAACGACCGTTTTGTTCATACCAACCTTTTGACTTGTCATATATACCGCGAGCCTCAAACCAAACTTCATTTTCATAGGTTGGCTCTGTTGTACCGGACATTGTTTTAACTTCATACTTGTAGGTCGCAGAAGTGCCGAACAGTCCATTAGCGTAACGTCTTGCATCGGCAGGCAATTTTTCCTGTGCTTTTGTAAGTATCTCATCTACAGTTAAGCTGCTGGTATCGCCTACAAAAAAATGTCCCTGATCTTTTATCTCCTTTTCCGCATATTTTTTTACGCCTGCTTTGATTTTATCGTCACTAAGCGCTTTGAATTCTTCGACAGTCGTAATTCCCATTGTCGCATCAAAATATTGCCGAATGCTAGTTCTTGTTAGAATAACCTTTTCTATAAATTCATCTTCCGTTGCAAAATTAGTTCTTTTTAAGAGATTCCACGCATCTCTCATATTTGTAAGCGTCGGCTCGGAATATGCATTCTTAAGCGCAGCAAAAATGTCCAATTGTTGCTTTACGGCTTCTTTTATCCAGTCGTCTTTTGTAAGTAATTTACCGTTCAACCATGAGGCTGTTCTCGTAACCGTCATCATGCCGGCTGCCGTATCAGCGGTAAACGTGTATTTTCCGTCAGTATCGGTATATCTCTCTTCAGTCTTTTTGGTAACGGTATTGCCGTCAAACGTAATTGTTGTTACCGTTTTTTCTGTTGTGCTGCCGGAACCATACTTTGTAGTCCGCTTAAAAGACGGAATGCGCTTTACCGGAACCGTAAGCTCGCGCGTGTCGGTCTCGCTTTCGCAGGTGAGCGTTACGGTCAATTTGACGGAGACGTCCACGATGTCGCGGTGGACGGTGATTTTGTGCGCGGAGTTGTCTACTTTCAGATGTTTTTCATCATTCGACTGATACGAAATGCTTATCGACTTGCCGTCAACGGTTTTGGTGGACTCAAACGGAACTTCTTGATCTTTGAAAGTGGTTTCATTGTAGGTAAAAGTGATTGAAACGGATTGCAGGATTTCTTTTGTAGTCGGTACGCGGTCTTTTTGATGGACTTTGACGGTAAAGGTTTGGGTTGCAGTCGCCTCTCCTTTGGTGAGCGTGGCGGTCAGCGTTACTTCCGTCGTGCCGGAGCCCGCGGGATGGGTTACGGCGCCGGTCTCGCTAATAACGCTGGGGTTGCCGGATTTCCAGGAGATTGATACCCCCCCCCCCGTCGCGGGCAGAGTGATGCTATGCTCCCCTTTCAAAACTACTTGAGGAAGGGAAAGAGCCTTTGCTGCATTCTCGACGTCGGCTTTGTCCGTTTTCTGCTGCTGCGTTTCATGGTTGCCGTCATCGCTCGGAGACGCTGCCGTATTGCAGGAAACAATGCTCAATGCAGCTGCAATAAAACTTGCGGCGGCAATCTTCATTAATACTTTCATACAAAACTCCTTAAAAGTGATTTAGCTGAAAGTCTATCCGATACCGCCGCTCGGGTCAACTTTTAAATTCTCAAGAAATCGATTACTTGCGAACTGCCGCTATTATGTTTGAAAACGTATACATAGTTTGCAGTTCGCCCCGCTTTGCCTAGCGGCAAACCGGTTGCGGGGTTTGGATGGGGCGGCAGTGTGTGTTTGGCGTGTTTTTCTGTCAGCATTCTTTGCGATGGAACGGTTGCTGTCTGGGGGGTGCGGTATTTGGAGGGGAACGATACGGAAAATGTACTGACATCGGACGAAAATATAAGCATACTGTACCATAAATGGAGGTCGGCAAATGACAACAACTCTGAATATCAAAACCGATAAAGAGATCAAAGAACAGGCTGAAGCGTTGTTTTCGGAACTGGGACTTACGATGACAACGGCTGTCAATATGTTTTTACGGACGGCGGTACGGGAAAACGGCATTCCTTTCGACTTAAAATTACAACTTCCCAATAAACTTACAGCGTCGGCAATCGAAGAAGGAAGAAAAATCGCTTATGACGATACCGTAACCGGATATTCAAATATAAACGATTTGAAAAAAGCATTAGAAGTATGAAATACGAAGTAAAATTTACAACTCAATTCAAAAAAGATATTAAGCGCGCCCAAAAGCAACGTAAAAATTTAGATAAATTGTTTGAAGTTATCGATTTACTTGCCCAGGGAAAAACTCTTGAAGCAAGGTATAGAGATCATGCCTTAACGGGAAAGTTCAAAGGAACGAGGGAATGCCACATAGAACCCGATTGGCTCTTAGTATATGAGTATCGAAATGATATTCTTATTCTTGTGCTGTACAGACTCGGCTCGCACGCTGAGTTATTTTAGAAATAAACATATCCTGACATAGAGTATCGACTGGAGCCGGCGCAGTTATTTTATGCGGATCACTCGGACTGCGTAAACGGTGTTTGAAAACGTATACTGGTCTTGCAGTCCGCCCCGCTTTGCCTGACGGCAAACCGGTTGCGGGGTTTGAGGGGGGCATTGCGTGTTTGGAGTGTTTTTCTGTCAGCATTCTTTGCGATGGAGCGGCGGCTGTCTGGAGTTCGCGGCGGTTTGTGATTATCGCGCGGCTTCATATACGCAACGCCGCTTCTTGATTAAACATCATTTCCCGCGAGTTTTGCCGCTAGGCAAAACTTGTGCGGATGGGAAACTATGTTAAATCTTTCAAGTAATGTTCTCCCCATCCGCGAATCTCGTGCCGGCGGCGCACCGTTGCGTCTTTCAGATTCCTTCCTCTGCCGTCAGCCCCCTTCCAGAAACCGGCGAACAATTTCCTCCGCCTCCCGCCGTATTTCCGCGTCGTCATCAGAGCAAATGCGGCGCGCGTCGGGAATGCCGCGCATAAAGGTGATTTGTCGTTTTGCGTAGCGGCGGCTGTCGCGCTTAATCGCGTCTTTCACGCGCTCGATTACGGCTTTGCGCCCGTCCCCCGCGAGTGCGCTCCCGTCCGCCGTATCAAGCGCGCCGCAGTCAAACCACTCGCGGTAGCCGATTCCCTTCATCGCGGGACTTGCGGCTGACGCGCCAAGAGAGGCAAGCGCGCGCACTTCGTCTTCAAGTCCGGCGGAAAACATGTCTTCTACGCGGCGGTCGATTCTTTCGTAAAGACTTTGGCGGCTGCGCTCCAAAATCAGTATGCAAAAGTCGTATTGACTGCGGGCGCCGATATTCATCAAAAAGGAACTGCGCGGTCTGCCGGACGAGTAAAAAATTTCCAAAGCGCGGATAACGCGATACGAGTCGTTTTTATTGATTTTCCGCGCGCTTTCAGCGTCGGCATTCGCCAATTCCGCGTAAAGAGCCTCCGCGCCTTCCCGTAACAGCCGCGCTTTCAATTCTCCGCGGATGCTTTCATCGCACACGGGCGTTTCAGGCAGTCCCAATATAAAATTCCTGATGTAAAATCCCGTCCCGCCCATGACGACTGGAATAGCGCCGCGGGAAAAGATTTCCGCACAGCACTCATCGGCGGCGTTCACAAAATCCGAAACGGAATACTGCTCATCAAAGTTTTTAATGTCGATTAAGTGGTGCAAGAGAGCGGAACGTTCGGCTGCCATCGGTTTAGCGGTGCCGATGTCGAGCATACGGTACGCCTGCATGGAGTCCGCGCTCACGATTTCAGCCGTGCCGTTAAAAAAAGAACGACTGCCCTTACCGAACATATCGACGGCAAGAGCAGTCTTTCCTGAAGCAGTCGGCGCAAAAATCACAATAACGGGGATTTTACGCGCCATCGTTTACGATTTGCTTTCTATTCTGTACGAAACCCGCCGCTCAAAAAGTTGGCGGGCAGCAACGGAAACCGCCTTTCCCGCGTGCCTGTCGATTTCAGGGTCGGCTATGCGCGACATTTGATAGGCGCGGCGGCTGGCGGCGGCGGTAATTTCATATATGTTGCCGTCGAATGAAGCAAGTTCTTTTAACGGAAAAACGGTATTCATTCCAAGACCTCACGTAATATTTTTCGGCATTATAATAAGTTATCCGGCAGGTGTCAAACGAGGGAAAATTAAAAATTCTCCTCATCGACAAAAAATCGACTTTTTATGCGTCAAAACCTTGAAAAAAAATGCGCGCTGCAGCAATATACCGCCCATATCGATTTTCGCCCCGTCGGACATTCCGCAGGCGGCTTCGGTACCAGCGGTATCCGCCGCACTAACACGGAACCGCAGTTTGCGTTGCAAACATTCAAACCCGCGCACACGCGCTTTAAAAACCTATTGTTTTACTGGAGGAATTATGGCTCTCATAGGTAAAGAAGTAAGTGATTTCGTTGCAAACGCGTTCTTCGAGGACAAGTTCATAACGGTTTCAAAAAAAGATTTAATCGGCAAATGGTCGGTTTTGTTTTTCTATCCGGCGGATTTTACGTTCGTCTGCCCGACAGAATTGGAAGATTTGGCGGATTCCTACGAGGAATTCAAAAAAATCAACTGCGAAGTCTACAGCGTTTCAACCGACTCCCACTTTGTTCACAAAGCGTGGAAAGACACGTCGCCGACCATCAAAAAGATTAAGTATCCGATGATTGCCGACCCGACTCACGTTTTGAGCAAGGATTTTGACGTTTTAATCGAATCAAGCGGCATGTCCGAGCGCGGAACCTTCATTTTGAATCCGGAAGGCAAGGTTGTCGGCTATGAAGTCGTCGCCGGAAACATCGGACGCAATGCCGACGAACTTTTGCGCCGCGTTAAAGCCCTGCAGTACGTCGCCAAATTCGGCGATCAGGCGTGCCCTGCAAAGTGGCAGCCGGGCAAAACAGCCTTAAAACCGAGCATTGAATTGGTCGGCGCAATCTAAATCCCGCGTAGACTGAAAAACGGCGTTCCCCTATTACGGAACGCCGTTTTTTTATCCGCACAAAGGGCGGAAGCGTCGTTCAATCATTCAAAGCCGCTCTATCCCGTCCACAGTCATCTTTTGTATGCCGACTGCAAAGCGCGTTTTTCCAGTCGGCGTTTGCCTTTTTTGCCGCCGCCGCGCTTATATATTTACATGGAAGAAACATTTTGCATAAGCTCGGACGCGCCGCCATTCACAATTGACGATGAAGTTTCAGAGGCGGCGCGTAAGGCGTTCGGAATACGCGCGCTCACTCCGTGGCAGCGTCTTGTCATCGCAAACATCATGGATGCGGCGAAAGCCGGTGCGGAAACCCAATACGCGGACACCGATACCGCCGCAATCGGAAAGCAAATCGTGCTGCTGCCGACGGGAGCTGGAAAGTCGCTGTGTTTTCAAGTCCCTGCGCTGCTTTTATCCGGCGCGACGCTTGTCGTCTATCCGCTGCTTGCGCTCATGGCGGATCAAGAGCGGAGAATGAACGCTGCCGGAATCGAATGCGCCGTTTTACGCGGCGGACAGAGCGCGGAAGAACGGAAAGCCGCTTTTACGAAAATCGAAAACGGGGCGAAAATCGTCATCGCAAATCCTGAAATTCTTGCTATTCCGACAGTCCTTGCGCGGCTTAAAAAGTGCGTCCTGTCGCACATCGCGATTGACGAAGCGCACTGCGTCTCCGAGTGGGGCGACGCGTTCCGTCCGGCGTATCTGGAACTCGGAAAAATCGTCCGCGAATTAAACGCGCCCGTCGTAACGGCGTTTACGGCGACCGCGTCGCCTGAAGTCCTTGCGCGCATTTCAGAAATTTTGTTCGAAGGAAAAGCGCACATCGTCAGAAGCGCAAGCGACCGCCCGAATATTTTCTATTCCGTGTACAAAGCCGCCTCAAAAAGACAAGCCGTCCTGCACCTCGTGCGGCGCTACGAACGCCCGATGATAGTTTTTTGCGGAACGCGGAGCCGTGCCGAAGAAACCGCCCGCGCTATCAACTTTTGCTTCGGCAGGGAAAGCGCGCGTTTTTACCATGCGGGACTTGAACGAGATGAAAAAACGTGCGCGGAAAAATGGTTTTTCCAGTCGAAAAACGGAATCCTCTGCGCAACCTGCGCCTACGGCATGGGCGTCGACAAGCCGGACATCCGCACCGTCATTCATCTTGACGCGCCAGAAACGGCGGAAAGTTATGTTCAAGAAGCGGGGCGCGGCGGACGGGACGGCAAACGAGCGGACGCCGTTCTTTTATGGAATCAAAGCGACCGCATCCGCTTTGCCGACGCGCCGCAAAACAGCCGCCGTCGTGCAATGCGCGTTTTTGCAGAGACAACCGGCTGCCGAAGGCAGGTTTTGCTTGACGCGCTCGGCGCGGAAAAAGCCGTATGCAGCGGCTGCGACAACTGCTGCGCAAAAAGAGGACTTTCCGGTCCCGCTGCAAACAAAACGAATGATAGCGGTATCGTTTTAAAACTTGCCGCGCGGCGGAACGGATTTTACACGATCGAGCGGTTTGAAGAAGCGGCAATCAAAGCGCTCAACAAAGACAGCAGCCGCGTTATTGGACTCAATATTTGGAATCATGAAACGTTTGAGGAAGTTTTCAATCAACTTGTTTCGGAAGCGAAATTAAAAATCGGAAAAGGCGCGCGGCGCGGACGCGTCTGCACGGCGGGAAAGCGCGCCCCGCGTTTGTTGCGGCGCATCTATGCAGCCGGAAAAAGGTTTTGTACAGTCGACATATACTTTCTTAAAAAGACGCGGTAAAAATTCGACTTTAATTTGACGGCAAAAATACGAAGGGACAGCGATTGAATGCAAACTGCAAGTCCGTATGCGAAAATGCGTTACTCAGTCTCGCTGCCGTCGGTATGTTCTTCTTCCGTTTGCTGCACCTGCGCTTTTTTTTGCGGAGTTGGAGCCGGAGCAGCTCTTCTCTTCTTCGGCATCGGCGGCTTTTTGCGGTAATTGGCAACGAACGCGCAAAAATTCATATACAATATGACGACGACGGTTGTGCCGATAACGGCTGGGTTTGTAAGGATTTTTTTTAAAATCGGCATAAGATTTGCAAAGCTCATGGTATTGTATCGGCAGTCGGAATGCAAAAAATGACTTGAATGCGCGCCTGAGTTTTACTATCTTAATAAATATGACTGAAATCGTTGACTACCGAGCTAAAAACATTCGGGGAGTCGGACGCGCACGAAAAACAATCAAAACACAATGTATAACTTCCGGAAAACCGCAAAACGTTATCGGCGGCATAATTTTTGCGCGCGGAAAGAATGCTCATGCTGCGGAAAAGCGAAGTGCAAACGAGAAAAACTGCATACACTTCCGGCTTAAAACGCAAAGCGCATGCAGCAATGCGACTGGAAACGCGCCGGAACGACTCAAACTTAGTAAAAACTTTGCGCAATACGCTTCCGTGAGTTTCCGATTCGCCGCAACCAATACCGCGCAGAGAAACGCTCCTGCGCTGCGTCCGAGCGGCGGAAAAGCAGGGTCAGAGTTCTCCGCTCATTCTTACATTACGCATCTAGCGAACACGAACGGCGAATCAAACGGCGCTCAATCTCCTTACGCCGCATTGAACGCAGAAGAAAAACGTACGCATTTTGCAAACGCTTTTACCGGCGGCGCGGAAAACGCAGCGCCGAACGCGCGCGCCGTTTATATCCGCTCCGCCGGACACGCTGCAATCCCGATGCGGCGCGCACTATCTGAAAACAACATTCCATTGAGGTTTTAAATGTTAAGCTGGCACATTCCCACGCTCCGCGATTTTGACGCGGCTCAAAAAGCCGCCGAAGCCTCGCATTCGCTGATAAATGACGAGGCGTTTTCTACTATCTTCTTATACCGTAAGAAGTTCGGAATTATGATTGCGTTCCGAGACGGGCTGATGTTCAGGCTCTATGAGTTGCAGCCGGACAACTTTTACTACACGCTGCCGCTCGGGCTCGATTATTCCGACTCCTCAGACGAAAACCTTGCACGATTGAAAGACGCGGTCGTCGCGCTTAAAAACGACGCTGACGAAAACCGACGGCGTTTTAAATTCATTTTGATAACGGACGACAAAAAATTGCTGTTGGAAAAAGC
>JBQNBN010000054.1:0-19525 GCA_052169915.1 Treponema sp.
CCGCGTACTCAAAGCACGCGGCGCATTTACTAACGCTCTAACAACTCAAAGTTTCTTTACAGTCGATGTATCCTCTTTGCAACGCCGCTTGTCCGCGCGCATTTTCCGTGCCTGCGATTGCGGCTTTTTCCATTCGTATTTAACCATGCCCTTGTCCATTCCCGCTGCGGCTTTGTTCCGCATTCGTTTTTACATCCGGCTTGGCGTAAATAAATCTTTATCAAAAGGAGTTTTTCTATGAAAAAACGATTGTTTCACCGCGTTGCCGCCGCCGTTCTTTTGTCGGCAGCAATTTTCTTTTTCGGCTGTAATGTGGAATCCGCCGATGACTACCGCTCCCCGTACATACCGCATACGCCGTCCGTAAGCGATATTGAACTTTACGTCGGCATCGGCGGAAAATCCGTACCGATTGCGGACTTCGTCAAAACGGGAATTCCGTACACGGCAACCAGCCACGACGTAAATCCGTCGGAAAAGCTGACCTTGACGGCAGTCTGCAAAGATTCTTCCATTGACAGTAAGACCGTAACGGCGGAAATCGCCGAACCTGCGGAAAACCCGCCTCTTACGATCGGCAAAATCCCCGACTCGAACTTGTTTGAAGTCAAATTGACGCCGGTAACGGAGGCGACTGCGGTAAAAATCGCGTTTACGGCAAAGGACGGCAAGGCGGAAAAAACGATCAGTTTCAAAGTTTTGCCGGAGCCTGCAATTTCCGCCGTTACGCACACGCCGAGCGCATTGAACTTTGGTAAAAACATTTTCTACACGCTCAAACCCAAAATCATATGCGAACAGGACGACTTCGGCGGAATCCCTGCGGAAAACTTTATTCTTCCGCCGCACAAAACTTTTTCTTATGCAAGCTCAAACGATTCGGCGGTCTTCGTGTCGTCGGCAGGAGAGCTACACGCAAAAGAAGTCGGAGAGAGCGACGTTACCATTTCCGTAGGCGGAAAGTCCTGCACGCTCAAGGTTACGGTTGTCGATAAAACCGCGCCTCATTCGTTGAACTTTGACAACTATTTTGATTCCGACATTGCAGTCAATCTTAAAGAATACGAAACGAAAACGCTCACGGTCAAAACCTACACGACGGGTGCGGATATCACTCTGAGCGACTGGATAAACAGCAATCCCGCAGTCGGGAAAATTGAAACGCTGGACGCAGCGTCCGGCACCTACAAGCTTACCGCCTTATCCGAAGGCGTAACGGAGTTTACCTCCGCCGCAAAATATAATCCCGGAGCCGCGCTCAAAATCAAATTGACGGTAAGTTGGCGGACGGTAGAAAGCGTATCGGTGAAACCGTCTTCCGTTTATCTTATCGTCGGCGGCGACAAACGGCTCAAAGCGGAAGTTGAACCGTCCTACGGCGCGCCTAAAGGCGTAACGTGGAAAAGCTTGAATGAAGAGATTGCAACTGTTGACGAAAACGGCGTTATTACGGCGCATAAAAACGGAACGACGTTTATCACGGCGCGCTCCGCTGCGGACAGCTTAAAATCCGCGACGTGCAGCGTAACCGTCTCCGACGCGCCAGAGAGCGTAACGCTCAACAAAACCGGACTCGAACTCAACGAGTGGGACACGGCAATGCTGACGGCGCTCGTCTCTCCGTCAACGGCGTCGCAAGCAGTCGAGTGGAGTTCCGATAAGTCGTATCTTGTAGAGGTATCTTCATCCGGCTTGGTTTCTTCACAGGGATCGACCAGAAAGGCGATTGTTACCGCCGCGTCAAAATTTGACCCGAGTAAAAAAGCCGAGTGCGCCGTGTACGTCGTTACGGCAAAAGTCGCTTCTCTTTCACTGAGCGAAAGCGCAATCACGATGAACACCGAGGACACGGAAAGCTTTACGCTGACAGTCTCGCCATCCAATGCAACGCTTGATTCCGAGTATGAAATCGAAGGGGATAATCTGGAAATCACCAAGTTCTCCCGCTCTTACAGCAACACCTATTCCTGCACGGTGAAATCCGGAAAACGCGCGGAAACGAAAAAAATCACGTTTAAGTCAAAGGCAAATCCCGAAAAGCAAGCCGTTTTAACCGTTACGACAAAGGTTCCGCCCGTTGCAAGCGTTACCATAAATGAAAAAAATAAAGTCATCTTGACCGGACAAACCGGAGAAAAATTGACTGCAACAGTCTTTCCCGCAGGCGCGGTGCAGACAGTCAAATGGACAAGCGATAACCCCGCCGTAGTCGCCATTGACGAGAGCACGGGAGTTTTGACGCCCGCCGCAAAAGGAAGCGCGACGATTACCGCAGAATCCACCGCCGACACATCCAAAAAGGACACGGCGACCGTTACCGTCTCCGAAGGCATTACGGCGATTACAAGTCTTACGGCGGATAAAACGTTCGCGTACTACGGCGGCGATGTCAACTTGACGGCAACTCTTACTCCGGCGGATGCGCATGGGGACTTGGAATGGTCATGCAACAATTCTTCCTGCTCGGTAACGAAGGACTCGTCGGACGAAAAGAAAGCCGTCCTCGCCGTTACTAAACAAAACGCAAAAGAGGGCAAAGTAACCGTTACGGTGCAGTCGCGCATAAAGCCCGAGCTTAAAAAAGAGCTTACCCTCGACGTAAGAACCGTTATTCCGCAAAGCATTTCCATCTCAACGTCAGACCCCGCGGATAAAATGTACAAAGAACAATATTTACAGCTGACGGTTACTGCGGTAAGCAAATACGGAGCGACTGGACCTGCAGCGTCTACGGAAGTCGAATGGAAGATAAAAGATCAACCGCTCTGGAATTCAAACTATGTTATCAACAATGAAAATGAGCTGCTGTGTACCTGGCACGGAAAGAGCTCCGTGAATAATGGAGATAAAGTAACCGTAGTCGCGGCGTCTGCATTGGACGACAGCGTCAAAGCGGAAAAAGAAATCACCGTGTACGACAACATCGCAAAACTTGCTTCGGTTTACTGCGAATATAACTATTCACACAATCCCGAATGGACGCTCGGCAATTCGACCTATCCGACCGTAAAAGGCTCGCTTTCAGTCTCCAATGCGTATCCGCACTTTATCATCACAGAAAAAAGCGACGGCACGCCGTCTTCCGACTTCCTTGAAACAACGGAATACGCCTATCCTTCTGACGGCAGCGTAACGATAAAGCCCAAAGCGCATACGTCAGGCGCGGCACAAACCTTCTACGTCTTCCCCGTAGACCCCAAAACCGGCAACGCGGCAACCGCAAAAGGTCAAACGTTCACGCTGACCGTATGGCAAAAAGCGACGGGGATTGAAGTTACGAAGGGAGACGGCACAGAATGTGATAAAGATTCCAATGGAGATTATAAGTTTAGCATTAATAGAAAAAGCAATTCTCCAGACTGGAGCGTGAGAGTTAGTCCTAAGTTTGCAAAACCGCAAGAATTGAATTATTCAATTTCCGGTGATACAAATATAGATGGCAACACTTATGCGTACTTTACGAATTGGAAGTATAAAGACGGTAAAAATACTTTTACCATAAATACACACGATATAGGCTTGCTTTTTGGAAACAAAAGCAGTACAGCTACATTTACGTCAAACACAGATAGTACCCTGAGCAGAAAACTCAACATTACAATTATAAAATAAGTTTACATTATGTAAAAACTAAAACCCGGCGGACGACGTAAAAAAACGTCTGCAGGGTTTTAATTAGGAATGCGTAGTTCGTAATTACGAACTACGCATTCCCTCCTCCCCCCCTCTCATTGCCTAGACGGAGGCAAAATGGTATTATGCGGTATTTCCTATAAATAAAGAGGTCTAAAATGCCGTACTCGGAACCGACTGATTTGGCGGTTATCGCCTGCCCGGGCTGCGAATCTTTTGCAAATGCGGTAATCACCCATTTAAAGCACATGTACAAACATCGTTTTACGCTCAAAAACGATGCGGTTTCAAAGCGGTATGATTTGGAAAAGTCAGAAATCGTAAAGCGCATCAATCTAAAAAACGACTTAAACATTCCCGATTTGGTTTTGCGCGGCGCAGTCGACAAGTACCGTCCGCCGGTCTTTAAAATAAAAACGCGCTTCACCTACTTTGCAAACGGCGAGTTTAAAACGGAAATCCTTGAATCAATACGCGGAAAAGACGTCTTTATCTTTCAAGACGTAGAAAATCACGAACTTATCGCCATGAATGAAGGCGAAAATAAAATCCGTCTTTCGGTCAACGACCACGTTATGGCGCTTTTAGTTACGATTGACGCCGTAAGGCAGGCAGGCGCGCGCAACATCACGCTCGTAATTCCCGTCTATCCGTACAGCCGCCAGCACAAACGCAAAGGGCGCGAAGGACTGACTGCCAGCATGCTCGGCCACATCTATGAACTGCTCGGCGTCAAGCGCATTATCACGCTCGACATTCATTCGCGGGAAATCGTCAATTCCTTTACGTCGATAAACCTTGAAAACCTGCACGCAAGTTATCAAATTATCCGCGAACTCAGCCGGATTGTCGACTTGACCGGCAAAACCGAAGATTTAGTTATCGTCAGTCCCGATACGGGCGCGATTGACCGCAATAAATTCTACGCGTCGGGACTGAAAATTCCCCTTGCGATGATTTATAAGGAGCGCGATTACTCAATCGTTACGCAGAATGCAAAAAACACGAATATCAAGTCGATAAAACTGCTCGGCGACGTGCACGGAAAAGCCGCGTTCCTTGCCGACGATATGCTCGGCACGGGCGGCACGCTCCTTAAAGCGATGGCGTTTTTGAAGGAACAAGGCGCGACCAAAGTCATCGCGGCGATAAGTCTGCCGTTTTTTACGGGAAACGCGGTGCAGCTTTTTGACGAAGCCTACCAAAAAGGACTTTTTTACCGCATCATCGGTACGAACGCCGTCTACCACGAAGAACTTTTAACGCGCGAGTGGTACATCAGCACCGACGTCAGCGGACTTTTTGCAAACATCATCACGCGCATCCACTACAATCAGTCAATCGGGGACTTGCTCGACAACCGCAATATAATAGAAAAGATTGTAAAGCAAACGCAAAATCCGCCGCAGAATGCGCAAACGCCGCCTTCTCCGGAAACTAAACCGGAAGAGGCTGAAAAGCACGAGTAATGGGCTCTATTTTTTCCGCCGATATCGGAACCACGTCCCTCAAAGCGGGAATCATAACGGAAGCAGGCGACGCGATTGCCGTATGCACGGAGGCGCTGGGGGCGGACGGAACTGACTTTATCGCAAACGAGTGGCTTTCTGCGCTTAAAAACGCCGCCTCTAAAATGCGCGCGCATTTAAACTGCGTGGACGCGCTCTGCATTTCCGGAAACGGGCCTACGCTCGCTTCTGAAAACGGGCGCACGCTTTTGTGGAACGCGCCCCTGCCCCCCGAATGCGCCGCGCTTAAAACGCATTCGCTTTTCATTCCGAAAATCAAAGCTTTCGCGGCGCTCTATCCCGACGACTGGAATAAAACCGATTGTTTGCTTTCGGGACCTGAGTTTTTGATATTCAAATTGACCGGAGAACGCGTTACCATTCTGCCGGAAGCGCGGTTTGCCGAAGCCTACTGGACGGACGAGGAATTACAAGCGTTCGGCATCCCGAAAGAAAAACTTGCTCCGTTCGTTCCGCTTGGGCATATCGCAGGAACGCTTTTACCGGAAGCGGCGGCGCTTTTATCTCTTCCGCCGGAAACGAAAGTCGTGTGCGGCGGGCCGGACTTTGTCGCCGCCATGATCGGCACGAACACGCTTTCCGCCGGAAAAATCTGCGACTGCGCCGGTTCAAGCGAAGGCATTAACCTCTGCACCGACAAACCGTTTTTTGAAAAAGGATTTTTGACGCTTCCTTCGGTCGTAAGCGGCTTGTGGAACATCGCCTCGCTCAGCGTCAAAAGCGGCTCTCTCGTCGCCGAACACAAAAAGCGTTTTGAAGCGTTCACCGGCCAGTCCCTTTCCTATTCCGACTTGATTGAGCGGAGTCTCGACGACAAAAACAGCGAAGGCGGAAGGATTTTGTCCGGCATAAAAAAGAATGTCCGCGAATCGGTAAGGCATTTACGCGCCGCCGCTCAAAAAAACGGCGTCCGGTCCGACAACGAAATGGCGGTTACCGGCGGGCAGGCAAAAAGCGCGCGCTGGATGCAGGAAAAGGCGGACGGTGCCGGTATCGGCGTACGAGTGAGCGCGCTTGAAGACGCAGAACTTTTGGGCGACGCAGCGATTGCGCAAACTGCGCTCGGAAGATACGGCACGATTCAAGAAGCCGCCTCCGCTCTTGTAAAAACAGCGCAAACCTATACCCCGGCGGCGCATTCAGGCGGAATGAAAGTCTACCGCATTCCCGCTCGTCTTAAAACAATCATTTTCGACATCGATTCGACGCTTTACACGAACGAAGAATACGCGTTTGAGCAAGTCGACGTTCAAATTCGTCGTTTTGCCGAACAAAGAGGACTGTCTGCAGGGGACGCGCGGACGATGATAAGCGAGTTCCGGCGAAAATGGAGCGCGGAACACGGCGGCGCAAAAATCAGCCTCGGCAACGCGCTGACGAATTTCGGCGTATCTATAGAAGAAAGCGTTGAAATGCGGCGGACGCTGCTCCGGCCGGAGGACTTTTTAGCGCGGGACGAAAAACTGATTGCCGCTCTCGGCGCGCTCAAAGAAAAATACGCGCTCATCTGCGTGACGAACAACCCCGTTTTGCCGGCGCAAAAAACGATTTCCGCGCTCGGAGTAGACGCGCTCATTTCAGAAATCATCGGTCTTGACACCTGCAACAAATCCAAACCCGCGCCCGAACTGTTTTTGCTCGCCGCTTTCCGCACCGCCGCTGCTCCCGAACAATGTCTGTCAGTCGGCGACCGCTACGACATGGACATCGCCCTTCCGCTTAAACTCGGCATGGGCGGCATTTTAGTCAGTGGCGTCAACGATGTGTACGCGCTGCCGGAGAAGATAGGGTAATTCAGAATGAGGAATGAGGAATGAGGAATTGCCGCTGGCGGTAGAGAGCGGAGTTTGAAAGACTTAACGGAGTTGCCGTCGGCGCAAGTTTTCTATCAAAAACGTGTATAAAATGGGGTTTTGCAGCAGCGTATAGTTAAATCTTCCAAGCCGTGTAACAACCGCTCTTTGCCCGCGTTACTGCAAGTTTGCGTAAGCAAACTTGGCAGGGCGAGTACTTTATTTTATCGGTCGTACTCCGTTCTCCGCCCCCCCTCACAGACATTTCATCACGAGAATGCTCACGTCGTCTTCCATTTCGTGGGACATGAACTTAGAGAGGTCGTCGTACACGAACTTTGCCATGCGGCGCGCGGGGTACATAGCGTTTGAAACCATGTTGTGCTGGATTCTGTCCTTGCCGTACTGCTCGCCGCGCAGGGAGTGGGACTCGATAAGTCCGTTCGTGCAGGTGAGAATGATGTCGTTTTTGTTGAGTTTAATCTGCTTTACCGCAATGTAAGGCGAAATGTCGGCAACAAAACCGAGGTAATGCCCCCTTACTCTCCCAACTTTCCCAATCTCCCCTCATTCTGTATACTCCCCCTATGTTTGATACGACGGTTTTCCATATTGAATGGCTTTTTTCCGAACTGGAGACGCTTTCTGCAAACGGGCTTATCACAAGCGAAACTGCGGAGCGGTTACGCGCGTACTACACAAAAAAGCGCGAAGATGAGCGGCAGAAGGAGATGGCGGCGGCGGAACGGGAGCGGAGTTCGACCGCAAAGCGCGTTCCCCTCTTACTGAGCGTTATTTCCGTCCTTTTGATTGCCGGCGGCATTATTTCGCTTGCGGCGTATAACTGGTTCCGCATTGCGCGCGAAGTTAAACTTGCCCTTGATTCAGGCGCGCTTATCCTGCTTATCGCGGCGGCGTTTTTCCTACTTGTACGGTACGGCGAAAACTTAAAAACACAGGCGCGCGAAAGTTTTGCGCTCCTGTACGCGCTTTTGTTCGGCGGGATTGTCGCGTACGCGGCGCAGACGCTAAAACTTCCCTCAAATCCGGCGGCGTTTTTCTCCGTTTGGGCGCTTTCATCGATTCTTATCGCCTATGCCTTCGCGGCGAATACGGCATTTTTTCTTTCGCTTGCGCTGACAATCGCGTATACGGTTACGGCGAACATCACGCACACAAATACGCTGCTGTTCTTTCCGCTGTTCGGGGCTCTTGTGCCGTTCGGACTGAAAAAACGCGGCGGAAAATACGCGCTCGTTGCAGTCTACGCCGCCATGCTCGGAGCCGCGCTTGAAAAACGGCTTCCCGGACTGTGGATTGTCTGCTACGCATCTTCTGCGGCGCTCGTCGCCTATTGGGGAAGCAAAAAACGCGACGGCATTCTCAAATACGCAGGACTTGCAGGCCTTGCCGTTCTCGGAGTTATTCTTGCGTTCCCGTACTCGTACTCGTACAGCGCCCCTCCCAACGAACTGTGGAGCGAAGTCGGCTGGAAATATATCAGAAGCGGACTGGAATTCGGGAAGTTCAATATGATTGCGGACTTGACGCTTGCATTCCTGTTGACGGCATCTGCAATCGCACTTCCGCTTATCGATTCAATAAAAGCAGCGAAAAACGGCGGATTAAAACAACCGCGCGCGCTTCTTGCGCTCGTTCCGCTGGGAATGGCGACACTCTATCTTCTTGCCGCAGCGTTTCCGTCCACTGCCGACGAGGGACTGGAAATGGGCATTCTCCTTTGCCTTATGCTTGCAGCAGGAATTTTCGGACTGTGGCGGATTCGCACGGCGCAAAAATATGGGTGGACGCCCTTTGTCATTGCCGCGCTCATTTTGACATTCCCCTGCTTTTTGATGGGAGCCGGCTATCCGTTCGGGTATTTTGCAATTCTTTTTTCCGCGTTTTATCTCTACGGCTGCACGCGGAGCAGGGATGAAAAAAACGGCGGAGCGGAAGACAAAAACGGTTTTGCGGCAGCGGGAATTGTCGGAACTGCCTTTTTGCTTTTTATTGCGTCCTTCAACCCCGGAACAGTTGCCAGATTTGAAAAAGGATTGCTTGGGGAGCCGCGAAAACTGTATATCGCAATCACCGCTCTTTTTGCGGTTTTGTACGCGGCGGCAGCCATTGCCGTCTCCGTCAAACGCATTACCGCAAAAAAGGCGTTCAATCCCGTCATCCTCTTAAACGGCTTCTTTTCCGCCGTACTGACTTTTCTCAACATATTCGGCGTAGAATTCTGTCTTTCCTCCCTGCTGGATAATTTCGTCTCCGATCCGGATGCAGCTCAAAAAATCATCGTTTTTATCTGCATCTCAGTTTTTTCGCTCTACTATATCTACCGCTCGTACAAAAGCGGTTTTGTCTTCGGCGCGAACGCAGCGGCAATTTACTTTGCTCTCGTCATCATCTCGCGCTTTTTTTTCGAGGACATGGGACTCTTGTGGAAGGGCATTGCGTTTATCGCGTGCGGCATACTCATTTTCATATTCAACATATTGATTTTAAGGCGGGAGAAAAATGCTGAAAATTCAAAAAAATAAAACTGCGCTCATCATTCTCACAGCGGCGGCGGTTTTCCAAGCGGGAATTTTAACGTCCGCGTTGACGTATACGGCGCGCGTAAAGCGGTACGCGGAAAAAGAAAACCGGATAATCTCGTTCCGCTGCACGGCGCGCGACCCGTACGACGCGTTTAAGGGACGCTACATCGCGTTGAATCTTGAAGAATTCGCAAAGAACGCGGCGTTTGACAAACAAACGTTCGCAGACTTTCCCGACAGCATTTACAAACGGACGACTGCATATGCGCTCACCGAGCCCGTATCCGGCTATGCGCGCCTTGTAAACATAACCGGCTTCCGGAAAAGACTTCCGGACGACGGCAGAATTTACATTAAAACGGCGATAGTGTATTGGCAGACGCCTGACGACGACAAAGAGCGCAGAGGCGGGACGAAAAGCGGAATGGCGCTTCCGACGCTGCGCTTTAATTTTACCGATTACTATATGCAGGAAGATTTTGCCGCGCTCATCGACTCGCTTTCCGCAAAAGACTTCAACGACCTTAAACCCGTCATCGAACTCTACGTCGCAAAAAACGGCGCGTGCCTGCAAAAGTCCCTCACCGTCCTTAAAACGCCTTCAGGCAGCGAGCGCATTACAATAGAAGAATACTGCAGACGCCGGATTAAAAAGACGCAGCAGTAAGAGGACTCGACAACAAAAAAAAGCCGCCTTTTAAGGCGGCTCATACAAAGCTTTATCATATACGGCAGGATTTTCCAACGCCGCGCTGCATACTTTATTTTTCTCTAAAGAAATCCGCGCCGCCCATATTTTTTGCGTCGGTGCGCATATAGATTTGGTTTTCCCCGAACACGGTAATCGTAACGCCCATGAAGGCGCCCTCGCCTTTCGCTCCTGTCGCTTTATCGTACCTGTACCACAAAACCGAATACTCAGCGGGTTTTACTTTCGTAAGCTTATACGTTACCGTCTGCGAACCAAAAGCACTGCCGAAGTCCATCAGCGGAACCGTGCTGCCGTCCTTATCCTTTTCATCGTAGACTTTCAGCGACAGAACGCCCATCTTGCCGATTTTGCCGCGCGTCGACCACTGCCCGTACGCAGTCTCAAACGGACGGTCGGGAAGCTCCGTCTCATTTACGCTGCATGCCGTAAGCGCGATAAACGCCGCCGCCAGCGCAGTCAAAAAAAATAATTTTGTTTTCATATCCACCTCCAAAAATTAAACCGCGACTTTTCCAATCGCAGCTATAACAAATTCAAACGTATGCCGACGGAAAATATTGCGCCGTAATGCAAGCCGAAATATTCTTTTTGCGTCTGTCCGCCCGTTCCTTTTACAAAATGAACGTTGTTCAAAAGATTATCGACTCTGCCGTACACGTCCAGCCGGTCTTTCCATAACTTTTTTTCCAGTCCCATGCTGAGCAGCAAGTAATCCGGAGAAAGCGCGCCGCTGTCCGCGGAAATGAGAGACGGCGAATGCCATTCGGCAGACGCATTAACGCGCGTTTCAATGACGGGAATGAGGTAAAAACCGGACAGAGAAAGCGCGTGCGGAATGCGGAGCTGCAAATCCTGCCATTTTTCGTTGGCGCGGCTGAACTCCTTTGCGCCGGTGTACGCGTAACTTAAGCGCGCATTGAAGCGTTCCCCGCTCACGGAAACGGACGCGTCGCCGCCGTAAGTCATCGCCTTATCGATATTTTCGTACGTACGAATGTCGGAAAGCCCGTTTGAGTCCACAACTCTGCTGTCAATAAGATTGTTCACGTAATTAAAGTACGCCGCCGCCGACAGTTTGACGCGTCCCGCAATTTTTTGCTCGTAGCTGACGTTGAAACCGTGCGAAGTCTCCGGTTTTAAGTCGGGATTGCCGTACAGAACAAAATTGCCGCCGCCGGGCGCAAAGCCGTGCAGGAAAATCCAGTGTTTTTCTTTAAGCGAAGGCGTTTTGTACCCCATTCCGTAGAAAAAACGGAACGCGGCGTTTTCAAAGGGATTCCAGCGCATGCTGATTTTAGGCGTAACCTGAAACAAAACCGAGCTGCCGTCAATCGCCGGAGACAAGTCCAAACGGACGCCCGGCACAATGAAAAACACGTCGGAAGCGCCGATATTTATCGAATCTTGCGCAAACAAACTGAGCAAAAGCTGTTTTTTGCGTCCGTCAAACGAGTCTCCCGCAACGGTTTGAAAGTTCGCGTTAAAGCCGACTAGAACCGAATTGATAAGATTCGGATCCCAGCTGACGCGCGCTTCGCTTTCGCTGTCGATATAGCTTGCGTTTCCGAGTTTTTCCGCGCTGCTGCTCGTATTTGAAAAATCCGTATCAAGCAAATACGACTTAACCGCCGTAAAGCCAGACAGAACGACGCTGTCGCTCAAAGACCGCTCGCCTGAAACGCCGCCTTCAAAACGGTCGGATTTGTATTGTATTTGATCCAATACGGAGGAATTGAGCTTTTGCTGCGAGTCGGAAAAAAGAAAGTAGGAATCGATTTTACCCTTATCGCCTGAGTAACCGGCGGTTGCGCGCGCAAAACCCAGCTGCATGAACGGAGATACATAGCGGTCGATTTTGCTGCCGTCGGAAAACTTAATTCTTTCAATTTTACCGCGGGACCAGTCGAAGGAACCTAAAACGCCTGCCGTAAAGCCGCCTTTCGTAAGCGAAACGTTCGCCGCGCTGTAATTGCGCACGCTGCTTGAAAACTCTTCAACAAGCTGTCCGCGCACTTTTAATGCGGAGGTGCGCTTTGCCTTATTCTTTTTGGTGATAATGTTTACGACGCCGCCCATCGCGTCCGAGCCGTACAGGGCGGACGACGCGCCGCGCACAATTTCGATATGGTCGATGTCCGCAACGGGAATTTGCTGCACTGCAACTGCGCCTCCGATGTCGCCTGAAACCGCAATGCCGTCAATCATGATTTTTACATAGTCGCCGTCAAAGCCCTGCATGCTGATTGAATCCGCAGGGTGCCCCGCAACGACGACGCCCGGAATGCCTTTGACCGCTTCCGAAAGCGTTTTGGCGCCGCTTTTTTCAATTTCTTCCGCCGTAACGACTTGTACTTTTTCTACCGAATCTTCTTGATTTTCTTCTATTTTAGAGGCGCTTACGACAATCACCGCCGCCTCTTCCGCAAAAGCGGCGCGAAAACTAAGCGCAAAGAAGACCGCCGCCGCAAAAATCAAACCGTTTTTATTCATAACCTGCCCTTGCCGCCGTTCTTTTACCGCGCTTTCGGCGCGCGGAGTTTTGGGGCGGCAGCATCGTTTGCATCGTAGGAAAATCCGTTCCCCGCTTTTTGAACCGCCCCGCCCTTTTTAAGCGGGCTTTTCCGCATTCCGCCCATCGCCGCAATGTACTGGTCAAGCGTTACGCCGCCGTCATTGCCGACTGCAAAGGTCAAAACGACTTTCTTTCCGCCGGGTTTGTACTCCGAATCGTTTTTGCGATATGCCGTGCACGTCCATTCAGAAGCCGAAACTTTATTCCACACGATATTCGAATAGCTGAAACTCATAAACGACGAATACAAAACGATTTCATCCTTTTTGACGACGGTGCAGCTATTTTTTACGCCGTCAAGCCAATACGGTCCGCATAAATTTTCGATTTCGTTCGCATGCTCGAAAAAAGACTCTGTCGCTAGCGTCCCGACTGCAGAAACCTCGCCGCCGTTTTTAAAACCCGTGAACGCAATCGCCGAAAAAAACAAAAACGCATAACCGAACGCGGGCGGCAGCCTGCTTTTTTTCATTTTGTAATACTCCATTTATTGTGTAAACCGATTTTCACCCCGCAAAGCAACGCCGCGCCGCATAAAAGCGCAGTATAGTTAGCATGAGCTAACGCTGAGAGTAACTATTTTTTATCCTTTACGCAAGAGATTTTATAAAAAATCTCTTCCTGAAACTAAAATCCACCGACAGGAAAACAATTGTTTTGAAACTGTCCGCGCATATGTTATAGTACGTCATGACGCAAAAGATAAGGAGGAGATATGTATGGAAAAGCAAAACGACGAAACAAAAACGTCCGATACGGTCGCAAAAGTATTGACAATCGGAGCGGGAATATTGTCGGCGGCAGTCCTTGCTTATTGCGGGTATAAGATAATCGATAACCAATTGCGCAAAACGGAATACGAACCGGATCCGAATAAAATAACGAATGTATAAAAAACGCGATAATTTAATATTCGGTTTTCATGGATGCGATGCGTCCGTTTGCGATATGCTTGTATCCGGAAAAGAAACAAATTTAAAATACAGTGAAAACAACTATGACTGGCTCGGAAAAGGAATGTACTTTTGGGAAAACGATCCTGACCGCGCATGGGAATGGGCAGAATCGGTTTACCGCCGCAAGCAAAATGACAAACAAAGCATAAAAGAACCGGCAGTTTTGGGAGCCGTTATTTGCCTCGGACACTGTTTTGATTTACTTGAACGGGAAAATCTCAAAAAATTGAAAGAACATTATCTTAAACTTTGCAATGAGTTTAAGTCGCGCAATTTAGAATTGCCTAAAAACACCGGCGGCAAAGATTATTTTAAGCGGGAACTCGACTGTTTCGTTATCAATTCCTTTGTGGCAAAGCAAAAAGGAGATGATGAAAGTCAAGCGTACGACTCGGTACGCGGGATCTTCACGGAAGGAATGACGTTATATCCTACGGCAGGATTTCGGGAAAAAGACCATATTCAAATCGCAATAATCAACCCAAATTGCATAAAAGGCTTTTTTAAGGTTCGGGAAAACGATAAAAACTTTCGAGAAGTTTAATCCCCGTCGTTTATTACAAATCCTTTCCAGCCGCAGTCGTCTTTTCTGTGCCGCCCTCCGCAGTATCAATTTTCTTTCGAAGCGTTTTTACGATGAATACAAAATAGACGATATGCACCGCCCACACGACTGCAAGAGCAGCCCTGCCGACAGGCGTTTTTTTCATCATGATAAAGCCGAACGCCATCACCAGCGTAAAGGCGATTATGACGGAAAGTTTTGCCGCGGCGGTCATGCCGCGCTTTTGAACGAAGGCTTCAAGGTGTTTTTTGTACAATTTTGTGCCGATGAACCAATCGTGCAGGCGTTCGGAACTGTTCGTAAAGCAAACCAGCGTCAGCAAAAAAAACGGCGTCGTCGGCAAAATCGGCAGCGCAATCCCTACGCAGCCCAAGCCGAGGCTCACGCACCCGATCGTTATCAAAACGATTTTTTTTATTTTCACAGAATTTCTCCCATATTTCGAATTTAAAAGCCGTGTCCCCGCTTCCTTGACGGGACACAGCAGGCGCAGCCCGCGCACCGCCGTCAGTGCCCCGCGGGTATCATTTGCCGCGTCCACCGCAAAGTTGCTCTTTTACATTTGCCGCCGACAACCGTACCGCCGACAAAACTCCGTCCAGTCATTCAAGCATGGTAACAGCCTGCAGCGGTCTCCCCCAAAACTCCGTTTCCCCTCACGTTTTCGTAAGAAAACGTGCAGCGGACGGGACTCCGTTATATCTTTCAAACTCCCTAGCAACCGTCCGCGTCCCGCCCGCCGCGCTCACGACCTCCTCCCGTTTTCAATTCCGTACGTTTCATCGGCAATCCGCATTGAAGATTCCCTGTGAGAAACGAGAACGACGGTGCAAGAGCCCTTTTCTTCCTTAATCGACTTCAAAATTCCCGCTTCGTTTAAACTGTCGAGGTTGCTTGTCGGCTCGTCGAAAAGCATAAAGTCCCCGCCGTGCAAAAACGCGCGCGCAAGCCCCAGCCGCTGCCGCTCGCCGGACGACAGTGCCGAACCGAGTTCGCCGGCGGGCGTGTCGTAGCCTTTGGGAAGCGACATAATAAAATCATGAACGCAGGCTTTCTTGCACGCCTCAACGACTTCTTCATGCGTCGCGTCGAGTTTCGCGATTTTTACGTTGTTTTCTATGCTGTCGCGGAACAAATGCGTCTCCTGCGTTACATACGACTCCATCGCGCGGAGGTCTGCGGTGTTGACGTCCTCAATATTTTTGCTGGAAATATGCACCGCGCCGGACTTGACGCTCCAAAACCGCATGAGCAGTTTAAGCAAAGTCGACTTTCCGCTGCCGCTCTTTCCGGCGATTCCGATGATTTTGTTTTGCGCAAAAGCGATATTCACGCCGGAAAGCACTTGCTCCGCCCCGTAGTCGAAATGCACGTTTTTTGCCTCCGCGCCGGTAAACTGCGTTTGCGCTTTACCGGCAACGTCGACGGTCTCAGGCGTTTCCGCCAAAATGTCGAGAATGCGGCTTCCTGAGGCAAACGTGTTTTGCAGCGTGCTGCCGAGATTTGCAAGAGCCGCCGCAGGTCCGAACGAACTCATCACAACGATAAACGGAATTAAAACGCCTTCAAAATCCGCAGCGCCGTTTTTGAACAAAAGCGCGCCGGTAAAAAGCGCCGCCGCGTCAAAAAGCAAAATGACGGCGGAAGACGCAGCCCCGTTTTGCCCTTCAAGGACTTTCATCTTTTGTTGAATGTCCAAAAGGCGCGCGGACTTTTCATTCATCTCTTTAAGCCGTTTATTTCCAGTCCCGTATTGCAGGATTTCAAACAGTCCGCGGAGGCTTTCAAGCACGTGGCTGCTCAAGTCCCCCGCGCCTCCTCTAAAATCCTCTCCCGTTCGTCCGGAATATTTTGACGTTACCAGCGGAATAACGATTCCCACCGCGATGTGCGACAGTAAAGCGATAAGAGCGAACGCGTAGTGAAAGCGGAGCAAAAACGCGCACACCGCAAGCGTAAACAGCGCGGAAATCGCAACCGGCGAAATCGTGTGCGCGTAAAAAACTTCAAGCAATTCGATATCCGATGTAATCAGCGAAATCAAGTCGCCCTTATCGCGCCCTTCAAGTTTTGCAGGGCACAGCGTCCTGAGGACTTTAAAAACCTTGTCGCGGACGACGGCAAGCAGTTTAAACGCAATATAGTGATTGAGCGTCTGTTCGATGTAGCGCAGAATGCCGCGAAGCACGGCAGCAACGGCCGCCGCAATAAAAATCGTCTTGAGCGCAAGCGGGAAGCCTTGAGTTTTGACGGCAAGAAGCGCGTAGCCGCCGAGCGCAGGAATTGCAAGCGCGCACAAATGTCCCAGCGTGCCGAACAAAACCGCGCACGTCATAAAAAAAATAAGCGGGCGCACAAGGACAATGAGTCCTGCGGCAACGGAAAATCCGCTTCGCTTTTTCGCATTTATATGTTCTGCTTTCATTTTTTTGTTCATCAAATCCCCCTCAAAGCGTCAGCGCGCGCCGTCTCTCTCAAGTCCGTATGTTTCAAGCGCATTCTGCGTCTGCCATAGTTCGCCGTATGCGCCGCCGGACGCCAGCAATTCTTCATGCGTGCCGCTTCCGGCAAGTTTTCCGTGTTTGAGCGCGTAAATGCAAGCGGCGTTTTTCGCATTGTAGAGGCGGTGCGTTATCAAAATGACGGTTTTCGTTTTTGCAAGCGAATAAATGCAGTCAATAATGTCGTTTTCGCTTTGCGCGTCGATGTTTGAAGTCGCTTCATCAAAAATGTAGACGCTTCCGTCACGAAGCAAGGCGCGCGCAAGGGCAAGCCGCTGCCGCTGTCCGCCGGACAAGTTGGACGCCTTTTCCAAAAGCCGCATTTCAAGTCCGCCTTGAGAGCGGATAAAATCGGCAAGTTTGACTTTTTCAAGCGCGTCCCACAAATCAGAATCCACCGCGTCGGCAGCACCCATCAAAAGATTTTCTTTTACAGTCCCTTTGAATAAATAACTTTCCGCTCCGACGTACGTTATTTCCGTAAAGCGCGAGGCAAAACTCACCTCTTCAAGCGGGACGCTTCCTGCCGCAATTACGCCGCGCGCACCGGTCAAACGCCCCAAAAGGAGAGAGGCAAGCGTAGACTTTCCGCTGCCGCTTTCGCCGACAATCGCCGTAACGCGCAGAGGCGCAAACGTAAGCGTTACGCCGCTTAAAACGTCGCGCTCTCCCGTGTAGGAAAAACTGACGTTTTCAAAACGGATTTCCGATCCGCACGGAAAATCTTTACCGCCGGATGACGACGGTTCGGGCGTGTCGAGCAGTTTAAAAATCCGCGCGCTTGCAGCCATTCCGTTCATGGCGACGTGGAAAAAACTTCCGAGCCGTCTCATCGGAATAAAAAATTCCGCGGACAAAAGAATAATCGCTAAGGCTTCGGAAACGGAAACTCGTCCGGCTTTGAGTTCGAGGACTGCGATGATGAGCCCCAGCGCCGCCCCGCCGAAAGCAATAAAGTCCATAATGATTATCGAATTGAGCTGCATCGTCAGCACGCGCATCGTAATTTTCCGGAACTGCTCCGCGTCGGCATTCATTTCGCGATTTTTCGCTTCGTCCGCGCCGTAAATTTTCAACGTCGTCAATCCCTGCAAGTTTTCCAAAAACGCGCCGCCTAAGTCGGCATAGCGGTTCCAATATTTTGAAAACAGTTTTTTTGCGACCGTCTGCACGGCTGCAATCGTCAAGGGAATGAGCGGAACGCAGACAAAAAGCACGACTGCCGACGGCACGTCGACAAAAAGAAAAACGGCAAAAAGCGTCAACGGCGCAATCATACTATAGAAGAATTGCGGCAGATACGCGCCGAAATACGTTTCAAGTTGTTCGCAGCCTTCAACGGCGACCTGCACGACTTCCGCCGTAGAAACGTGCGCGTTGTATGAAGGTCCGAGTTTCATCATCTTTTTTAAGATTAAAGAGCGGAGGGAATGCTTAATCGTCTTTGCCGAATGGAACGACGCCGCTGTAGAAAGAGCCGTAAAAACGATTCTAACCGCGGCGGAAACGGCAAAAACCGCCGCCGTAACTGTAAAATCCTTTGCCGCAGCCGTTCCGGCAAAGATTTTTGCAAGAAAATCCGACAGCGCAAAAACCAACGCAATATTTACCGCAAGCGTAATCCACTGAAAAACGATATTTTGTGCAATATATTTTTTGCTGTCGGGCGCAAGGTTTATCAATCTTTTATTTATCATACAATTACCCTGATTTTTAAGGAAACAAAGTCAGCCGGCTCTAACTGCCGACTGGAAAGGAACCGTACACTATCAAAGAAAAAATAGCAATGATGGGAAGAATTTATTTGCGCAAAGACGGGAAACGAATAGAAAGCGGATAAAAAGCGTCAGAGCCTCCCCTTCCCCGCGATTATAACGCCGCCTCACAAAATGCGCTTTTCCTTCGCGTCCGCCCATTCCTCATTACGCATTCCCAATTCCTAATTTATAACCGCCGATCCGTAAAGCCCCTTCTCCGCGATATACCGGTACGCCGCATCGGGAACGAGGTAACGCCAGCTTTTACCCTGCGCAATGCGCGCCCGTATCTCGGTGGAAGAAACCGGCAACAAAGGATTTTCCAACAGCGCGTACCGGCAAGCTATGCGGGAATGGAGTTCCGCTTCAAAAGAGTAGAGAGGGGATATGGAAACGGAGAGGAAATAAGAAGCGGCAAAAATGAATGCCCTTTCACCGCTTTTAAAAAGAGAAAAACGTTATTCTTCTTGTAAGCGATGAATCATGTCCAGCAATCCTTTAGCGCTGTTGAAATTCGCCGGTATGATTTCATGCGCAGGAATTGAAATATCATATTCCTCATTCAATTGACTGATTATTTGCAAAATGTCAAAGGAATCAAGATACATATCGTCGACCAACGTCGTGCAATTTTCAAAATCGACGTCCGCTTTAACATCTTTTAATAACGCAAGCAATTCTTCCATAATTTTCTCCTTAAAGTTCCCATATTTGGAATATCTTTGCGGCGGTTTAACGCGCCGTCTCCGCAATCGTATTAAACGTACTGCTTTCTATAAAATCCCGCGCAAGTCTCATATCATCTCTACCGTGATATAAAACTATCCGCGGCATTGTCCTGCTTAAAAAAAGCGCAATCCCTTCCGTAACCGAATATGCGCCGACATTTTCAAAAACCAAAATATCGCCGCGATCTAAGACTGGCAGATGAACATTTTTTGTAATCACATCGGCTGTGGTG
>JBQNBN010000055.1:0-19388 GCA_052169915.1 Treponema sp.
TCGTTTGCATATCGCGGGCGGCTATTATGGAAACTGAAAGATAAAACCTCTCTACGCCCGCTACGAGATTTTGCTTACGCAAAACTCGCATAAAACGTTCCTTTTCGTCCGCCTTTTACAAATACCGTTTCTACTCAAGTTTGCGAAAGCAAACTTGCAGCGGGCAGTACTCCGTTGTATCTGTCATCGTTCGTAATAACTGCCCGCGATACGCGTTAAAACCGATATTTTTTAAGCCCTCATACGTGCAGACGGAAATGGAGCCGTCTTCAATCTGCATTCCCTCTTTCCAGTAATTTTTTGACAAGTTGCCGAGTTCATTCACCTTTATTTTGGGGAAATACTCGTGCGGACTGCCGCTATTGGTTTTTAGACCTTTTACGGAGTTTGCAGTCCGCCCGAGTTTTGCAGGCAAAACTCGTTGCGGCGTTTGGGTAATACTATTTTTCGTTTACAGCACCTCAAAACTCCATTTTTCGCGAGTTTTGCCGCGAGGCGAAATCTCGAAGCGGGCGTATACTTATTATGGCTTTCAAACCCCGCAATAACGCCCGCGTGTTCCTCAATGCTCAAGCCCTCTGCAAGATAGCGGTTGAACAGTTTTATCGCCGTATCGCGCCTCAGCTGCTTCTTGCGCTCCTTGTATCGTTCTTTGAGTTTCGGGTCGTCAGTGTCCGCCTCATTCTTTGCAAGTTTGAGCGGTATTTTTTCAATGAATGCTTCAATGTCATAAAAAGAGATTTCCGCCGGTATTTCTTCCGTGCTGATGGGAGAGTCGCCGGCAGAAAAATAACCGTTACCGTTGTAGGCCCACGTAAAAAAGCCGTCAATGAGATTTCCGCCGTCCTGCATTACGTACTCGCGCGCCCAATCGGTGATAGGAGAGAGCGTAAACTCCCCGATTTTCTTTGTTTTCGGGCACACTGATTCAAGCAGGGATTTTTTAAGCGCGTATTGCGCATCGTTTTCATCGAGCGCACGGAGTTTTTGCCGAATATTGCCGCTCGCATAGTTGACAACGTTGACATAGACGCCTCCGTCTTTGACAAAGTGCGGGGATGTCTCAACGTATCTTTGCTGTTCGGCGGTGAGTTTCGTCATATCGACATTGCCAAACTTGTCCGTCGCTTTCCAGATAGGCATATCCTGCGCGTCTACCTTCTTTCCGTACTTCTTGTTGAACTCTTCAACGCCGATGATATGCGCCGCCGGATTTTGGGGGTAGTCATGCTCGCCTTTGGCGTTCTGATTGCCTTTCATCGCGTCGCTGCGGCTGCGCTTTTGCGTTTGTTCGTCAGTGAATAAGACTTCTTCGCTCTTCCCATCTACGTTTACGATAACGCCCGCCGTCTTCCCGTTCTTTTTCACGTAGCCGCGCACGACACCCGTCCCGCTCTTTGTCTTTACCGTATCGCCGAACATCGTTTTTGCCGTTACGGGGGACGCTTCTTTTGTTTCGGATTTTACGCCGACTGTTTCCGCCGCCGCCTTTACTGCATTCTCTGTTTCAGTCTTACCGACATCTATATTGGCGATTGCGCTTTCAAAACTCTCGCCCTCTTTAGGTTTGACGTAGGTTTCTTCTTTTCCGAAACGCCCCGTCCGCGTTGATACGACGCCTGCAATATGTTCAGGATTATTCTTGAAGTATATTTTAAGTTCCTCGACGCTGCCGCCGTCCCCTTTCTTGAATACGACAATATCGGTTCCCACGTCCGTTGAATCGAATGTCCCGTTGGGAAGTCGCCACGCTTCAAGGAGTTTTGCTTTACCGGCGATTTTTTCTAAATCTTTGCCGTATGTGCTTTTGCCGTCAAGAAAACCGCTCGGAACGACCATCGCCATAATGCCGCCGTCCGCAAGCGTATCAAGCGTCCGCGCCATAAAATACGAATCGTACCGCTTAAAGTCTTTTCCCTCGCCTAAGCCCTTGTATTTGCCCGTATACGCGCCGTAAGGCGGGTTTCCGACTGCGACATCGAACTTCTTAAAATCCTTCGTAAATCGCCCGTTTTTATTTTTTAAGAAATGCTCTTGAAACGCGCCTTGTACGACTTCGGCATCGGGGTGAAGAATATGCGCAATGCGCGCCGACTCTTGTTCAAGCTCGAACAGCGTTATCTTTTCCGACAGCCCTTCAGCAAACCGCCCAATCCCGCCGGAAGGTTCTATAACGCTTTTATCTTGTCTCGGATTGTATTTGTCTACCAGCTGCCAGACTTTGGAAACGACGGAGCGCGGCGTATAAAACTCGTACAATACCCCGCTGTTGCTCGCTCCGTCCTCTCCTGTGCCTCCGGCCCCCACGTACTGCGCTAAAATCTGTTTATCGGCTTCCGTGATTTTATCGTCCGGCTTTTTGAGGATTTCGCGGCACTGTTCGCGGATTTTACGCGCCTGAGCCTTGCCTATTCTTCCTCGTCCTCTGTCAACATTGCCGTCTGCATCTGTAAGTCCTGTTCCAGATTGATTAGGACTGAATACAGATTGCGCTCCGTTATCTCCGACTTTTCGGCCAGCAGCATTCGCACCGCCTGTTCCTTTGCGCCCTCTAATCCGTACGTTTTGAGCACCATCGGAAAATCCTGTGAACTCAAGCTGAGCGTTATTTTCTTTTCCGCCATCGTCTGCCTCCTCGCTTAGTATACCGTCTTTCTTTGCGTTTTGGTTGCCCTTCATTGCGTTGCTGCGGTTTGCGTGTGCTTCTGCCTCGCTTATTTTTTCTTCCTTTGCGGCAGGTTTATCTGAAACGCTGTACATATCCTGCGCTTGATGCGTATCTTTCAAAGCTGCTTTTGCGTCTTCATCATTTTTATCAAACTGCCCATCGCGGAACGCTTGTAAAACTTCTGCAGCCCCCTCTCCGACTTTGAAATGAGCAATTCCTAAATCAACATAGGCTTTGTCGCTTAAAACTTTCAGAGCGCTGTGCTGTCTGCCGTATTCATAGGCTGCCCTTTTTAGGGTTTCCAAATCAATTTTTGCCGCAGCGTTTTCCGCCTTGTCGGTAAATACGCCGTCTTTTGCCGCTTCTTTTTGTTTTGCCGCATTTTCTTGCGCCTCTATGCGCTTTCCCTCCGCGCTGTACATACTCCAGACTTTGCGCATGAGCGAGCGGTTGATCGGCATTGCCTCGTTTTGCTGCTGCGTCCCTGCGGTTTTCGGCTCCAACGGTCTTACAACTTTTTCCGCCGCAATGCGCATAGTCAATTCCTTTTGCGTTACCGGTTTTTTGTATTTTTCGCGCGCCTCTTTTTTAGCAAAGAGAGCGTCCCACTTCACTTTATTGGTAAAATACTCAAGCGCATGCGCCGCAAAGGTCTTTTTGTCCGCACCAAACTCCTTTTTAATGCTGCCCGATTCATAGTCCGCGTCAATTTTCTTACGCCCAATTCCAAAGCAAGAAAGCAGCGCGCTAAACGGCTTTTTCCAGCTGTCGGCGTAAATGTAATTGTACCCCTTGCCCGTCTTTTTCGGGTAGCGTTTGATGTATTTGTGTGAAAAAGATTTCTCAATAACACCCCATTCTTTGAGTCCTTTATACCGCTCTTTTAACGCCAAAAACATGGTTTTTTCCTCCTCGAATTTTGTTAAAGCGTATGTTTCCGTATGTTGTTTGCGCATTTTCACCGCGTCATTTTTCCACAGTGAAAATAAGCCCTTATTTTTCACTGTCTCATTAAGACCGCTCTAAAAAACTCTCCGTTACGCTGTTTTTTTCAAGTCAAATAACTATTCTTCCGAAGCCTTAAAAATCTCGTTTATCCTCTCACGAAAACCTTGTGTGCGGTCGTCGGGATTTGAAATTCCTTTGTCGTGGAACTCTTTTTCCGCCTGCTTTACCGCCTCATTCCAGCGTTTTGCTTGTCCGCTTTTTTCTGCGATGAGCGCGTCGAGACGGCTAAACTCTTTTTCCCAGCGTACCCATGCGCCCCTGCAATACGGGTGGAACACGCCGGTCGTCATGGACTTTTCTTTGCCGCTCCACTCTTTGCCCTCCCAAATAACGTAGTCCGCGTTTTCGTCGCTGGAAATGTCGCTTTCAAGCGGCGTGTCGCTCCACAGGGCGATTTTGCCGTTCATGCGTTTGCAGTACGCGCAGGTGTTATCGTCCACGACTTCTATGCGCTGGAAGTAGACTTTTTCGCCCGCTTTGGCGTTGTAGACTTCCTCGCGGATAAAGGCGTTGTTGAATGCGTTTTGTATTTCCGTGTCTGCAAGTCGCTGGTAGTCGCGGTTGTCTCCAATCATTCTGTCGAACAATTCCTGCGACACCTTTCCCTTGCTTTTCCGGCCCTTTACGCCGTCGATGAGGATTTGCTGAATGTCCGCGCGAACTTTGTCCGTTACGTTCGTAACTTTCTGCGCTGCCGACTGCCGGATAATCTCGATTCGCGCCTGTTCCTGCCGCGTAAAACTCTCCCCGAATGAATTAGTCATGTTCTTTACCGAATCGCTTATCCAGTCGAATGTTTTACCGTGATAGGTGAGGTTTTCAAGTTTCATTTTCGTGATCGCTTCAAGCGTGTTGTATTTGAGCATTCGGTCGAGGATTTTTGCGAGGCTTGAGGCTTGCAGCACGATTTTTTTATCTGCGTCTTTGACGTTGCGGTTCAAAAAGTCTTCCAGCGTTTTAACAAACCTATCCCACTCCCGCTGTGTGATAGGCTCCCCCGTCTCCGGCTTGTATAAGACTTTGCCCTTGTAGGTGAGGTTTTGCGACTTTGACATGACAGTCTTTTTGGGAAGGTCGAAATACGCCGTTACAAAATCATACGTGTCCTGCACGACGGTAGAAAAAAACGCGCACCATTTATCGGTAAGCTCTTCCTGCGCCTTGTACAAGAATACTTCTCCCATTGCGCTTTTAAGCGGAACTGCAAGCGTCAACGCCATCGTGCGCACGGCTTTTTCCACGCGGTCAGGGGACAGCTCTTTTATGTGCAGGTCTACGTTTTGCAGCGGCGTTGTGCCGTCCGACGGAATAAAATGCGTTTCTTCTCCCCGCAGGGCTTTGGTGAGTTCGGTAAACTTTGCCGCGCGGTTTCCTTCGGTCAATTCGGTGATGTGGACGGTGAACGGGGTTTGCGGAGGGATTTTAGCCGGTTTTATCCCGTTTGACTTTTTAATCGTTTGTGGTATTCTATGAGCGGTTGTAGACACTGCCTCTGCTTTGCAAGCGCCTACTGGGTACGCCGCGAAAGTTGCCATAAAAGAATCCTTGCCCGTAAGCAGGGATTTTTTTATTGCCTTGTCCGCAAATGAAAAAACATACTTTCGTAAATCTTTATCGTAATTTATTGCAAGTTCAACGCTTTCAACGACTTCTTTGTTTTTCGTATCGTCAAAATATTTTACCCGCCCGATGACCCCGTAAATTATTCCCTTCTTTGATGATGACTTTTCGCTTATTCTGCCGTTTTTTAAGATTGCAGGAATAAAGGGAATGTATTTCGCTTTATGCTCCATTGCTTTTTCATCCCTGTCGATTCCGTTTGTCCGTATGATATGGTCTTGCGTTCTTCCCGTGATGTAAACGCTGTGATTGCCTAATGCCGTACACTTTAATTTTCCGTCCATCGCGAACAGACTTAATTTTACCAATGCTTCATCTATTTCTTTTGCGGACGCATGAGAAAGCGGCTTTATATCGGTAATTAAGGGCGTTTTCTTTGCAATTTCGTTTTTCGCTTCCGTGCGCGTAACAGCCCTTTTTTGATTGCTCGGATATTCGTAGTGCCATTCGTCATTGCTGTACCATCGCCGTATATATTTATGCGCTTTTTCAATTTCTTTGCGCTTCTTTTCCTTCTTGCGCTCTTTCTTTTCCTGCTCGGCTAAAAGTTCGGCGCGGAACTCCGGTATTCTGTACGAGTACATCTCTTTCAGCGATTTCATCACCTTGCTTAACTTTGACATTGCTATATCCACACCCCAAAAGATTTGTTTATGCCGCCTTCCCCGCGCACTGCGCCGCCGTCAGCGTCATCTTCCCCCGTGTCATCTCCACCGTCAGTCTCGCCCCCGTCTGCTCCGTCTAGCCAGCCGTCTCCGTTATCGTCTGCCATGCCGTCAAACTCGCCTTCCGCATCTTCCATTCCGCCGCCCTGCGCGCCTTGATACATCTGAACAAACTGCGCGTTAGCGGGGCATTCGTCCGCCCATTTCGCTTCAAGCGGCGGCAGCCCCTTTTCTTTCCTCACTTCGTTTAATGTCTTGTATGTTTCAAGCTCGCCTTTCGTAAGGTCTAACACCTGCTTCGGGTCGTCCCTCTCGTAACCTACAAATTCAAGTTCGTATTCGGGAAAGACTTTTTCTAAAATCTTATTGATGTACTGCTGCAAGAAGGCAAGCATATCGCCTAAGACAAGCGACTTTGACGCTTCGATTTCAGGGGCGGTATTGCGCTCAAACACCGGCTGCGACTTTGAACTGTGCAGTCCCAATTCTTCCATGCTGCAGCCGAACAAAGAGACGATCCCGCTCGTTAAAAAGTCAAGCCAGCCTTGAAATTCCATCTCTTTGTTCGTTCCCGTCAGCGACACCCACTTTATCTGATTGGCCTCCGATTCCTTGCCGTTTCCGGCGGGAATAATCGGCACCCGCCATTGACTTGCAGCCGTCCCGCTCATGATGTCAGCGATGTAGTCTTCCATGAGTTCGACCGTCTCTTGCGAGGCGTTGCCGTCGATGAGCAGCATTCCGCGCGGCAGTTTGTTTTCCGTAAAAAATCCCGCGTTGTAGGTAAACGTGTTGATCGCAGACGTAACAAGGTCTATCGCTTGTTCCACGTAGGAATAGCCGTAAAAAGAAAAATGAATGTCGCTGCGCGGATTTTGATAATCGAATATGAGCGTACCTTCAGGATAATACGCCTGCGGAATGGAATCGATGAGCTGGACGTGCTTTATGTTGTACGGGTTTTCTTGGTCGGGTAAGACTTTTTCAATCGTCGCCCCGTCAACCGCATAAAAGGCGTAGGGCTTACCGGCTTTCGTAAAGCCGATTTCAGTTGCCACTTGGTCGATTTCAAGCGCGTCGCGCACGATTTTTGTGCAAAAGCGCGTAAAATTATCGCGGTCGGAGGACTTGTCAAAGCCCGTATTCTGCAAAAACGATTCGATTATCTTTAACTTAAACTTTTATAAAATCAAACAAATATTCTTCTAAGGCAAGCCTTAAACCCATTTTCTCAAGGGAGGACACCAGCTCGGAGTTCGAAGCCCGCAGGTTTCCTCCCTTGAAAACCTACCTTCCTTGGGCACGACCAAAGGACTTTCGCCCTTTGGAATCCCAGATTATTCATATATTTAAAATTTCTTAGGCTATACACAGAATTTAGTTAAAATAAATAAAGTAGAAAGTCAGGCAAATATTTCAGTCTGCCGCAAACACTGTTTGCAGCGAGTTTTGCCGTTAGGCAAAATCTCGGGAGGGCAGCAACGATGCTGTATTGTTCAGACGCCATTCTCTGCTGCCCACCCGCCTTTACAACGTCTTCGCCCTTTTTATGAATGACAAAGCCGCGCAAATTGCGGTTTGTCGAGGGTTTTAAGAACGGACGAATTTTCTTTTGAACGTTTGTAATACATAAATTGATAATCCACGCTTTTTTAGAAACGCGGCGGAGCGTTTGACAGTCGATTTCGCGGTTTAATCTTCTATCCGCTGTGCGGAGATTTCCGTAGACGTTATCCGCCGCCCGGTACGGGTCAAAAAAAGATGACTGAACGCCGCCCTCTTTGACTTTGAAATAGTCGGTTGTCTTAAAGCGGTTTGCAATGCGTGAAACTTTTTGCAGTTCTCGCCTGATGTCGATGGGGGACGGGGCGGCGCTTTTTAAGATACGCTGTTCATTCGGTTGTTTCATGGACACGGCGAACTCTCCTTAACACGGATTCTAAGGATTTACCGCTTCGCGCGGTCAGTCGTGAAGCGGATGCGTTTAAGAGTTCTTCGTTTCCTTGTGCGGATTGTAACGCAAGATCACTTTTTTTGCTATCGTACTCATTGTAAAAACGCGGATATAAGGCGGACGTATCGGTTGCAGCGTAATTAGCAAGCGCCCACGCCCAAAAACTGTCGGCGTGTCCTTTTTCGTTTCGCTCGGCGTCATAGCGGAAAGAGCCGCCGCTTGTCGGAGTGCGCTTTATCGCGTGGATTTGCGCGTGAAAATCGCGCTCGTTTTCAAGAAGAAACTCCTGCCTTTCAAGGGCGGTCTTGACGTTCATGGCAAGCATTTCTTTTGATTGCGCAGAAAAGCGCATGCCTTCAACGCGCTCGCCGAACTCTCTCTGCATATCTTCGCTCAACTGCATGCCCATTCCCGTCTTGTCGATACAGGCGCGGAAAATCGGCAGAGAGCGCATGAGGCGGCGGAATAAATCTTTTTGTTCGTCAAAACTTTTATCCCGCATTTCAAGCCGGAATAAGGCGCGTTTTTTCCCGTCAAGAATGCCAAAAATATAAAACGCCGTTGCGTCCTTATGCCGCCCGACATCCATACCCATAAAAAGGGGCGAGCCGTGCACGTCGGGATTGTAATGCAGAATAAGCTCGTCGGCGTCATGAAAAGGTTTTATTTCGACATAATCTTTGAGCGAAAAATATTCCTCGTCGCTTACCGTGTTTGCCGGAATGTCGCCCGCCCTGCGTCCCGGCGTATTTGAGTAAATCAATTCGAGGGAAATGTAACTTGCCGCGCTGTCGATAAACGTGCATTCGCATTCCTGTTGAAAGTCCTCAAGAGATGAATTACGGAACAGTTTTATGAGTTTTTCAGTTCCGAAGCGCAAAACTCGCTCCTCCGTCGGAAGGTCTTTTGCCTCGCGCACGGCTTTGGGCACGTCCGTACACATAAAGGCGGCGTACCACCAGGGAATGAAATAGCGGTCAAAGTCAGGGTAATTCTCTTTATCCGTGCAGATTTCATAAAACTTGCCGATTGTCCCAAGCGGCGTACTTCCGACTTCTATGCAGCCGCGCCGGAGCGTACAGAAAGACGCCGCCGTGTAAATCTCTTTGGAAAGCCGCGGAAGGTAAATTGCAAACTCATCGAGGCATACGTCGCCGTTTTTTCCGCGCGGCGGACGGCACGGCAGACTGATTAAGCGGCTTGTCGTCTTTGATTTATAATCTTGAAACTCAAGCATTGTTTCAGTTTTGTGAACGAGCTTTTTCTTGTATCTCGCCGGTATCGATTCATAAAACTCAAGCGCGTAACGGATTTTTTCCTGCGCGTCTTCTATGTTGTATGAAACGAATTGCTTGGTGTAGTCCAGCCGTGCCGGATCCATCGCCTTTATTAAACCTTTGAGCGCGACGGCAAAGCTAAAACCCGTCTGGCGGCTCTTTAAGAGGCAGATATAGCGGCTCCGGCTTTTTATAAAATCATCCTGCCAAAAGTCGAGCGTCAGCGATTCATTGTGATACTTCATAAAGGCGTAGGCGTAATTTAATTTTTCATCCGGCGTCCATAAATCCATCCGCTAATCCTCTACAATTCCTTCTCCGCCGTTGTTGTTTTTAAGTTCTGATATGGCTGCCGTCTCCGCGTTTGCGCGCATGACCTTTGTTTTTACCTGCAAATTTCCTTTGATAATTTCCGCCGTCGTTTCGACTTCGTAGCCGTCTTTGTTTTCCTGCCCGTGCGCTTTTTCATAAAGCGCAATAAGCGCGTTCTCTTCCGCCGTGCGGTTGGGCAGTTTGTAATTGGGAATGGACTTTTGTCCGGCAAAGTCTACGCCGTCTATGCAAAGTTTTTGCTCCTCCGTCAATTCGTCAGGATTTTTGAGAAAAACGCCGCCGTCGTCGGTAAAGCGATAAAAACTTGAGGCGTCGAACTCCGCGCGTACTATTTTCCGCCGGAGAATGCGCTTATACGCATCGTCAATCGACGTTTGAAAACGCGCATCAAAGTCTTCAATGAGGGCAAGGATTTCAGGATTTTTCCGCAGCGCGTAGCCGCTTGAACGCGCGCTTTTTTCTGCGTAGCCCGCTTTACGGGCGGCTTTTGCGCTTTCATGGAAGGCGGGACTTCCCGGATAGGTAAACCAGAAGATAAAGAGTTTTTGCATGCGGTTTAAGCGCGCGCCGTTCCAGTCGTAAGAGGTTAAGTCGATAACGCTTCCGTCTTCAAGCGTTACGCTAAACGATTCTTTTTCCGTCTTTATCCGCGTCCGTTTGAGTTTTTCCGCCATGTTTAACCTCTTTAAAAACTTTTGCAGGAAACTTCAGTTTCCGAAAAAGTTTTTACGTGCGCATGAGCGCACTCGTGTATGAGACAGTTTGCAACGCAAACTGTTTGTTGACTTTTGCCGCGCTATCTTAGCGGCGAAAGTCATACAACCTCCCTTTCCCGCAATGCAAAAATGCCGGAGACCTCGTAAAAAATCTCCGGCACTGTTCAAGGCTTCTCCCGAGTCCCCGTTTTCCCTCAAGTTTTCGATAGAAGACTTGCAGCGGGCGGCAACCCGTTCCGAATTAAATAACCGTAATAACCGCCCGCGTTAATCCGTCGTGTAGAGGTCTGTCGTCTTGTAGTCGTTGCCATTCTCAAAGCCGATTGACTCAAACGAAACGTCCGCCATAACGTAGCCCTTGCCGCTGACCGTCTCATTGTAGCCGTTGAGAATTGCCCATGTCGTTGAACAGATCGTAATTCCGCTTTTTTTATCGCGCAGCTCCATGTACGGGATTTTGATGATTTTTTCCGCGTCTACGATTGCGCTTGTCGTCGGCGCAAGGTTTTTAACCGTCCATTTGCCGTCGCTGTAGGTAACGCCTTTCTTCGGAATAAATCCTTTAAAAGACGTGCTGACGCTTACGCCCGTCGCGTCAATGCTGACCGGCAAAAACTCGCCCAGCACTTCCGCTTTCTGCGTCTGAACCTGCACGCGGATTGAAAAATCCTGCGCAAAACCCAAAACTTGAGCGTCTGCGGGGGACGTTCCGATGTAAATCCAACAGTCCTTGCCCTGAAGGACGCGGTCGCCGTGTTGATTGTATACTCCCATAATGCGCCTCCTACAACGCTACCGTCGAACTGTAGACTTTGTTCGTGCCTGTGATGAACGTAAAATTGTTCGGCGCGCGGACAAAGCGTTCAAACGTCAAATATGTTTTATCGCCGTCAAAGCGCACCTTAACATTCTGCACTAATTCCCCCTCATCGCTTTTTGTGATGAGATTTTGCGCATACCAAATGCGGGCGCGCGATTTAAGCGTTGCGATGATGTTCGATGCGCTCGGCTCATCGTTCGTTCCGATACGCTTGTTGAACGCCTTACGGATATCGCGATCCATGTAGAGCACGCTGCGTATCATCGAACGTTCATTCAAGACCAACGAATTACCCTGATACGTCGTCATGCTCCGAATGCACACCAGTTCCCCGTCATCGTTTTCTCCGAACGGCGTAATGCCGCCTGCAATCATCTTGTTGAGTTCCGACGGCTTATACTTTTTGGAAAAAGAATTGACTTTAATCATCTTGTTGGTCAGCGGGTTGCTCACCCCGATTGCCGATTCCATTCCCGCGCACTTACAGGCAAGCAGGGCAGGCGTAATGTCTTCCGCGCTTCCCGTGAGGGGATTTGCCGCGTTTGCGCCGGTTATCACAAGAGAGGCGAATTCGGAATTGAGTCCGCGAGCCTTTTTTAAGGCATCGTCAATGCTCATTTCCGGTGCACTACCGAGCCAGCAGGTACGCTCGCGTTTTTTATCGACCGTGCTCATCGCCGCGCAGAGGTCGGCAATGAGGGCGTGCACCGCGTCGTCCGTTGAAGGAGTAGCGATAATCTGAATGTCCGCGTCGGAAAGCAGGTCAATCGCCTTTGCCCAGTCGGATTGGGTTGAAGTTCCGTGTTCGGCCCCGCCGAAATAGACAAAGCCCGTGTCGTTATCGGGCATAACGCGCGCGCCGCCTTCAAACTTTACGTCCCCGATAAGCGGGATTTTCTTTAACGCCTGCATAAGCGCCGCCAAATCGCTTGAAAACACGTGCGCGCTATCCTTTACGCTCACGTTCGTAACGTGGTCAAGTTCGCTTGCCTTCGCTTGCGGCGTTACGTCAATCGCAAGCGCGGAATAACTTTCGCAGTCGTTGATACGCGCAACAAGGGCTTCAATCGTTTGGCAGTCGTCCCACGTTACGCTTAAAGAGTCGGTAGGAACGTCGCTTGTAAGCGTCAAGCCGTCGGCGTTTATCGTGCAGTCAGCCTTTGTTCCCGTTCCCGAATACAAAATCGAAAGGGACTTTTTGCCGATGCCGTCGACTTGCGTTTCTTCTCCCTTGAACGACAAAATGACTTTTTTGCCGTCCGCACCGTCTTTAAGCCAAAGTTTTATTTGATTGGTGTGAACGCCGTAATCCGCGCTTAAAAGCGTTAAAATCGTGTCGCTGCCTTTTTTAAGCGTCCTTTTCGACTGCGTGCCGTTGTTTACCCGCATACAGTACACTTCCTGCGGAATGTACGAATTGCTGCCTGAAAAAGCATGGCACACGCCTGATAACAGCGCGCCGCTTGATAACAATGCCTTTGCTTCGCTCTTGTCCGATACGCAATGCAGCGTCAGCGGTTTTCCGCCCGTAGACGTGCCGATAATCGCAAGTTTGCCGCTCGACACGCCGCTTGCAGAACCGACTGTATTCCGAACAGAGTAGTTTCCCGGTATGTAATGCTCGCTCGACTGTCCTGCGCTGTCGAACTTTGCCGCTTGAACTCCCATGATTGCCTCCTGTTTTATAAAAAATCTTGTATGCACGCCTACGATGTAACTTTGCGCTGCATTTCCGCCTCAAACAAATCGTCCCATTCGCGTAGGGTGTGCATTTCCATCGCGTATTTGTTTTTCAGAATTGCCGCTTGTCCGCCGGAAATATCTTTAAGCCGGATATAGCGCGTTACATTCATGGGCGGCATATTCGCACTCTCATCCGGCAGCTCCTCGTATTCTGCAAACGGCGTTTCTGGAACATCCGGCCATTCGGTTGCTCCTAAATACGGAGGCGTTTCCGGCATGGCGCTGGATTTGGGCACCTCGTCTGCGCTGTCCGCTTCTCCTGTCTGCGGCGCATCTGCGTTTCCGCCGTCCGCCGTGCCGGTGTTTTCCTTCGTATCGGCATCGCCGGTCGTTTCGTTTCCGTTTTCCGCCGCTGTGTCGATGTTTTCCGGCGGCGTATCGGCTGCGCTTGTTTCCGTATTTCCATTTTCCGCCGCTCCTCCGCTTGCCATCTGTTCAAGTTCGTTTTGTGCCGATGCCGTATCGGCAGCCCCTTCATTCTTCTTACGAGTAGACATTGTTCAGTACCTCCGTGATTATGTTTCCGTTTATGCCGGTTAATTCCGTGTTCAATACGACTTGTTCAACGCAATACTGCGCGTCAAACGAGATGTGCGCGCCGGAAAGCGCAACGTCAAAATCAAAGTTGTAATTGTTGCTCCGCATCCCGACGACCGTTTCGTCAAAAATCGCAATGTCGAAAAACGGGTAGGCATTTTCCAGTTCGTGCCGGAGACTGCCCGTAACATATAGGCGCAACTGTTCGTACAATTCATTCTTGAGCTGCACGTTCTCCGCCCATATATCAAGCCCGATACTGTCCTGCCGCCGCGTGCGCACCGAATAGCCGTAGCATTCCCCTTGCTTTTTTATCACCGCCCGCACCGCTTTAACCGCCTCATCGTCGGCTGTCGTGCAGAGCCCTGAGATTTCTTTGACTTTTACCGTGCCTTTTTTATTCGTAAAGGTTTGAGTTGTTTGTAAAATTGAATCTAAATCATCATCCGTAATGCCGATTGCGTAGGCTTCATTCGGCTGCATCCCGTCGAAGTCAAAGGGCTTACGCTCCTCCTGAGTTGCGACGACAACGCACGGAAAAGAGTCCGCAGCGTTTAAGCCGCTGTTTAAGTACAGACGCGCAAACGGGTGATCGGTTGTTACCGACACGTGAAAGTTTTGATATTTTGTTTCAAGCCGGAGGGAATGGAAATAGTCGTGAATCAAAGAACAGATTGCCTGCTCTAAAATCAATCCGCGATTAAGATAGCACAACACGTTTAAACCTCCTTGAAAACAAAAAAAGACAGCGACAACACGTCTTTTGCTTCGTGTTTACGCTGCCTCAAAGAGGAAAACGCGGGCGGCAGAGAAAGGAACTTTTAAGAGTGAACGGAGTTACCGCCCTTACGAGTTTTTGCCTTGCGGCAAAACTCGCGGAAAACGCGATTGGGGAGTGCTCCTTTCTAACTGCCGAAAAGCCTGCCCCTTAACCACTGTTTACTGCAAGTTTTGCGAATGCAAAATCTTGCAGCGGGCGGCGCGCAGTTAAATCTTTCAAACTGCGTACCGCCCGCGTCCTGTCCGCTTCAAAGCCCTGACCTGCTTTTTACGAACGAATGAAAGGATTGAAAAACTCTTATAATTCCTTAACAAGGAATGAGGATAGTTTATATCCTAAAACGGATTTAATCAAGTTAAATAAATCCTATTTAAGATACATTGGCAATATAACTCTTCTTTTGGATTTTTATCACTATACATAAATCTCTTTTTAGATATGAGTACTCAAATTTTTTCCGCTTATCCCGATATAAAAATATGCCCTCTGAAACTTTTATCGAACGCTTTTACCGCCTCTTAGCGGAACGAAAAATATCGCAAAAAGAAATAGGAAAACTCTCCGGCATGAGCCAGAATGCAATCTCCGCGTGGCGGGGCAGGGGTACGTTTCCCCGCGCTGATGTCGCCGTTCGTATGGCAAAGGCGCTCAACGTTCCGGTTGAATATCTCATATTCGGCGAAGAACAGGATATTGAACCGGAAACATACGCCCTTTTGAACGAAGTCAAATCGCTTTCAAAAGAAAAGCAGCGCGTCATAAAAGCCCTCATTGACGCGCTGGAAGTCTTTTAGAGCAGCAAATTGATTAAATACGGAATTTTAATTCCATATCTAAGGTGCAGCGCGAACAGCAGAACTCGAACCGCTATTGCCGCCGCCAATAGTATCACTGCAGCCGCTATTATCTTCGCCCTGTTTTTCAGCTTCACTTCGTATTCGTTCAATTTCAGCGAGTAATCGCTCAACTTCCGATTCGTATTGCCCAAACAAGTACGCAAGCCGTTCAATTCCGTCTTCAATGCTTCGGCTTGTCTGGAGGATAATGCCAATTCGTTTTCTTGAAGATGCAACTGTTCCGTCAAGCGACGCGACTGTTGCTTCAAGCCGTCCAACTGAGCGCGCATTTCCTTCGACAAGGCTTGAAACGTCTGCGCTTCCGTTTTGGGGGACGCTTCGGCAGCCGGCAGCGCAAAGAGCGCACATACAAACAACAACAAAAAACAAAAAAGTTTTCTTTTCATAATTCTTACCTCTCATATATTTTTTACCCCGCGCATACAATGCGGAGGCTTTCCGCCTTCCCAAGCCTTCTTGTGCGGCTGTCCCCGTACGGATCATAGACGACTTTTCCGTTGCGCGTAACGACAAAATGACTGAACGTCCGGCCCGTCTCTTTTAATTCGTAGCGCGTAATTTCATATTCGTTTTCTTTGGGCGCATACCCCACTTTGTCATGCCGCACGTCGATTTTCTTACCCGTCAAATGCGCCACCATCGCGGCGGGATTTTTCATAAAGCACTCGTCATCCATCCAGCCCTCTTTTATTCCCTTGTCGTAGACTGCCAAAACGTCGATATCTTTTTTAGCGATGGTTTCGGAAACCTTCACCAAAGACAGAAAATAGCAGCCGGACTGCCCGATTTTCGAGCACGCGTATTGTTTAAACATTATTCTCCTCCCGATTCGGACTGAAGTCCAGAACCTTTGATTTTATTCGTCATGCTTTCGATAATCGCCTTAAAGCCCTGCACGAGCGTTTGATAGCACAACTGCACGCTTGCGATTGTCAAAACGCTCCCTATGACAGAAAGCGGCAAAAGTTCGACTGCAAGGTAACAGGCGCACGCAAGCGGAATCATCAACACCGCGTAGAAGATTTTGCGATCCGTTCTCCAAAAGTTTTTTATCACCTCTACAACGCCCACCGTCGCAAATGAGGCGGCAAGCACCCGCAGCATAAATTGAACGTCAAGCACTTGTTTTTTCTCCTGCAATTCTCCGCGCGCTGAAATATATTTCCTTAAAAATGCGCTTATATTCGTCAAGCGTTATGTGATTCATAATTTCCGGAAGGTCATAGTCAGGAAGCTGAATGTTCAGACGGTACAATTCTGCGCACACCGCCGCATAATAACCGGTTGCTTTTGAATCGCTGTATATGGTCAGTTCCAAATCACTTTTTTCCGTAATATGATTGCGCGTTAAATCGTTGCGCGTTTCGTAATTGAGCTGATTTTCAATCAAATGCGCTATGTCTTCCAGCAAAAAAAGTTCCATTTGATTGGTGATATTAAATATGCGCCGTCCCGTTTCAAATATATCCATCCACGTCTTTTTTAACAGGTTATGCGCATTGCTTGACTGATTTTCAAGCACGTTTTTCCCTTCGACATGATACAACTCCTTTTGCGTTTTTGAGGCAATCTCAATGTTTTTGAGACGGATATTCTTCGTTTTCACGATCGTATACAGCCCGTAAAAAATCATGCCCGCCAAAAGCACCAGCATACACGCAAAAATACCGACAACTACCCAGCCGATTACAGGCATTTTGCACACAATAGAACTCCAGTCCATTTAAAACTCCTTCGAGGCAAAAAAAACGCCGCCGACGGACTACCCGCCAGCGGCTTTAATTTTATTAAAAACCTCTGTTGCTAAAAATTATCGTTGAATTGACCGGAGTATACTTCCTACAGCGAATTTGGTCAATTTTGTTGATGGAGAGAATGCAGAATACTGAAAAGCAGTCCGTATTCTACCGGTTGTAAATATCTCTGCGATGTCCGACGCTCAAAGCCAAAATGACTAAATTATCATCTTGAATTTCGCATAGCAGCCGATAATCGCCTATCCGGTACCGCCACAGTCCTTTTAAATTTTCCGTTAGACTTTTTCCGTGCGCACGAGGATTTTCACAGTACGCAAGATTTTTCACAATCCACGCTTTGATGATTCTCTGAACATATCTATCCAATTTCTTAAAATCTTTATCAAAACGTGCGGTCGTTCTCACGCGGTACGTCATATATCAAGTTCTTTCCAGAGTTCTTCAATCGGACGGCTTTGCATTCCGCCGTCGACATATTCGGCATACGATTTATGAGCAAGCGCGATGTCGTATTCATCTTCGATTTTTTCAAACAAGGCTTTTTTGAACGCTTCTCCCATCGTCATTGAATGAATGCGCGCATAACCTGAGGCTAAATCCCTTTCTTCCGCCGTCAATCTGATTGAAAAACTCATTGTTTTACCTCGTGAAGGACATTGTAATACGGCGCTTCGTTTTGTCAATGAGAGGAACAGCGCAAGTCCATTCTGATTATCAAACTGAAGAAACAAACACCACAAAACGAAATACTTACAATTTCCGATACCGGTATTTTCATTGCGCACCCTTTTTTATGCTTTTAACGTCCTGCATATCAAAATAGATTTTTTGCCGCGTTTTGAATGCGTGATCGTATTCTGCTATTGCGCCCGAACTGTCTTTCCAATTCGGTAAGAAAAATACGGCGTGGCAAACGCTCTGCATTGCCTGCGATACCGTTATGTAGTCCGCGTATGTAAACTCGCGGCAAACCAAAAGACGGGCAGGATTCATTACGCTGTGTCCTTTTTCAAGTAGCTGCGCTTCCGCTTGTGCAAACTGCGCTTTATAATCGGGATTGCCCGTTATCTTTCCGGCGATGTAGATTTTCATTTATTCCTGTTCCCCTATAAATCGTTTTTATCCTGCCCGCTTTACGTTGCAGGCTAAAAGGCGGCTCCCTTATCTTTTATTCCTTATTTCTGCTGCCGTGCGCATTTTACCGCGTGTTTTTCCGAACACAACTCCGCTTCGCCCCAAAACTTTATTTACCGCGAGTTTTGCCGCAGGCAAAAACTTGGAAGAGCGGAAATAACGTTCTGTCTTTTACGCTTAATTTCTCTGCCGTCCGCGCAATTCTTCCCGCATACTCTTTCCGTGAAATTCAACGCTCGTACACGTTTCGGTCATACGGTCGTAGGTCGCTTTTCCGAAATACGCAACAAGTTCTTCTTTCGAAAGATTGGAAATGACGACGGTCGGCAAATTGTCCTCATAGCGCATATTTATTATTGCCGGAATAATCGTTTTTTCCGTCTTTTCGTCGGTAAACCGTCCTACTTCGTCGATGACGAGCATTTTTTGTTTTACGTAAAAATCAAGCACTTCAAGTTTTGTGCGCTTCGATTTGAAGTCGGCTCCCGATTCGTATTCGACGCACAACTTAAACGACGAAACATAAATACCGCCGCATTCTCGGATTACCGCGCAGCCTAAGTGCGATTTTCCCGTCCCGTTGTTGCCGCACAATAAAAGCATTCTGTTATCCGCATTCGCGATATATGCGGAAACGGTTTGTTTTGTCGACTTTTGAAAAGCGTCGCGCGCTTTGTACGTGTCTATCGAATGCGGAAAAAACTTTTTGGGAACGCCGGATTGCTCATACCTCTGTTGATTGAGAATGCGCTGCTCCGCCTCTCGCTCCGCTTCGCGCTCCCGCTCCATTTTTTTACAAAGACGGTCGAGTTCCGCCTCGCTCATTTTTTTTACGGCTTTCAATGCCGCAAACATGGGATGTTGAGCAAGAGATTGAATATCAGGCTTTTTTTTCTGCGTCTGCACTGTCATATTCGTCTCCTAAAACGGGATTTCAATGTTTTCAAGGTCGACGGTATCAACCCCGCTTTTGTCAATCGCGCTGCTTTTGTTCGAACGGATTTTTTTATCCTGAGTCATTTGAATAAACAGGCGCGAATATTTCTCGCGTAATTTTCCGCCGCTTTCGATGTTTGAAAACCAAAAGTTCCCGTCGGTCTTTACCCAGCGGATGACGCGCTCTATTTCCGCATAATCCCGATTGTCTATGCGGTTGAGTTTTTCAATGTCTTGTGCCCATATTTCAACATGGCGGGGATTGGGAGAATAGCCGGCGTCTATTTTTTGGTGCAGGTCGCGCAATAACTCGGCAAGGCGCAAGGGCTCGCCTGTTATGGGCGGCTTTGTTTTTCGCGCGGCGTTTGTTTTGCCGTCCACTGTCGACTGTTCAGCGTTTCCCCCTTTGCCGTCTGCGTTGTGTGTTTGTATGGGAGAAGAGGGCGGAAAATCCGGTACGGATTTTTCTGCATTCTGCGCGGGTTTTTCAGTTTCCGGCGGTGCGGAGGCGGGACATTCTTTATTCCCATTAACATTCCTATTAACATTCTTATTTAGGTTTTCCGTGCTTTCCTCTGCTTT
>JBQNBN010000056.1:0-19086 GCA_052169915.1 Treponema sp.
ATTCGATTTTACCAATCTTCATTCGCAGTAATCTCTCCAATACGCCGCGGCAAATAGGCTCGTTTTTCATGATTGTGCCGAACATAAAGTCATCCGGCGGACATTTTTTATTCATTCTTCAGCATAAAATTTTTCGTGAGTCCGCCTCAAGAATCGGACATAAAGTCCGATTCTTGCAAACAAATTTATACTCTACCGGCTTAAAGAATGACGCAAGATAGATTGTTGCGCTTGTACTCATTGTGCCTCCGCTTTTATATAAGCGGAAAGGTGTGCAAATCGGCAAAAACTGCAGGCGGCGGAGAATGAAACTTGAAGGATTTAGAGAAGTTGTCGCCTGCACAAGATTTTGCCATACGGCAAAATCTTGCAGTACGCAATAGTTTTGCGCCGGTGGAAAAAAGTTTATTCTTTGCCGCTCGTGCCTGCAAGCGACATCAAAAGCGTTTTTTGTCCCGCCATGAACAAAATTGTAAACGGGACGGCAACAAGAATCGCGCCGGCGGCGAACATCGTGAAGTTGTCGTTGGCGCGTCCGCTTATCATTTCGTATAAGCCGACGGCAAGCGTCTTTTTATCGTCCGTGCGCAAAATCATGCGCGGGAAAATAAAGTCCATCCACGGACCGGTAAAACTTGTCAGCCCAAGGAAAACGAGTTGGGGTTTTGCCGTCGGCAGGATGACGCGGAGATACGCGCCGAGCGGGGAGGCGCCGTCGATATACGCCGCCTCCGCAATGTCGTTCGGCATTGTGTCGAAGTATCCTTTCATCAGCATGGAGTTGAACGGAATACTTCCGGCGGAATAGACCAAGACGAGCCCCCACAGCGTATTGAGCGCGTTGAACTTCCACAAAATGACGTAGGTCGCAACCATTCCGATAAAACTCGGGAACATTTGCAGCACAATCATCGACGCCATCAACTGCTTGCGTCCCGCAAAACTGAAGCGCGAAAAAATGTAGCCCGCCGTACTGCACACAAAAACCGTGATAATCGTATTCATGCAGGCGATTTTCAGCGTGTTCAAGTACCAGCGTTTGTAATTCGTGCCGCGTACGTTCGTCTCGCCCTTCACCAAATCATCCGGCCCCGTCAAAAGTCTGCGGTACTGGTAGAGCGAGGGCTTTTTGAATGTAAAAGACGTGCGCACTTTGGTAACCGTGCCGCCGTCGCTTTCAACCGTGTACGATTCGTCGTGTTCGTCCGTAAACGGAATGACGGAAGTCGCCGCAAGCGAGTTTGAGCGCGTCAAAGATGAACTTATGGTAAAAAGCACGGGGTACAGCACCAAAATCACGTTGATAATCAATATGAGATTGAGGATAACGCCGGCAGGCGTCGTATTGTTTATATGTTTTTTCATACTTGACCCTCTTGGAAAGACTTTGTTCTGGTAAAGTTATACAAAGCGAACGGAACAAGGACGACAAACACGAGCAGGGAAAGCACGGAAGCAAGATTATACCGCTGCGGAGTATTCATCGTCAGTTTAAATATCCACGAAATGAGCAAGTCGGTTGCGCCGCAGTTCGTTACGGTGGTTAAGCCTGCCTGCGGCATATTCGGCCCGCCGCCTGTCAAGAAAAACACCGCGCCGAAGTTGTTGATGTTTCCGGCAAACTGCATGATGAGAGTCGGCTTGAGTTGGAACATAACAAGCGGGTAGGTGATGCTCTTGAACTGTTCCCACTTTGACGCGCCGTCGATAACCGCGGCTTCATACAGGGAATTGGAAATTGCCGTCATGGAACTGGTTGTAAGAATCATACTGTACGGGAATCCGATCCAGATATTCACGAAAATGAGAGAGAATTTTGCCATCATCGGACTTGAAAGCCACGGAATGGGCGAAGAGATAAGTCCGAGCAACTGGAACGTTCTGTTTATGGGCCCGATGGTGCCGTTTAAGATATTCGCCCACACAAAGAGCGAGAGCATTTGCGGAATGGCGTACGGGAATATGTAAACGGTTCTGAAAAATTTGGGAATGACGATTCGCTTGTCCTGCAAAACGAACGCGTAGAAAAATCCGACGAAAAAGCAGGTAAACGTTGCGAATACCGCCCAGACGATCGTCCATGCCGCCGTGTAGCCGAACGCTTTTGCCCACATTCCGCCGCTTAAATTGGATGAAAACATCGTTCCGAAGTTTTCAAGCCCTACCCAGTCGACAAGATTGTTCGGCGGGATATGGTCGGGCGACGAATAATTGGTGAACGCGACGAGCGCGGAAAACAAAAGCGGCACCAGACAGAAAATGGCAATCATTACGACGGAGGGCGCAATGCCGATTGTCGCAAAGGAGTTTTGCGAAATGTCGTTCTGCGCTTCTTTTAAAGTCGGGAAGCGTCCGTTTTTCAAAATCCGCGAGGCGGAGTTTTTGGCGCTCGTTATATTCAGTATATAAAGGAAGACAAAGAACGAAATCATAATCAGCGCCAGAATGCCGTTGATCATCATAAAAATTGAGTGGTCTTTGAACGACGAAAGCTGCGTATCCTGCACGCTGCCGAGCGTGATAAGCCCCGCAATGGACGTTACGATAGGCCCGCGGAACCACGCGCGGTACGCCGTCGTCCGGACGCCGCGTTTTACCGACCGCCGCGAAACGTCGTCGCGCGCGTTATAATTGGCGTCAAAATCTTCCGGAGAAATGCGCGCGTAGATTTTTGCAAGCCGCGTTGAATATTTGCGTTCAAGTTTATCGAACTTGTCGATTGCTTTTTCATCATCAAGATCGTATACGGCATCTTCAACCGCGTACACGTCTTCAAAGTCATCTATATCCGCAGCGGCGTCGGGAGCGTATTTTTTAAGGAATGTCTCCATATCCGCCGCCATCGCCGTTTTTATGCCGTCGATTTTAGGATAGTTTTGCTCCTCCAGATATTCCGTCATTTCAACAATGTCGGGAAGACCGAGCATGTCGTCAGCGTCGCTTTGGTTTGCCGGAATAATCTTTTTCGTACCGAAAATAACAGCGCACAGCATTGCGATTTCCACAAGGGCGTACAAGGCTCCGCGCACATATTGTTTTAAGTACAGAATTTGACCTAAGCCCATAAAGCACATTGAAGCGATGGGCGCTTTTTCAAGCGTTTTCCGGTCTACAGTATTATTCATTCAATACTCCTAACAGTAATGGAAAACCGTATGCTCAGAGGAAGCCTGAACATACGGTTTTTAAGAAAAAAGGCGCACGCGCGTCGACTGTCAAACGGCGTATGCGACTTTCATTAAACCTGTTCGGAAACTTCAGTTTCAGAACAGGTTACCTTGAAATATGACGTTCTAAATCGTGCTATTTACACGGTTTAGAACTCGCCAACCTATTCGATAACTCCGTTATCGAATAGGTCTATTTATTTTGCGCTTTCCATTGCGCCGGCCGCAGCGTCGAGCGTTTTCTTTACGTCGTCGCCGTTCCAAATTCCTGAATAAGCCGAACCCATCGCAGACCAGTACGTTCCAAGCTGCGGAATTGTCGGCATCGGAGTTGACGTTTTCAACTGCTCTTTAAACGGATTGCTCCGCGGCGTATTCGTCGTCGTGTCGTTTCTCGGCGGAATCTGTCCAGTCAGTTCAAAGCGTTTTTCCAAAGCCTTCTTTGACGTAAGGAATTTTGCAAAACTTTTTGCCGCTTCGGGATACTGCGAGTACGAACTGACGAACGCAAGGCGCACGCCGGAGAACGATGTCGCCGGTTTATCGGAGCCCGGGAACGCCGGAAGCGTCGTAATACCGAAGTTGACGCCCGCTTTTTCAAAGGTTTTAATCGACCACGGGCCGGTGATAATCATCGCCGCTTTGCCGGACGTAAACTCCGCATTGCAGAAGTCTCCGGATGCATCCGCCGCTTCTACGGGCAGCAAGGATTTTTTAAGGTTCTGGAAATACGTTAAACCTTTGATTGCGGCGGGACTGTTCAAGTTGTGCTGTTTGCGGTCGTTTCCGTTGGGACCGAACAAAGGCGCGCCGAAACTTTCCATAAACATATAGCCGTAGTAGCCGTCGGCAACAGACCAGACAAGCGCGTATTTATTTTCCGCCGGATTGTTAAACTTTTTTGCAAAGGCGATCGCGTCTTCCCACGTCTTGGGCACTTCGTTGTCTTTGATGAGCGCTTTGTTGTAAAAAAGCGCGTACGTTTCCAATCCGAGCGGATAGCCGTAGTATTTCATTCCGCTGCCGTCGTTGTAAGAAGCGGCTTTGGCTGAGCTTGCCATAAAACTTGAAAGATAAGAAGCGCCGTCATCAATCGGAAGAACGTGTCCGCCGGTTACCAGCGCGCCGATATGGTCGTGCGGAGCGACAAAAACGTCCGCGCCCACTCCTGCAGGGCAGTCAAGTTCGATTTTAGAACGGGAATCGGTGGACTCAACGGGCTGATACGTGATTTTAATCCGTTTGTTTTCCGGCATCGAGCGGAATTCCTTGATAGCCCACTGGATAAATTCCTTTTCCGGGCCGTTGGACTCCCACACCAAAATAGACGCGGATTTTGCGTTGCTTGCGCTGAACGCCATCGTTGCAGCCAGCGACACCGCTGCAGCTGCGCAAATAAGTTTTTTCATTCTTTCCTCCAAAAATATTTATACAATTGCAAGCAATTGTAATTTCCCTATTTAGACACGCGGATAACGGCGGCGGTCAAAGGCTCAAGCATAACGCTTTTCCCGTCGATTTTTACGCCGACAGGCTCTTTTATGCCGTCCGCGTTCGCCGTCTCCCTGTCTACGTATACTACACCACTTTTAAGCGGAATGCCAGCGTTTATTTTTGCAGGCTTTTCACCCGCATTGACGACGACAATCCACTTCCCGTCCGCGTGTTTTGCAATATAACCGAACGCAAACTCGTCATCGGTCGGGATTTTCTTAAAGTTTTTCGCGATTTTCTTTGCGCTGCCAACGCGGAAAACGTCATACGCGCGGCGGAGCGCGATAAGTCCCTTTGTGTAGTCCAACAGATTTTGATAGTCGGGAGTCAGCGTCCACACAATTTGATTGATATTGTCCGACGAATCGTAACTGTTGCGGACAAAGTCTCCGACCGTCTCCGTGCGCGCGCCTTTGACGTTGGGTTTGGTGCGTCCGCGCTCCTGTCCCGCGTGGAGAAAGGCGATTCCCTGCGACGTCATGCAAAAAAAATTCCCGAGTTTTATGCGCTGCACAATCTCTTTGACGTCCTTTTTCTCGTCGAGTTTAAGATTGTGCGCAATCGAATCGTGCAGCGTGAGTCCGTCGTGGCAGACGATATACTGCACGTTGTCGCCGGGCTGGTCGGCGCGGTAATTTGACGTCGGACGCCCCGTCGCGTTGTTGAAAAGCCGGTCGGAGTCAACCGCCTTTTTCGTTATAAAACCGCGCCCCGCTTCGTTGAAGCCGCCTGCCTTGAGCGCGTCGCGGAACTCGTCGTTGAAAACGGCAACCTTGTCCGTCTTGAGCATATAATTTTGATCCAGTCCCGCGGTATTTTTCTCTCCGTTGTACATTTTCCAGCCTTCGCCTTCAAAAAGCACGGACGGATTGATTTTTGCGCAGGCGGCGTACGCGTCAAGGACGGAAGTCGCTTCCATCAAGCCCATAAGATCGAATCGAAACCCGTCGACTTTATAATTTTTCACCCAATAACTCGCGGAGTCGACGACAAGGCGCTTCATCATCTTGCGCTCGGTCGCCGTGTCGTTTCCGCAGCCGGAGTTCGACTTGCACGCGCCTTTTTCATCCAAACGGAAGTAGTAGCCCGGCACAATGTCGTCGAGAATGCGCATATCGCCCAGATGATTGTAAACGACGTCGAGCAAAACGCCCAAACCCGCTTTGTGGCATTCGTTTATCAATTCCCGCAACTCGCGGACGCGGCAGTACGGGTCGGCGGCGTCCGTTGCAAACCAGCCTTCAGGCGTAAAATAATTGTGCGGATCGTAGCCCCAATTATAATTATTGCCGCTCACCGTTCCCGCGTTTTCGTACGCCTTATTCGTTTCATCGGCGTTTAAAAAATTGACGACGGGCATGAGCTGCACGTGCGTAACGCCGAGTTCTTTCAAATACGGAATCTTTTCTATAAACGCTTTATACGTTCCGGGCGCGGCTTTTACGCCGGAATCGGGACTGATCGTAAAATCGCGGACGGAAACTTCATAGATGACGGCGTCCTCGCGCTTTTTAAGCGTTACGAACGGCGCGTCCGCCTTTCCCGCCTTATCGCTTTCAAGATTGACGACTGCAGCCCTGCCCGCGCCCCCGCGTTTTCTGTCTGCGCTCATCGAACGCGCATACGGGTCAAGCACGGTAACAATTCCCTTTGAATTATGCAGCGTGAAGTCGTAAAACATTCCGTCGGGGTCAACTTGACTGAATTCCGCGCTCCACACGCCGTTTGCTTCATTCTTTTTCATCTCGACCGTATAGTCCGCTTTATCGGCGGCGCCGTTTTTATACAAATTGAGAGAGGCAAAAGATGACGTCGGCGCCCAAAGATTGAATACGGCTTTCCCGTCCGCGTAAACGCAGCCGAGTTCAACGTCCGCGGAAGGAGACTGCGCTTCCGCCGTTTTTACCGCAAGTTTCGCATTGCTGACGACGGCGTCCGCGCGGAAAGCCGCGTGTTTTACGATAAGCGAATCGGCGATGCCGGCGTTTTCCGCAAGAACGACGGAGACGTTCCGCGTCATATTGTCCAGCGGATTGGACGGCGCAAGCGAATTGTACGTTTTTGCGACAGGATACGATTTCCCCGCCGCCGTAACGACGGAAAAACCGGATGAGCCGCCGTCGACGTCAAGCCCGTACTTACCCGAAAGCGTCAATTCTATTCTATTTAATGCGGCAAGTTCTGCGGACGCAATCGACGGCTTATACTCCGCCGCCGCATACGTCGCCGAGTCCCCTGAAAACACGGCGACTTTTTTTGAAACGTTCACGTCCCATATCCGGTCTTCGGCGCCGTCTTTATTCCATTCGTCTTTTTGCCGGACAATCATGCCGACTTTCCCGTTTTCAGACACAAATCGAATGCCGCCTGAGTCCGAGCCGTCCAGCCGGTAACGCATATAGCCGATTCCGTTTTCGACTTTCCAATTCTGCGTGTACTGCCATGCTGCGCTTCCGTCCCCGCCCGGAGACGCCCACAGCCACAACGCCCATTTTCCGTAATCTTTGTCGGGTCGGACGTAGTAAATCACGAACTCCTTGTCGGACGGCTTTAATTTTGCGTCGAGCGCAAGAACGTCCGCCATCGCATTCGGCGCGGCGTTTTCAAACGAGCCGGGTTTTCCCGCCGGCTGCCCCTCCGCCGCCCAAAGGAGAGAAGTAGCGGCAAAAGACAGGCAGACTGCATACAAAAAAATAATCTTTTTCATAGGATTCCTTTCCACAAATGAATTTCCCGTATGGTAAAAAATATTATACCCCTGTCAAGGCTCACAAAATCCTCTTATGACCGATTACTGCCCTCATCCTTTCTCTTTCGGGCGCAAACGCTCCTCGTAACCGGCTTTCCGCTCCAACGGCTTTCAGCCCTTTCCGCTGCAATCCGGCGCAGGATTACCTTCCGCCCGTTATCTCCTTTCCGTCTCAGAACTGTTCCGTCGCAGCATTACCGCCCGCCGCTATGCGCCACAAGAAAACTACGGCTTCCCAACAACACAACCCGCAAACTCCCTTTTTTTGCGAGTTTATCCACACTCCTAAAAGGAGTGTGGATAAACTCGGGCAGGCGGCAACTCCGTTAAATCTTTCAGACCGATTTCTATGCCGCCTGCGGCGTTCAGTTGGCAAATGAAGACGCGGCGTATATAATCGCACAAAATCACGGAAGAGAGGCGGACGCTATGGGAAAACTCAACGAATACACGTTTGACGGGACAAAAAAATTCGACATTCGGAATACGCCGACGGATTCTAACGGGCGCGACGGCGAAAAAAAGGCGATTGTAAAAAAGACGCTTGCAAACTTGAGCCGCATTTCCGACTTGCAGGCAAAATTGTACGCCGATTCGCGCGAGGCGGTGCTCATCGTTTTACAGGCGCTGGACGCCGCGGGCAAGGACAGCACGATAAAGCGCGTCATGGCGACCGTCAATCCGCAGGGCGTTGACGTGTGTTCATTCCGCGTGCCGACTGCAGAAGAAGCGAACCACGATTTTTTATGGCGTTATCACCGCAAAATGCCCGAACGCGGAAAAATGTGCATTTTCAACCGCAGTTACTACGAAGAAGTGCTCGTCGTCAAAGTCCACGAATATTTTAAGTCCTACCGCGCGCCCGAGCGGACGCTCCGCGGCGATTACATTCGGCAAAAGTACAAAGACATTTGCGCGTGGGAAAAATACTTGTACGGAAGCGGGACGACAATCGTCAAGATTTTTTTGAATCTTTCAAAGCGCGAACAGCAAAAGCGCTTTTTGGAACGCATTGACTACGCGGAAAAGAATTGGAAGTTTTCCGCAAGCGACATAAAGGAGCGGGCGTTTTTCGAGCAGTATCAAGAAGCGTACGAGGAGGCGGTCAACAACACGGCGACTAAAAACTGTCCGTGGTACGTGCTGCCCGCCGACCAAAAATGGTATACGCGCTACCTCGTGTCGGAGATTTTGGCGGACGCGCTTGAAAAAATAAATCCGCGCTATCCTGCAGTCGACGATGATAAAATGAAGCATTTGCAGGAATGCAAAACGCTTTTGGAAAACGAAAAATAAATCCAATCAATAAAATAAATCGATAAAGTCGAAAAGGAAAAAATTATGACTGTCATTCAAGGAATCGTATTGGGAATTGTGCAGGGAATTGCCGAATTCTTACCCGTTTCGTCATCGGGGCATCTTGCTGCCATGCAAAAGTTACTTGCGCTCGACGACGTGCCGCTTTTGTTCGACGTCGTGCTGCACCTTGCAACGCTTGCCGCCGTCGTTTTGTATTTTAGAACGACGATTGCAAAACTGTTCGCCGTTTTATGGCGGTGGGTTTTGCGCAAAAGTGCGACTGGAAACGCGGACGCCGGAGACGAAGACGCACTTTCCGGAAGCGATGAGCGCGGCAGGCGGACGATAATCGCCGTTTTTGTAACGACGTTTATCACCGGCGCAATCGGCGTTTTTACGAGTAAACTCATTCCCGACTTGAGCCTCAAAGTTACGGCGGCGGGATTTATCGTTACGGCGGGACTGCTTATCCTGTCCGCGTTCATTGAAAAGCGCCGCGCAAAAACCGGAACCACTTTCAACTCCGCAGCGTCTCAGGAACGCCCTGCCCGCCCCGTATCGAAGGGAATAAGCGTTCTTCAAGCCGCGATAATCGGCGTTATGCAGGGATTGGGAACGCTTCCAGGAATCTCGCGCTCAGGCTCCACGATTGCAGGCGCGCTGTTCGGCGGCTTAGACCGCGCTTCCGCCGGAGAATATTCGTTTATCGTATCGATTCCCGCGATACTCGGCGCCTTCGTACTGGAACTCAAGGACTTTGACAAAGTGGGAAGCGCCGTCGGCGCTGTCCCCGTCATTGCAGGCTGCGCGGCGGCATTCCTCTCAGGCTATATCGCGCTTTCGGCGCTGATGAAAATCATCAAAAAAGGACGGCTTGACTGGTTCGCCGTCTATCTCATCCCGCTCGGCATTGCGGGACTTATTTTCTTTTAAGGCGAACGTTGGGCGGTAAAAAAGGCGTTTGAATGACGCAATAGAGTTGCCGCCCGCAAGCATTCTCCTCGGTGCTCATTACCGCAAACTTGCCTGCCGGCGGGAGAAATATGCTTGACGGATTTAGCCGACTTCCCGCCCGCCGTCCTGCTGCAAAACAAAAACGCCGCCGCAAGTCGTCTCCTGCAGCGGCGTTTTCTATTCAATAGGACTGTTCAAATCCGGCTAAAAATCAAGCGAATCCATCTTTGCAACGTCGCGGGCGTAGTCTACGCCGTCGATGTCAAAACCGTTTGTCGCAAGAAAATCGTGTTTGTAACCGGCAAGATCGCCGAGTTCGGCAAGATTTTCGTTTGTAACGCTTTCCATACGCTTTTTAACTTCTTTTTGAACGTCAGGCTCAAGTTCCCAGTCGTCAATGCGGATTCTGTGCTCGCCGTCAACGGGAACTTCTTCCGCAGAATTATCCGCGCCGGTGTAAAGCCGTTCGGCAAAAAGACGCTCCATCTGTTCAATGCAGCCTTCATGCGTACCTTTTTCTTTCATCACCTTGAACAAAATCGAAAGGTAAAGCGATATAATCGGAATGACTGCGCTTGAACGCGTTACCAGTCCCTTGTTGATTGAAACGTAGGCATTCCCGCCGAGCGCAGCGTTCAATTCCTTGTCGAGGTCAAGTCCCGCCTGCTCCAAATCCTTTTTCGCCTGCCCGATTGCGCCGTCGCGGTAAATGGCGTGGCTCAATTCCGGCCCGATATACGAATAGGCAATCGTGCGGCAGCCATCCGCAAGCACGCCGGCAGCCGTCAATTGCTTTATCCAAATGCGCCAATCGTCTCCGCCCATGACTTTTACCGTGTCAGAAACTTCCTGCTCCGTCGCAGGCTCCGCGGAACTTTCCTTCAAAGAATTCGTCAAAATGTCGATTGCCATGCCGCTGTACGGTTTTCCGCGCGGTTTTATCACGGACTTGTACAGCACGCCCGTGTCGGGATCCGTGCGGACAGGACTTGCAAGACTGTAAATGACAAGATCGAATTTTTTACCGAGTTTTTTCGCTTCCTCGATAACAAGTTTCCGCGTTTCGTGGGAAAACGCGTCCGCGCTGAAAGTTTTTGACACAAGTCCCGCTTTTTTTGCCGCGCGGTCGAACGCTTCGTTGTTGTACCAGCCGGGAGTTCCGCCTTTAGTTTCCGTCGCGGCTTTTTCAAACGACACGCCGACCGTATCCGCGCCGTACTCAAACGCGGCGGCAATGCGGCTTGCAAGCCCGTAGCCGGTCGAACAGCCGAGCACTAACACGTTTTTCGGCCCCTTTCCGCCTTCCGCAGCCGATTTAATGCCGCGTTCCGCTTTTTTCGCTTTGACGTACGCAATTTGATTTTCCGTCTCTTTTGCGCATCCGACGGGGTGCGCGTTTATGCAGATGTTGCTTCGAATCATCGGTTTGATAACCATGTTTACTCCTCATTTCGATTGTATAAAATCCGTTCCGCAAGTCCCAGCGACTGCGTAATGCGCCGGAGTATAGCATATATAATGCGGAATGAGGAATTGCTGCTGGCGGCAGAGAACGGGATTTGACGGATAAAGAGGAGAGCCGCCAGCAATTACACATTCCTCATCACGAATTAGCAAATTCCCCTGCTTGCTGCGACACCGAGCATGACAGACGGCGCTTGCTAAAGAAGTTTACGATTCCTTTGCAGCAAAGAAGCAAACCTCCTTTGCCGCCGCCGTCTTTATAACGGTAAGCAGCAGCTAATTCCGCTTAATCAGTTCAAACTCTACGCGCCGGTTTTTCCAGCCGGCGGTTAGGGGAGAGGAGCCGGCGCCCATTCCTTGCGCATTCAAGCGAGCGCCTGCGATGCCTCGTTTTTCAAGTTCCGACTTTACGGAGTCGGCGCGGCTCTGCGACAAAGGAAGCAATTCTTTTTCATTTTCTTCGTCGGTGCCTGAAATATTGTGGGCGTAGCCTAAAATATTGAGAGCAAAATCGGGATAGGCGTTTAATATCCGCGCGATTTCATCAAGCGATTCGATTGCGCGGGATTTTTGTGCGGCGGGCAGAGTTGCAATGCTTGCGACATTTGGCGCGAACAAAATAAACGGAACGTCAGGAAGCTTTTGCGGAGACGGAGGCTGTTCGGGCGTCGGCTGGGGAGGCTGCGGTTCCGGTTCCGGTTTCAGCTTAGGGGGCGGCAGCTTGAATTCGGCAGGTTCGGATACCGCGTCAATCGCTTTAGACTTGGGCGGACACTTCGGGAAAATTCTAACGCCGGCATTCAATACCGGAGCCGTGAACAGTCCCCCGTTTCTGTCAAAACGGAACGTTTCTTCCAGTCCCACGGTCGGAACGATTTTTTGTCCTTTTATGCTGAGAAGATTTGGAAAGTCGACAAAAAAGCCCGGCGCAAAGCCTCCTGTTACGCCGTTTTCGAATAAAATCGGGTTTTCTCCGAGCCCGATGGAGCTTTTATAAAATTCCGCGGAATAAAAATCGGCGAAAATGCTTAAATGCGGGCGTAAATTAACCCACGCGGGTAAGCGGGCGATGTGTTTTGTACGAATGAGGTACGAGGCGCCGAGCGCAATTTTTGCTTCTCCCATGCCCGCAAAACGTTCCTTTTTTGAAAACTGCGCAAACGAGGCGGAAATATCCGCTTGAAAGTCCTTGAACTCAAATCCGCCTTCAAGATAACCGCCGCCGCCGAACCACGGCGTGTAGTCCGTTTGCAGCGGCAGCGACGGAAAATAAAACTTGCCGCCCGCGCCGACGAAAGCTTCCGAATTCGTTTTTGCATGGAAAATATGAGGAATAAAAAGAAATGCAAGGAATGCGATACCCGCTTTGCGCGCGGAGTGCGCCTTAAGCTGCCAATCATGCTTTTTAATAAACGTATGTATAATAGTAGACATTTGTGTTCCTTACGCTTCGGACTAACCGGCTTAAGCTCCGGCAGGAGACTTTTTTTGCTCCCGTTTGCTATGGGAACGGAGCTTTTAAGCCTTTAATCGTTTAACTTGCCGCTTGCAGCATCTCTGTAAATATTCCGTGCCGACGGCAGACCGACTGGCCAAGACAATCGACTGCCCCGCATGTTCGGTTCAGCTCCTCAATAATATGAAACATTCAACTTGTTCGATAACTTCGTTATCGCTCAGGTTGACGAGTTTAAAGTCGTTGAAATAGCACGGCTTTAAACATCTCATTTCAAAGTAACCCGTTCCGAAACTGAAGTTTCAGAACGGGTTTATTATACAAAAGGAGTCAGGTTTTGTTCAATTCTTTTTGACCGTTCAAATGCGGACGACTTCCTTACCTTTCCCTTCCCATAAACTTGTTGCGTAACGCGACGCCTCCACCGCCTCAATTCCGAATTACGCATTCCGCATTACTAATTCCCCCTATTCCCCATTATTCTTTCTCCCCACTTGAAGAACGGTAATGTCTGCTATAAAATTGAAATTGACGGAGTGAAGAAGCAAAAGTTAGACCTACTCCCCATCTCCGAACGTCATATAATCTTGTACTCTAAGGACATATCAATGAAATTACGGTTTTCCATCCGCGCAAAAGTTGCGCTGTTTTTCGGTTCGTTGTTTTTGGCGGCAGGCGTTATACTCGAAGTCTCTGCAATCAGGATTTCAAAAAAAGCGATTGCAGCAAAGATTGAAGCGCATCTGTCGGATAACGCTCTGTACATTGCAGAACTGCTCGACATGCAGGGCGACGGCTTTTTTGCATTCTTTCAGGGACTGTCGCGCCTTCCCGTCCTGCAGGATCCAGCCGTCCCCTTTACGGAAAAAGCGCAGATTTTGACAAAGGAATTGTCATTCGGCTCCCATGTCGAAGACATTTCCGTATGCGACTTGGAAGGAAAACAATACGATGCCGACGGAACCGTTACCGCAGTCGGAAGCGACGAGTGGTACCGCCAAGCCTTGAGCGGCGTTCCTGCCGTTACCGAACCGCACGTATCGCACGGACAAAACAACCTGCACATCACGTTTGCCCTGCCGGTTTACGACGACAGCCGGAACGTTACCGCCGTGCTTGCCTGCGACGTTTCCGGCCTGCAGTTTTGCGAGGCGATAAAAAATATCGTCATCGGCAATACCGGCGAATGTTACGTGCTCGGGCCGACTGGAAAAACGATAGCCCATGCCGACGTTTCTCTTGTGCAAAACCAGTTTAATCCCATTGAAGCAAGCGCGCGCGATTCTTCATGGGCGTCTATGGCGGAATTTACGAAAAACGCCTTGAACACTCCGGCGGGGACTATCGGGCGCTACACCTATCAGGGCGTGGACTATATTGCCGCGCACGCGGCGATGAAAGGCAACGGCTGGACGGTCGTCGTAAAAACGCCGGTAAAAACCGCGTTCAAGGACATTCAAACGCTGCGCATAACGCTTATCGCCATTTCCACAACGATTCTTGGCATTGTACTTCTGGCGACGCTGTTTATGGCAGTCAAAATGGTCAGTCCGCTGAAACACACGGTCGGCGCGCTGCAAAAAATATCGGAGGGCAACGGGGACTTGACGGTGCGCTTTCCCGTTTCCGGCAACGACGAATTGACCGAAGTCGCCGAGTATTTCAACAGGACTATCAAAAAAATTGCGACGGCGATACGGACAATCGGTGCGCACTCGGTGGTTTTGCAGGAATTCGGCGAAGAACTTTCGGCAAACATGACTGAAGCGGCAAGCGCACTTAATCAAATCAGCGCGAATATCGACGGCGTGCGGCATCAGGCGCTTGTCCAGTCGCAAAGCGTAACGGAAACGACGGGAACGATTACGAATATCATCAACACAATCGAATTGCTGAATACGAGCATTGAAAGTCAGTCGGCGTCTATCGTAGAATCTTCTGCGTCTGTCGAACAAATGGTCGCAAACATCGCCTCGATTACGAAGTCGCTTGAAAAAAGCGACAAAATGGTCAAACTGCTGGCGGAAACCACGTCGGAAGGACGGATGACAATGCAGTCGTCGGCTGCGGTAACGGAAAAGATTATCGAAGCGTCCGGCGGTTTGATTGAAGCGAGCAACGTCATTCAAAATATTGCCGAACAAACGAACCTGCTTGCGATGAACGCTGCCATCGAAGCGGCGCATGCCGGTGAGTCAGGGAAGGGCTTTGCAGTCGTCGCCGATGAAATCCGAAAACTTGCCGAAGAAGCGGGCGTTCAGGACAAGGCGATTACCGAAACGCTTAAAAAACTTGGGGACGAGATTTCGGGGCTTTCATCGTCGTCTAAAACGGTCGAAGAAAAGTTTAATGCGATTTTTCAGTTGTCGGAAAATGTGCGCGGTATGAGCGCCGAGTTGACGGGAGCCATGCGCGAGCAGGAAAACGGCAGCCGCGAAGTGCTCGGCGCAATTAAAACGATCAGCATGGTAACGGCGGCGGTCAAAAACAGTTCGGACGAGATGATGGCGGGCAGTAAGGGCGTCGCGTCGGAATTGTCGAAACTTGACAATCTTACGACCGTTATCAAAGACAGCACCAGCGAAATGTCAATCGGCGTATCGCAAATCAATAAGGCGATGCAGGAAGTAAATCGTCTTGCGACAAAGAATAAGGACAGCATCACCGGACTTTCCGACGAGGTGAGCAAATTCAAAGTGAATGAAGCGCGGGCATCAAGCGCAATTACTGAAAGCGGCGACGGTTCAATCGATTTTGATGCCGCTATTTCCCGTCATACCGAATGGAAATTCCGGCTCCGCGGCGCGATTACGCGGAAGGAAAAACTGGACGCGGATTCTATTGCGCGCGATGACCGTTGCGTGTTCGGCAAGTGGCTGCACGGAGGCGCAATGCAAAAATACGGTTCGCTTGCAATTTTTAAAACCTGTCTTGCCGACCATGCGGCCTTTCACAAGGAAGCGGGAAAAGTCGCCTCCGAAATCAATACGGGCAATTTTGCACAGGCGGAAAAAATGCTTGACTACGGAAGTCCGTACAATTCCGCGTCGCAGTCGGTTGTAAAAGCGATAAAAGATCTGCGGGAAGAAACGAAGTTATAACGTAAGCGCGGGCGATTGCGGGCGGCGGGGGTGCTGCAGGCGGGAGAAATCTGTTTGAAAGATATACCGGTAGACCGCCTGCACGAGTTTTCTTTACAGAAAACTCGCAGAATGCGCTTGTCTTAGAACGGAAAGCCGTTCGCTGCTTGCCGCGAATGCAACCACGGAAAGCCGGTTACGGACTTTGTTTGCGCTCAATTTTAATTTCTTTATTTGACCGCGTATGAAAGCGGCTGTATACTGGGGCGCATGAAACTTCCTGAACACAAACTTGATGTAAAACTGATTGCGTTTGATTTGGACGACACGCTCTTAAATCATGATCTTGAAATTACGCCGCTGACGGTGAGCGCGCTGCGGGAGGCGGCGCAGCGCGGAATTTACGTTGTGCTGTGCTCGGGGCGCGCGGAAAATGCGATTTTGCCTTTTGTGCATGCGCTTGAAATTGCCGGCAGCGAGTACGGGCGGTATTTGATTGCCGCGAACGGCGCGTGCGTTTTTGACCTGCACAAGCGGCTGCCGATTTATACGAAAAAGGTGCCTGCCGACATTTTGCTTTTCGTGTATGACGAGGCGAAAAAGCGCGGACTTCCGGCGCAGGTTTACGACCCGTCCACGATTTACGCGTCCGTCGACAATAAATGGACTCAAAAAGACTCAAAATTGTGCGGACTGCATTTAAAAATCGAAGAAAAGTTTGACGAATTCCTTAAAGCCGGACACCCGAAGATGGTCGTTCCTGCCGAGCCTGAAAAAATTGCGGAATTTTTGCCGTTTTTGCAGGAAAAGTTAGCGGGCAAGGCGGACGTTTTTATCAGCAAACCGTATTTTCTTGAAATTATGGCGTACGGCTGCGGCAAAGGCACTTCCGTTTTGTGGCTGGCAGACTATTTAAAGATTCCGAAAGAAAAAACGATGGCGTTCGGCGACAGCATGAACGACGAATCGATGATTTTACAAACAGAATACGGCGTCGCAATGTGCAACGGGCTTGAAGCCCTGCGCGAAAAAGCACGGTTCGTAACGAGGAAAACCAATAACAACGACGGAATCGCGGACTTCTTACGGGATTTTGTTTTGTAGCTGTCCGCACAAAACTACGGAATGCACGGTGGAGAGCAAGGGGGCGGTGGATTGGGGAAGGTGAAAGTCTAATGAGGAATCGAACGGCGCAGCGCGGCAGTCAAATGCCGTTTCTTGTATAGCGGCGGCAAGAAGCGATGAGGAAATTGCAAACCTGCACTTTCTTTAACGTGCGTTTTTCTCAAGTTTGCTGCAAACGAACTGAGGCGGGCAGCTGCACCCTGTCGTTTACACTCATTTCTCTGCCGTCCGGATAAACTGCGTTCTTTGCCGCTCGTTATTTTCCTACTGAAAACTTGAAGCCGGCGGAAACTTTGAATTAGGCAGGAACTTCGCTAAATCCACTAACCTTATTCCCCCTGCCTGCGTACAAATTCGGGCAGAAACGGCGTTTGGGGCGATGTTGAATAGCGTTTGAAAGACGCAACAGGCTCCCGCCCGCCCGAGATTTTGCTAACGCAAAAACCGTTATTAAACCCCGTTTTCCTGCAAGTTTTCGATGGAAAACTTGTTAGGGCGGTCACCCATTTTCCCTCAAGTTTGCGATTAGCAAACTTGCAGCAGGTGGAACTCCGTTAAGGCTGCCAAATCTTATAGCAACCACCTGCGTCGTTCTTTGCCATCCGTTATTTTCCCACGGAAACTTTGAATTAGGCGGAAACTCCTCTAAATCTACGGAACTTATTTTTCTCTCCTGTCCCGATCTTACAACCGCGTTTTTTCTGCGGCGTTGTGCTGTTCTTCCAAAATCTGCATAACGCGGTCGACGGGTTTTTGTTTGGGATCGGGCTCATCGGGCGGGAAGGAAGCAAGCACCGTTTTCCGAAAGTCTTTGCAGTCGATACTCAAGGATTGTCGAATGCTTTTGCCGTAACGCCAGCGAATGCCACCGATAGAAACGGGGCATTATTCGCCTTTGAGCAGAACAAAGAAGAATTAGAGGAAGAAAAAAGCAGCTTAGGCGATGGCGGATATAGCGGAAAACCGTTTGCCGATGACGTAAAGGCACTTTTGAGAGAGAAGATGAATGTACAAGTCGTCAAACGCAATGAATTACATACTTTTAAGGTTATTTCCCAATGATGGGGAGTAGAGCGGAGTTTTGCATGGCTGGGAAAGCAACGCAGGCTTTGGAAAAACTGTGAGCGTAAGCATAATACGGTATTGCAATTTATGATATTGACTTTTGTAGTGCTCCTGCTTAGAAGATTTTAAACCGTTTCTAAGAAAATGGAACAATAATCGAATATTTTCGCTGTGCTATCGCAGGAATGAGGTACTGTCAAATGTAATGGATATTTTTAATAGGAAATAAAGATTTTACTCCGGCAGCATAAAAAACATACGGTATGCAGAAAACATTGTATCACATTGCTATAGAAAATATGGACAGCAGATATTGCATTGATTTTGATGATAACCGCATTTTTTCGATTGCACAGCAAATGCGGGGGATTTTAAAGATACTATGCATATTATTCCATTTACCAATCCCTGCGGAATCATGCCGTCGTATACTTCACCAAAGCGTACAAAAAAGTTTTACGGCAAGATAATTTCGCTAAAATATACATATCGATAATGATTTTAGCGTGACGGTATCACTGCATGGGTTTATCACTATTGGTATACCGTAGAGATAAATCAGTGCAAGTATTGTAGTTTTTGCCTGCACTTTACTCAACAAAAACAAGAGAACGTAAGTTTCCCCAAAGAGACGGATCCTTTTAATAGAGGAACATAAAATGAGGTTATTGACTGAAAAATAATTAAACGACTGGGAAATTCTATATCAAAGAATTGATTTTGATATAGTCAGCTTTACTGTTTAGCAATACGGCAGCACACAGGAGAAAGTCGGCAGATAAACAAAATTCTATAATTAATTACATTTTTCTTTCAATTTTTTTCAATCTGCCTCCTTAAAATCGTGTTGCCGTCGACTTTTTGCAGACGCTGCCAAATCCCACAATACCGCCTCCCACTCAAGCAACAGCGCGCCGAGTACCGCCTGCTCCGCGTCAAGAATCGTGCGGAGGCGCTTTAATGCCGACTGGAAAAGCGTTTTTTCCCATCATATCAGTCGACTCAAACCTGCCGCTCAATAAATACCATATTATCGCGTTTTCAAACCACGACGCCGCGAGACTCCTTCATATCGCCACCCACTACCCCCGTTTCCCGCAAATTTGCAATAGCAAACTTGTGCGGGCAGCATACAGTTCCATTTACCAAACACCGTTCTACGCCGCCTGCTGCTCTCCGCATGACCATTCACCATAGTTTTTTCTAAACCACGACGCCGCGAGACTCCTTCAT
>JBQNBN010000057.1:0-18868 GCA_052169915.1 Treponema sp.
ACGAAGATTTTACATTCCGCGCCCTGAATATCGCGTCGGAAGTCAGCGGGCAACTCCGCTAAATCTTAAAAACTTTATTTCTCCGCCGCCCGTCCCGCTCAACAAACTCAAGCAACATGACAAGGAGCGTATGCCCATCACTTCATCCGTTTTTCCACGCGTCGATGAACTCCAGCATAAAATGCTGCACATTGTTAAAAAACTTCTTTTGAACCGCGCACGCTTCTTTCCCCACGTAGCGGTAGTGCCAGCATTCCCAGCGGTAGCCGGTAACGTCCTCATAGCCGTCAGGAAATGAAAGCGACCAGCCGTAGTCTTCGGCGTTATTGTAAAGCCATTTGCCCGCGTTCGTCCGCGCGTAGGCATCCGTAACGGAGCCGAAGTCGACGACCGTCCCCAACTGGTGCTGACTTGCCCCCGGCCGCGCAGATTCCCTATCGGCAGCGGCTTTTCCCAACTCACGGACGTTGCGCTCGTAGAGTTTCACTTGATAGTCGTAGGAACGGTAGGACGAACTTACGGCAAGCCACACCCGCTCATTCAAAGCGGCCGTTGCCATAACCGAAAGCGCCTGTTCAACAGTCTTTCGAAGACTTAAATCGCTGCGGTTTACGCCGTACAGATTGTTCGAAACAAGTTTTACCAAGTCATCCGGCACATAAGAGGACGGAAGCAGTTTTTCTTTTGAACAGAATGTCAAAAGATTTTCCGTGTCGTTTTCAATCAAACTTTCGACGGCAGAAACGAATTCCTGCATATCGGAGGCGGCAATTTTTATTTCCGAACGGAAACGCGGCGTCATCTTTGCATAGACGCGCTTAAACTTTTCAAGTTTTGCGTCTTTTGGGGCAGGAGGACTTTTCACTGCGTTCTCTTCTATATAAATGGGCGGATCGGCTTCGGACGTCCCCTTGCTTTTTGCGCATCCTGCAAAAGAAACGACTGCAAAAATCACGACGGCACAAACGCTCTTGCGCTTCATCAGATAACCTCCGTTACCGAATTGACGATATGGAAAAGTTCTTTAAACCCCGTCCGCATAATTTCCTTGTCCGCCTCGTTGGATAAAGAAAGCAGATACAATTTCGTTCCCGCTTTTTCAGCGTCGTTGTGCGCCGCCATGATGATGCCCATCGCCGCATCGTCAAGTTCGACGACCTTTGACAAATCCAAAACGACGTTACGCTTTTGTATTTCGCCGTATATTTCCGTCCGCGCATTAGCGGACGTAAGCGCGTTGAATTCCCCGCTGAGTTCAAAAAGCGCATAATTTGAGCCTTCTTTTTTTACAATCCCCAGTTGTTCCATGTTCATTCACCTTTCATCACACATTTCGACTTTTAAAATCGACTGCACAAAGCGTTTCCCCGCCGCAAAAAATGCCGACTGCCTCAAGTCTCGTTTTGCGCACGTTTTCTAAAGGAAAATGGCTCAATCATTCTGACTTCGTAGTAACCGCTCCGTCGCGTTCACGCTTTCATCAGTAAACAGTTGCACCACGCCTCAATTGCGTTTCCGCGTCCGACGCTGTCCATTTTTTCGCCGGTTTTGGCTTTTACAAAGATTTGGTCGGCGTCCGCGTCAAGCAGTTCCGTAATCGAATTGATAACGGCTTCCCGGAACGGCAGGAATTTGGGCTGCTCGAGTTTTATAACGCAGTCAAGATTGATAAGTTTCCATCCCTTTACGCGCACTTGGTTCCAGACGTTTTTGAGCAAATCGCGCGAGTTTGCATCCTTCCACGCAGCGTCTTCCGGCGGAAAAAGACTTCCGATATCGCCCAATCCGCTTGCGCCTAAAAGCGCGTCCGTAATCGCGTGAAGCAGCGCGTCACCGTCGGAATGCCCCGCTTCCCCCTTATCAAAGGGAATTTCAATTCCCCCGATAACGAGACGGCGTCCCTTTACCAGTTTATGAATGTCGTACCCGACTCCGGTCCTAAGATTTGAGATTTTTTCCGTCGTTACGGCGCCCTCGTAGTCCGCCTTGTAGGTAATTTTCGTATTTGCGGGACTGCCTTCAACGGTTTTCACCTGCCCGATGTATTTTCCCCATATTTCAGAGTCGTCGGTGCAGCGCGTATCGTCCTTTGCCGCCTTGCGGTGCGCCTTTATCAGTTTCTCGAATTGAAATCCTTGCGGCGTCTGCACGGCGATGATTGAATCGCGTTTTAAATGTTTGGAAATAAAGCCGTGCGAGTCGATTATCTTTTGCGTATCGGTCGGCTGAATGCCCGGAACTGCGGCGCCGAACTCAAGAGCCGCGTACAGCGTGTCTAAAATTATCTGCTTTGAGACAAAGGGGCGCGCGCCGTCGTGGATAAGCGCGTAATCAGGCGAAGGCGAAAGGCGGGACAAAGACTCAAGCGCATTGTATACGCTCTCCTGCCGCGTCTGTCCGCCTTCGACAAAAAGAGGCTCCGTATCTTTTAAAAGCGTTTTGATTTCCGCGTCGCAAAAAAGCGCCTGCTGAGCGCCGGCAACGTTGTACTTGGGAACAGTAATGACGAGCGCGTACACGCTTATCGTTTTTAAGAATTGTTTTACGGATTCGGAGAGGACGGTGCCGCCGCCCAAAGGAAGGTACTCTTTTTTTTCGCTGCCCATCCGCAGGGAAGACCCCGCAGCAGCAATGACAAGCGCAACGCGGCCGGCTTTTTCAGAAGTCATCGCCGTCGTCCATGTCGTCGTCGTCATCGCGGGCGCGAGAAGAGCCTGAATCTCCTCCGTCATCATCGTCGGATGCGTCTTTGCCGTCGTCCAAATCGCCCATCAAGTCGTCGTCTTCATCGTCGTCATCTTCGATAACGTGTTTGACTTTGGGAGCGGCTCCCGGCGGCTCAAGTTTTGTATGAATCGTCTCTTCTATTTCCTTTTCCGACTTGCCAGTGGCAAAAGAGGCTTCGTCTTCCAACAGTTTTTTTGCAGAATCGTAGAGTTTGCGCTCCAAAATCGGCAATTCTTTGACTTTGCTGCGGTTGTAAAGACAGCGGACGATAGTTGCAATGTCAGCAATGCTTCCTTTTTTGAGGAGATCGAGGTTCGTTTGGTAGCGGAGTTTCCAGTCGGAAGTAATCGGTTCAAAGTCGTCGGAAAGAAGTTCGAGCGCCGCTTCCGCTTCCTCTGCAGAAACGATGGCGCGGATGCCGAGTTCTTCTGCGCGGCTGACCGGCACCATAACGACCATGTCGGAATCTTCTATATATATTTTGTAGTAAAGGAGATTTTCGCCGCGGAACGGCTTTTCAAAAATATCGGTTATGCGTCCGACGCCTTGGCTCGGATAGACAATTTTCTGGTCAATCTGGAATTTCGTTTCACTCATACGGCGCGGACTATAGCACAAAAGCGGCGCAAAATCAAACCTGCCGATTAAAACGGCATGAACGCCCTGCGTCTTTACTTGCGGGCGCAGACGGAAACGGATAGAATGTGAATCATGAAAAACTTTGGAAAATCAAGCGCTTTGCCGCGAAAAACGGCGTTTATTTTTTTTGCAGGCTCCATTTTGTCGCTTTTTGCTTCGTGCGCGACGCTGCAGGACGTTGTCGTCAACTTTGACGGCGGCGCGCAGTTTGAAGACATCAGAAATATTGAAGAAAAATTGTGCAAAATCGATGCCCGTGCGGCTCTGACCGGAGATGCCGGCTCAAAACAGTTGAATGCCGAATGCGAAAAAGTCCTTGAGGATATCGACGGCGTTTTTGCAAAAGGAAAGGCGGGCAAGGCTGAAAGCGCGCGGCTTTGGGCGCTTCGCGGACAGGCGCAACTGCTTTCCGGCGCAAAAGCGCGCGCGCAGGCAAGTCTAAAAGAAGCGAAAAAACTTTCGCGCGACGATACGGCGGCGGCAATTCTTGCGTTTAGGCTCGGCTCTATTCAAAAACTCGACTTGGATTCGGCGCAAAACGCGCAGGACAAGGCGCGGCTTACGCTTGAAAACGCAGTTTCCGCTTACAAAAGCGGCGAGTTTATGACTGCGGCGGCGTATTTCGATTCGGCATTTATCGATCTCCCCGAATATTACCGGAGTTCGTACAAAGAACTTCGCGCCCGCTCATGGGAATTGCGCGCGGTTTCAGGCGGCGCGTCCGAAGGCTTGAACGCCGTTTTGCAGAAAAAGGAAATTACGGCGGGGCAAATGCTTTTGATTGCGCAGGATACCGGCACGCTTTTATACAACTACACCGCCGGAAAAAAACTTTCCGAGTCACAACTCTACGCAAAAACTTCAGCAGCGGGATTGCTTTCGCCCCTTTCCGGCGAAAAAAAACGCGCGGCGGCAAAAGATGAAATTATCGCGCGCATAAAGTGCGCCCGCTTTTTGTGGAATCTGTACTCAAGCAAAAAAGGACGCTCCGGCAGCGCTCAAAAATATTCTGCGCGCTATCGGGCGACGGAATTGCCCTCGCCGGTAGCGGACGTCCCTGCCGACTCCGAAGACTTTGATGCCGTGCTCGGCTCCGTTGAAAACGAACTTATGGAACTTCCCGACGGAGAACACTTTGAGCCGGATAAAAAAGTCTCCGCCCCCGAATGCCGCGTCTATCTTGAAAACCTTCTCAAGCGCATGAACTAAGGGGGGATGATGGCGGCACGCGGGATGCAGGTGCGAGAATACGAGGGAATACATAATTTGTAGTGCGGAATGCAGATTTTTTTATCGCGTCCAACACAATAAGTCTGTTAGCGTGAAGTCTCATCATTAAGCGCAAGGAAAGTGGAGATGAAAACGCTGGCTTGCGCTTTGAAAGGTCTGCATAAAAAGCGCGATTGTACAATGGCTAGGGTGCCTTAAGCATTATTTCCACCTCAAAACTTAACGTCATGGCGGAGGAAAAAACTCCTCATTAAGCATTCTGAATTAAGAATTACGTGTTGACTTCTTGCAATATTTTATAAAGCTCTTTTGCCGAGCGGTCGAATGAATATTTTTCAAAAAGCGGGGCTGGAGAGGCTAGCGGCTCTTTTAAAAGCGCGTCTAAGTTGACATCCGGCTTTGACGGATCGATATAGTGCGCGCATTTTCCGTATATTTCAGGAAGCGAAGCGGCATTGGAAACGATAACGGGCGCGCCGCAGGCTAACGCTTCTAGCGGCGGAATCCCGAATCCTTCAAAATACGAGGGCAGGACGAACGCCTTACATTTTTGCATGAGCGCTTTTACTTCGCCGTCGCTGAGATAGCCTGCAAGAATGACGTTTGAAAGCGTTTGCAATTTTTGAAGTTCGGGCGGAATAAGGTTTTTGAGCAGTGTCCCCGACACGACAAAAGTTTCGTTCGGGTAGAGTTCGGCATGGTCGGCAATCCATTTAAGATTTTTCCGAAGAGATAGGCTTCCGAGCGTAAAATAAAATTCCTTTTCTTTAAGACTGCTCAAGCGCGCAAAAACGCCGTTGTCAGCGGAAATCGCGTTTATATGTTCAACGCCGTTGTAAATGACGCGGATTTTTTCAGCGGATACACCGTAATAGTCCATGATCTGCTTTTTGCTGAACTCCGAGACGGTGCAGATAAGCCGCGCGTTTTTTGCGATGCGCTCATACATTCGGCACGTTTTTTTCATAATGCGGCGGTCTTTTGCGGAGCGGAAATCTTCAGGAAAGACGCGGCAGTAAATATCGTGCAGGAAAACGATGTTGCGCCCGAAAAACGGCGTCCTGTTTCCGTAGTCGAGGCAGACGGACGGGTTAAAAAGGAGATACAAATAGAGTTTGATTTTTTTTAAGGCGGCTCCGGGCGTCTTAAAAAGGCGGACGGTGCGGAGGTTTTTAAACGGCGGAATGTCGTCCAGCATATTCGGCGGGAGGACGATTGTAAACTCGTTCGGGGATGCGAGCGCATCGAGCCTCCGCGTAATTTCGTGCGCAAATCGTTCGATTCCCGTCAATTTATCGCTGTAAAAAAGTCCGTTGATTGTAATTTTTGCCATTGAATCCTCCAAAATGATTTTTTTTGCTTGGGAAACCTGCGTTTTTAAGTCCTCGTGCGGATGAGCAAAAGCGATTGCGCCGCGTGTTTCCAGTCCCCTGTCCTACAAATACGAATGCTCCGTCCAGCGCGTAAAGTCGCTGAATGACGATCGGTTTTCTTCCGGTTTTTTGAGCATTCCCGAATTAAAGAGTTTTTCCGCTCCGACGGTCGTCGGAGGGCCGTGCCCGGGAAAAATGACCGTCGCATCCTGCTCGGAAAATATTTTTTCTTCTATATTAACGCGCAAGATTTGACTTGAATAACTTGAGTTCGTGCTGCCGAGAAGACCTGAAGAAATGCTGTCGCCGGTAAAAAGCACGTTTTCAATTTTGTACACCATCGAATCGGTCGTGTGTCCGGGCAGCATGATGTAGCGCACCGAAAGGCCGGCAACGCGGATTTTTCCGTCGCCTGAAATAACGTTCGTCCGGTCGCCTGCAATATCCCAGTCCGCGCCGTAAATTTTAGGCGCATAGATTTTAGAGAGCGTTTTTAAGCCTTGAACGTGGCTTCCGTGATTGTGCGTAACGAGGATTGCGGCAAGAAGATAGCGGTTTTCTTCAAGCTGCGTTATCAGCGGTTCGGTTACGTGCCCGGGGTCGATGAGGAGCGCGTCGTTCGTCTTTTCGTTTACGACAAGATAGGAATTCGAAAAGCCCTGCGGATTTAAGTGAACGTAGACTTTCATGCGCCGTCTCCGTTTGTCTTTTCTTCCGCTCCCGTAAAAAGTCTGCTCCCCTTTGTGTCGAAGAGGGCGGCGTTCGTATTCGACATTTTGAATGAAAGATTTTCGTGCTCAATGTCGATGAACATCGTGTTTTTTATGTTGCAGTTGCGAAACGATGTGTTGACAAGTTTTGCGCCGATAAAGCGCGAATTGTATAAGTCCGAATCGTCAAAAGAGGACTGGAGCGATTTTACGCCGTTGAAATTGTTTTGCACCATGTCGCTTCCGGTAAAAAGCGTATGAGAAAATGTACATCCTGAGAACGATGAAAACTGCACGTTGCATTTAAGGAGCGTACAGTCGATGAAAACGGCAAAGTCGAAAATGCTCATGCGGCTGCGGAGTCCTTCGGAATGCAGATTTGTAAAGGTGCAGTGCATGAAGTTGCAGCCGTAAAAGCGCTTTTCGGTCAAGTCGATGCCGGAAAAGGTCATCCCCGCGGTGTTCAAGCCGACTATTTTGTCGTGATTTTTAATGTAACTGTAGATTTCCTTCTGCGCTTTGCCGGGGTCGGGGATATGGTCGAGGCAATAATTTTCTTTATTTATCAGATTGCCGCCGTCTCCGATAGTCGAAACCGCAATGTTCCGGCATGACTTTACGAGGCATTTGTTCAGTGCAAACATGAGCGAATGTTAAAGGATTGCCTTTGTTTAGTCAAATCGCTGGCAGCGGAGGATGGAGTGAGAAAGATTGAGAGGAATTGCTGCCCGCACGAGATTTTGCCTTGCGGCAAAACTCGCAGATAAAATGGTTTCATGAATAGCATAACGAAATTGGAACGGTAAACTACGTTGTGCCTGCGGCAATTTTGCTTTCAGTAACGACTGCGAGGATTTGAAAGATTGAGCGATGTTTCTGCCGAAACTGTTTTTTCAGTGGCAACACGTGCGGTAAACGGAGTTCATGACAGAAGGGTAGGGTAATAAAATTCAATTTAAGTTTTCTATATTTTTATAAATTTTGTATATAAAAATTTATATATTGATATTAAAATAAGGCTTATGGACGGCGAAGCGGCATTTAGGAAATTTCTATCGGGCAGAGAATCCAATTAAGTTTTGTTGGACAAGTTTTGCTATTCGTATTTTGCTTGCTATTTCGCAGGGAATTCGATACGATGTTTCTATATAAAAGAACACAAAGCGAGGTTCGTATGAGTCAACATGAAATTCCGTATAAGATTTACCTTTTAGAAGAGGAATTGCCCAAAGCGTGGTACAACGTTCGCGCAGAGATGAAAGAAAAGTCTGCGCCGCTGTTGCACCCTGAAACGCATAAGCCGGTAACGCTTTCCGATTTGTCGCACGTTTTTTGCACGAAACTTGCAAAACAGGAATTGAACGATACCGACGCATGGATTGAAATTCCGCAAGAGATTCGCGCGTTTTACAAAATGTTCCGCCCCTCGCCGCTTGTGCGCGCTTACTGTCTTGAAAAAGAACTGGGAACGCCTGCAAAGATTTATTACAAGTTTGAAGGCAACAACACAAGCGGAAGCCACAAATTGAATTCCGCGATTGCGCAGGCATATTACGCCAAAGAGCAGGAATTAAAAGGCGTTACGACTGAAACGGGGGCGGGTCAGTGGGGCACGGCGCTTTCTATGGCGTGCGCATATTTCGGGCTTGACTGCCGCGTCTTTATGGTCAAGTGCTCCTACGAGCAAAAGCCCTTCCGCCGCGAAGTCATGCGCACTTACGGCGCCTCCGTTACGCCGTCTCCTTCCGACACGACGGCAGTCGGCAAAAAGATTTTGGAGCAGTTTCCCGGAACGTCGGGAAGTCTCGGCTGCGCAATCTCCGAAGCCGTAGAAGCCGCGCTTTCCGAAGACGGCTACCGCTATGTGCTTGGCAGCGTGCTCTCTCAAGTCCTCTTGCACCAAACGGTCATCGGACTTGAAGCGATGACAGCCCTCGATAAATACGGCGTAAAACCGGACATTATCATCGGCTGCGCAGGCGGCGGTTCGAATCTCGGCGGACTTATCTCGCCGTTTATGGGACGTAAACTGCGCGGAGAGGCGGACTATCGCTTTATCGCGGCGGAACCTGCGTCCTGCCCGAGCCTTACGCGCGGCAAGTTTGCATACGACTTTTGCGACACGGGACACGTAACGCCGCTTGCAAAAATGTACACGCTCGGATCGAACTTTATCCCGTCGGCAAGCCACGCGGGGGGACTGCGCTATCACGGTATGAGCGCGGTTTTGTCCAAACTCTACGACGACAAACTGATTGAAGCGCGGGCACTCAAGCAGACGGAAGTCTTTGACGCGGCGCGGCGTTTTGCCCGCATCGAAGGAATTTTACCCGCGCCCGAAAGCAGCCACGCAATCCGCGCCGCAATGGACGAAGCGCTCAAGTGCAAGGAAACCGGCGAAGAAAAAACGATTTTGTTCGGACTGACCGGCACCGGCTACTTCGACATGACCGCGTACCAAGCATTCAACGACGGAAAAATGCAGGACTACGTTCCGACGCAAGAGGACTTGCAGAAAGGATTTGACGGCATTCCGCAGGTGTAAGGGGGGAATTTATAATTCGGAGTGCATAATTCCTCATTATCCCACCTCTTGCTGAAAGTCCCCATTATTTATGCTAACTTTCTCATTCCCAATCGCTATTACGGAGGAACTATGGATTTTATAACGCATTTAATCGAACGCTATCCGGCGCTTACAGTGTGCGAGGACGACATTCGGGAGACGTGCCGGATTTTGATTGCGTCGTACGAGGCGGGCGGCAAATTGCTTGTTGCCGGAAACGGCGGAAGCGCTGCGGACAGCGACCACATCACGGGAGAACTTTTGAAAAGTTTTGTAAAAAAACGCACGCCGTCTCCGGAGTTTTTAAGCCGCCTTTCAAAAATAGACGAAGAAAGCGGCGCCTACCTTTCCGATAAACTGCAAGGCTCGCTTCCGGCAGTCGCGCTTACGAACAACAGTGCCGTTATGACCGCAAGCCTCAACGACGTTGACGGAAACGCGCTGTTCGCCCAGCAAGTCAACGGGCTTGGAAAGCCTGAAGACGTGTTTTTAGGCATTTCCACGTCGGGGAATTCGAAAAACATCGTCTACGCGATGGCAGTCGCAAAGGCAAAGGGACTAAAAACCGTCGCGCTCTCCGGCAGGGACGGCGGCAGACTCAAACGCCTCGCCGACGTTTCGATTGTCGCGCCGGAGAGGGAAACGTATAAGATTCAAGAACTGCATCTGCCGATTTATCACGCGCTCTGCCTCCAAGTCGAAGAGCATTTTTTTCCGGAGTAAACATGAAGACAGTCATCATGGCAGGCGGGAAGGGGACGCGCATCGCGCAGGTGAGGAGCGACGTGCCCAAACCCATGATTGAAATCTGCGGAAAGCCGATTTTGCAGTACCAAATTGAAAACCTCAAAGCGTTCGGGCTGATTGACATTCGACTTGTCATCGGGCATCTGGGCGATGCGATTAAGCGGCATTTTGGAAACGGAGAGAGGTTCGGCGTGAACATCACGTATTTTGAAGAGACGGAGCCGCTCGGGACTGCCGGCGCGCTCTTTAAGATGGCTGACCTTACGGAGGACTTTTTGCTCCTCTGCGGCGACGTTATTTTTGACATCGACTTCGACCGCTTTATCGCATTCCATAAGGCGCACCGCGCATGGGCGACGCTCCTTTCCCATCCGAACGGGCACCCCTACGACAGTTCGCTGTTGGTTACGCAGATTCTCCCGCCTCAAACGAAAGGCGGACTGCCTCAGGATTCGCACCAAGTCGTGCAATGGCTCAACAAAGAGGACGAGCGGCTGTATTACAAAAATCGCGTCAATGCCGGAATAGAAATTATTTCCCCGCAGTTACTCAAAGCGGCGGCGGAATCGCTTGGACGAGAGGGAAACGTGCCGCAAAAAGTCGACCTTGACCGCGATGTTCTCAAGCCGAATATCAAAAGTGGAAAGATTTTCGCCTACGATTCCCCCGAATATATCAAGGACATGGGGACGCCCGAGCGCTACTACGAAACGCAGGCGGACATCCAAAGCGGCAAAGTGCGCGCGCGAAACCTTTCGCACAAGCAAAAATGCGTTTTCCTCGACCGCGACGGGACGCTTAATAAGTCGAACGGCTTTATAACGAAGCCCGATGACTTTGAACTTTTGCCCGGCGCGGCGGAAGCGGTGCGGCTTATCAATAAAAGCGGCTATCTTGCAATCGTCGTAACGAACCAGCCGGTCATTGCCCGCGGGGATTGCACGTTTGAAGAACTTGCCGTCATTCACAACAAAATGGAAACCGAACTCGGAAAGGCAGGCGCCTTTATAGACGCGCTGTATTTTTGTCCGCACCACCCGGACAAGGGATTTGCAGGAGAGCGCACCGAATACAAATGCCAATGCAAGTGTCGAAAGCCCGCGGCGGGAATGCTTTTGCAGGCGGCAGAAGACTTTAATATCGACTTAACGCAATCGTACATGGCAGGCGACAGCGAGAACGACGTTCAAGCCGGAATTGCTGCCGGCTGCAAGCAATCCGTACGTATTTCACGAGGGTACGGGCTTTTGCAGTTTGTGAAAGAATGGATTTGCGGGGAGGAAAGGTTAAGAGAGAATTAGGGATGGATAATGCGTAATTACTACCTCCAGAAAATGCCGTTTCTCCTGCGAGTTTTGCCGAATGGAAAAACTCGTGCGGGCGGCAACTCCGCTCCATCTTTCATACTCATTCCTTTGCCGCCCGCATCCGCCCCGCAGGTTTGCACGGGAATTGTTTTTTTATTATATTAAACGGCATAAGATTTTGACCGGCATTCGGAGCATTTATGTTAGCATTTCTATTTAGAACGGCGGTGGGCGCGGTTTCGCTGTACACGACAATCTGTATAGTCCGCATTCTCATTACGTGGGTTCCGCAAATCAATTACAGCGCGTTCGGGCGGTTTTTAAGCGCTCTGTGCGACCCGTATCTCAACCTCTTCGGGCGCATTCCGCTCAGGCTCGGCGCATTCGACTTTACGCCCATGCTTGCAATCGGCGTTCTTTCCGTCGTGTCGTCCGTACTCGCGCACACAGCGCAGACGGGACGGCTGTATTTAGGCGGCATCGCGGCGAATATTTTAATGATGTTGTGGTCAATCGCTTCGTCGGTAGCAGGATTTTTGCTCGTCGTGCTTATCATCCGTCTCATCGTGCTGCTCTTTTTCGAGCGCGGACGCTCCAATTACGGCTCGATTTGGTACAACCTCGACGCAATGATCAATCCTGCCGTCATGCGGATTGCAAGTTTTTTCTCCGGTGGCAAAATCATTTCGTATGCGACTTCTCTTGTCATTTCGATTGCGGTTCTCGTTTTTTTCATGATCGGCGGACGACTTGCAATCGGTCTTATCATCGGTTTGATTGTTCAAATTCCCATCTAAATGAAACTTGCCGACATAAAATCGCCCGTTTCAACGCTTACGGGGGTAGGGCCTGCGGCGTCAAAACTCTTTGCAAAACTCAACGTTTTTACCGCTGCGGACTTGCTTTCCCTCTATCCCAAAACGTACGACGACCGGCGGCAGCGCGTTCCCCTTTCCGACTTTCAAAAAGGCAAAGTGAATACGGCGCTTCTCGTAACCGGACACGAATGGTTCGGATTCGGGAAAATGCGGACGCTGAAAATCATCGTTACGGACGGCGAAACAAACGCCGCTCTCATCGCGTTTAACCGCCCGTTTTGGGAAAAATCGCTTCCTCATGGCGCGGCGGTTGCCGTAAACGGAACGTTCGCCGTTAAATACGGGCAACTCCAGTCAAGCGCGTTTGAGGCAGTCAAACTTTCAGACTCTGCAACGCTCGACGATTTGCAGTCGTTCCCCCTGCCGGACGCAAAAATTCTTCCTATTTATCCGCTTACCGAAGGATTAAATCAAAAAAATGTACGCAAGGCTGTCGCGGCGGCGATTCGGCAATACGCAAAGGGAATTGAAGACGAAGTTCCCGAAGACCTTATTGCGGCGCGGAAACTCCTGCATAAAAAGGACGCGGTAACGCTGATTCACGCGCCGCAAAATCTTGAAGAAGCGGATGCTGCGCGGCGGACGCTCATTTACGAAGAATTGTTTCATTTTCAGATGGCGATGGCGCGCCGCGCGTGGAAACACAAAGGCGCGCTGCCTCTTGCGTCGGCTCTGCTCGCCGCAGACGCAGATTTTTCGGATTCGGAAGATGAGGCGCAGAAAGTCAATGCGGAATTTGAGAAAAATCTTTCTCCGCTGCAAAAACAACTTCGCGCGCGCCTTCCGTTTGAACTGACGCTCGGGCAAAAAAAAGTTATCGCGCAAATGAACGCGGACATCGACCGCGGCTACAAGGAGCGGTGCGCCATTGAAAACGGCGCGCAGGACGCGGCTAAAGTCCCTCCGTTTCCAATGGCGCGTCTTTTGCAGGGAGATGTCGGCTCCGGAAAGACGCTCGTCGCGTTTTTTGCCTGTCTCCGCGTCATCGACTGGAAAGGACAGTGCGCGCTCATGGCCCCGACGGAAATTCTTGCCCGTCAGCATGCCGAATCGGCGGCGCGTCTTTTGGAGCCGCTCGGCGTAAACGCAGCCTTTTTGACGGGCAACGTAAAAGCGGCGGGGCGCACGGCTCTTTTAAAGCAGTTAAAAAGCGGCTCCGTTCACATTTTAATCGGAACGCACGCGCTTTTTTCCAAAGGCGTTATATACGACGACCTGCAGCTTGCGATAATCGACGAGCAGCACCGGTTCGGCGTGGTGCAGCGGCAGGCGATAATCGACAAGGGGCGTAAATCCGACGGCGGCAGCAGTCTGACATTCGAGCCGCACCTTTTGATGATGAGCGCGACCCCCATTCCCCAGACGCTTGCGCTCACGGCATTCGGCGACCTTGACGTTTCCGTGATAAAGACGATGCCGGCTGGCAGAAAGCCCGTCCAGACTTACCTTGTGCGCGCGGGCAACGAGCACAATGCCTACGAAGCGGTCAGGAAGCAGCTTGACTTGGGACGGCAGGCGTATTTTGTGTATCCAGCGATTGAAAGCGACACGGCGGCAGGCGTGAAAAGCGCGGAAGAAGCATTCGCCCGCCTTTCAAAAGAGGTGTTTCCCGAATACGAATGCGCGCTTTTGCATTCGAAAATAGACGACGAAGAGCAGATTGCAATCCTAAAAGACTTCCGAGCGGGGAAAATACGTGTTATCGCGGCGACGACCGTTATCGAAGTCGGCGTGGACGTTCCGAATGCGAATTGTATCGTCATCGAAGAAGCGGACAGGTTCGGACTTGCACAACTCCACCAACTCCGCGGGCGCGTCGGGCGCGGAAGCGAGCAGTCCTACTGCTTTTTGATTTACGGAAAGAATTTGAGTGCATCCGGCATAGAGCGCATGAAAGTCCTCCGCCAAAACACCGACGGCTTTGTCATTGCCGAAGAGGACTTAAAACTGCGCGGCCCCGGCGAAATTGCAGGCACCGCGCAGTCCGGCAACTTAACGCTCGGTATTGCCGACATCGCCCGCGACCGCGAACTATTGCTTGCCGCGCGCGAAGACGCGTTCAGGGAGTTTGAAAAGGAGCGAAAGGCGGGACGCGGGCGGTTGTTACTTAGTTTGATGGATTGAACGGTGCGCCGCCCGCTACGAGATTTTGCCACAAGGCAAAACTCGCGGGCGAACGGAACACCTCTGTGTCTTTCACACTTCATTCTCTGCCGTCCGCCAATTACGCAGTTTGATGGCTTGAACGGAGTACCGCCCGCTGCGAGTTTTGCCGCAGGGCAAAACTCGCGGGCGAACGGGGCTAGCGGGGAATTTTTTTGATGGAGAGGTCGGGGCATGACGCAATGAGCAGGACTAAAACTGAGTGCCGTACAGACTTCGTTTCTCGCAAGTTTTCGTAAGAAAACTTGTGTCGGCGGAAGTTCCGTTGTGTCTTTCAACTTGCATAATAACCGCCGACAGAATTTCTCTCTCCTTGCAGTCCGGTAAAATATGTTTTATTATCCGCCCATGAAATTTTTTTGCAAATCCGGTATTTTTTTTACGACTTTTATATACATTTTGTCTTCTCTTGCGCTCAACGCGCAAACTCCTATCCCTGTAAAACCGCCTGCAAATACAACGCAATCAACCTTCTCTAAAATTCCTCCGGCTGCCGAAGAAAAACAAAAGGAAGGCGACGACTCTAAAGTCGATACGAAGGCGAAGAGGGAAATTCTTGCCGACCCTCAAGTTGCGATGTCCATGCCTAATTATCCGGTTACCGCAGGAGACGTGTACGCGCTCGCCTTTATGGCGGGGCAGACGCCCGTAAAATATGCAATATCGGTTGATACGTCGTATAAAATCCGCGTGGCGAACTTCGGCGTCATAAGCTGCGCAGGACTTACCTATCCGCAGCTTAAAATGCAGGTGGAGCAGGTCGTCAACAAAAACTATCCGTTATCCGGCGTGCAGTTTTCGCTGACGGCGCCCGCAGTCTTTCTTGTCAATATTTCAGGGGAAGTCAAAGAGTCCTCAGAGCAAAAAGCGTGGGCGTTGAGCCGTCTTTCAGACTTTATCGCGCCGCTTAAAACCAAATATTCATCGACGCGGGACGTTACCGTCATTTCCGCTTCAGGCGAAACAAAGGTTTACGATTTATTTAAGGCGTCCCGCGACGGAGATTTTTCACAGGAGCCGTATCTTCATGCAGGAGATCGAATTATAGTCAATCGTATTGACCGTAAAGTTTTAATCGGCGGGGCGGTGGAGCGTCCGGGCGAGTACGAATTGCTCCAAGGGGAAAATCTTAAAACGCTGATAGAAAAATACGCAGGCGGACTTGAGCCGCTTGCCGACACGAGCCGCATTTCGCTCTACCGGATAACGGGCTACAAGGATGCAGGAAGGCAGTTTCCGCTTACGCAAGAGGCGATCGACAGCGACTTAGAGCTTTTAAGTTACGATGAAATTATGATTCCCAGCCATTCCGATGTGTCGGGCTCCATCACGATTGAAGGCGCGATACAAGTCGGCATTGTCAATTCCGCGTCCCTTGCTGGAGCTTCAAAAATGACGGTGCGCATTCACGAAGGAGCGGACTATTCATCGCTTATCCGGCTGAATGCGAGCAGTTTTTCTCCGTCGTCGGACTTGGAAAAATGTTATATCCGCCGCGGCGATATGAAAATTCCGATAGACGTAAACCGTATTTTGTACGATGCGTCCTATTATAACGAAGAGAGCGCGCACAACGGGGACGTGCTTGTCATTCCGTTTAAGCAGTTTTTCGTTACGGTGTCGGGGGCGGTCGCAAAGCCCGGGCGCTTTCCGTACATTCCCGACCGAGACTGGGAATATTACGTTGGACTTGCAGGCGGAATCGACACGGAAAAAAATTCTTTTCAAGTCGTTTCTATCCGCAATGCTGACGGAAAAAAATTGTCGAAAAAAGACCTTATTCCGCCTGAGACGACGATAGAAGTCAAGGCGAATTCCGCGTGGTATAAATGGAATAAAGCATCCGGCGGCGTAACGGCAATTTTGAGCATCATCGCAACGACGCTTTCCATCATCATCACGTCAAGGGCTTTGTAAATGCGCGCCGTGCCGCTTTCTTGAACGCGTTTTAAGCGGATGATCGGGCGGCGCTTTAAAACGGTTTTACGCCGCGCACGTCCGCCTAAAGGGAGCCGCACAATCTTTGCTTGCGGCGCGTTTGATAATTCTGTATGATTTTTTGCGTGGGAGATTTTGCGTTTATGGGGCTGAGATTTATTTAATATTTTTTGATTGAGGACCGTCATGACAGCCTTTCGTAAATTGCAGAGCCTTTTATTTCCAAAAAACTTATCGGAAAAAGTTATGCGCCACATCGATAACTACAACGTGCGCTTTACATTCGTTGCGTCGGTCATTGCCTTTACGGCGGCTTTAACGCTTATTTTGCTCAAAGACAAAAATATTATCATCGATTCGATACCGTATATGTCGATACGGACGGTTTACACGGTTTTTATTTTGACGCAGCTTATCGTCATGCTGCTTTCTTCGTTGTATCTGCGGGGCGCGCTCAAAAAACACGCCGTCGCACAGCTTATAACCGCCGCGTTCGGTTTGGTGTACGCCGTATTCGGGATAATCGTTTCTCTTATCTATTACGCGCACGGAAACCAAATTCTTCCCTTTATCGGCGTTGCCATTTTCGCGTCTTCCGTGCTCCTGCTCAATCCCGCTTCCGCGCTTGTTTTTATTTCGGCGGCGTTTTTTTCGTTTTTGCTGATGGTAGGCTTAGAACACGGAATAACGTATAAATTGCTCATGAACATGCTTTTGATTTGGAGCATGTGCATTTTCGTAAGCATTAACCGCTTTTACTACCGCGTTTCGATGGAGTCGCAGTCCGAACGGCTTAAAAAATTGAATTCGGAACTGGAAATGATTTCAAAATACGACGCTTTGACGGAACTTCGCAACAGATATTCTCTCCGCGGCGACTTTGACGCATACACCGGTAAAAATATTTTTTTGATGATGTCCGATATCGACAACTTCAAAAGTTTTAACGATCAAAAGGGACATGATGTCGGCGACAAAATCCTGTTCCGTTTTGCAAAAGTGCTTTCGGAAAGTTTTACGAAAGATTGCTGCTATCGATACGGCGGAGACGAATTTCTGATTATCAAACCCTACGATTATAAAGAAATGTTTGAATCGTGCATCGTAAATTGCTGCCGCCTTATGAACGACATTCGGCTCGACGGAGATGCGGCGCGTTTTTCTTTCAGCGGCGGATACGCTTACGGTTATGCCGCAACGAATGAAGACATACGCGCCATGATGAAGCAGGCGGACGAATATTTGTATAAAGTAAAACGCAGCGGCAAACACAATATCCTCGGCGGCGAATATGAATGGGGAATGAAAGTTGTCGTTGCTGGTTCTGCGGAAACTGCGGGCGAGAGTTGCGGTGTTTGAATGACGCAATGTAGTTCCGCCTGCGCGAGATTTTGCCAGCGCAAAATTTGCGGAAAGGAGAGTTTGGGGCAGCGGCTTTGCTGGGGGAGGGAGAGTGAGTTTTAGCTGCTGCGGCATATTAGTGGATATGAGTGCAGGTGATGTCGATTGCGTAATTGGTAATTATGAATTATGCATTACGAATTATAGCTCCCTCCCGCTTGTTCAAGATAACCGGAATGAATACAATGTGCCGCAATTAGAGACGTGCGTCGGAACAGAGATTTAATAATTCATAATTATGAATATTTGAAATGTGCAAGGCAACGGCAGAGGACTTCTGCTGACAAAAACGCCGGCAAGACAGACGTTGTCTTACCGGCGGGCAGCGTTTAAGCGGATTTGTCAGCCGTATGCGGCAAACGGAAGATTATCGCTTTTTTATTTGGCGTTTGAATACGGGACAACCTTTACGGGGAAGACATTTGAAAAACCTAAACCTGACAGCCATGTTCTGGTATCTCTTGTCACGGAAGATACATTATTTTCTCCCATATCAATTATGTTGACCCCTATTTCGTCACCGAGCATAATATGGATGCCGATAGCTTTTGTAAAAAAGTATTGTACTCCCGCTTGAATCGGAATCCCGAAGCTCGCTTCCAGATCGGGTCTACTGCTGTTGAATTTAGTTCCATCCACGTAGGAAGTAACACCCATCATGTGCGCCGCAAATCCTAAGCCGATATTGAAATAGAGCTTATCGTCAAGGTATTTAAACGTATATCCGAGTATCGAGCTCATCCCTACCTCAAGACTGTTTTTGACGTCTCGCGTAAACTCAAGCTTATTCCCAAGTCCCATCGGTTTGAAAACCGTCTTTCCTTTTCTAGTCGAAGGCGCTATAGGTATACTGCTCATAAACGTAAAACCGTTTTTTCCGATATATCCAGATGTCAGTCTTACTTCGATAAGGTGCAGACCGGAAACGGAAGATACGAGGTCGGATACGTTTGTCTTTACCGTGTGTGTGGAGGGAGGGGGATGTAGGTTTTGGAGACTTAGCAGAGTACCGCTCGCCCGAGTTTGCTGGAGGTAAACCCGCGGGAAATTGTGTCTTGGGCGGCAACATACAGGGAAGACGAGGCATTGTAATAAGCGAACGGAGGGTTTAATTCGGAATGAGCGTTCATCTTGTTGTACCCTATCGCGAAAAATGAGAAAATGTTGCATTTAGTTTGAGAATTTTGTG
>JBQNBN010000058.1:0-18799 GCA_052169915.1 Treponema sp.
AAAATCGTCGAAGAAAAGTTCAACGCGATTTTCCAGTTGTCGGAAAATGTCCGCGGAATGAGCGCGCAGTTGACCGCCGCCATGCGCGAACAAGAAAACGGCAGCCGCGAAGTCCTCGCCGCCATCAAAAACATCAGCGCCGTCACAATGGAAGTCAAAAACGGCTCCGAGGAGATGCTTGTCGGCGGTAAGGGCGTCGCCGACGAGATGCGGAAGCTCGACCAACTGACGGCGGTCATCAAAGACAGCATGAATGAGATGGCGGCGGGAGTACAGCAGATAAACAATGCGGTGCAGGAGGTGAATGAACTCGCGCAGAAAAATAAGGACAGTATAGAGGGGCTGGCGGAGGAAGTGGGGAAGTTTAAGGTTTAATGAGGAGTTAGGAACGCGTAATGCGTAGTTTTGTCCGCCGTCGGGAAGATGTGTTTTCCGGCGGCGTTTTTTATGAGACAGCAGGGGAAGTTGTACTTCCCGATAGCAGATTGTTTGACGCGTGATGTACAGAGAAGACGTGCAGACGAACTCCGCAACAAGTTTGCCGACGGCAAACTTGGGCAGACTGCAAAATCAATAATAACTTTCATGCTCAGTAAATGCAGTCTGCAAGAGATGAGCGCGGGCGTGCAGCAGATTAACCGTGCGGTGCAAGAGGTGAATGATTTGGCGAGGAAGAATAAAGATAGTATTGAAGGACTGGCGGAGGAAGTGGGAAAGTTTCGGGTTTAATAGGGAATTGGGAATGCATAATGTGTAATTTTGTCTGCCGCCGTGAAGTCGTATTTTCCGGTGGCATTTCTATGGGGCGGAAAGGGCGTTGTATTATCCGATGACAGATTATTTAACACACGGTATACAGAAAAAACGCGCAGACAAAACTACGCAACAAGTTTGCCGGTAGCAAACTTGGGCAGACTGCCAAACCAATAACAACTTTCACGGTCAGCAAATGCAATCTGCAAGAGATGGTGGCAGGCATCGGACAAATCAATCGCGCCGTGCAGGAAGTGAATGATTTGGCGAGAAAAAATAAAGACAGCATCGAGGGGCTGGCGGAAGAGGTGGGGAAATTTAGGGTGTAATGGGGAATTGGGAATGCCTAATGCGTAGTTTTGTCTGCCGCCGCAAAACTGAGTTCTCAGGCGGTGGCAATAGTTAGCGCGCCCTGTCATTGCGTGAATACGCTTTTTACATAGTCCCAAACCAAGAGGCACTGTTTTCCGTGCAATTTCGCCATTCGGCAAAATTGCATATAGATGGGAAACTACGTTAAATCTTCCCAATACAATTCCCCCATCCGCTAAACTCCGCTCCGTCATTCAAACATCTTTCTCCGCCGCTTGCCTGTCTCTCGTCACTATTATCTATATCTGTACTACAAATTACACATTCCTACTTACAAATTCTTCCTACTGCCGGCACCTTATTTCCTTAATCTATAACTTATTGTGAATATTCTAACAGTATTTCCTAAATCCCTATAAATTTCATCAAATTCCGGCTTCTATTACGCAATTTTCCAGCAATTCCGGTTGAACTTGAAAATTGCGCCGCCTATAATGCGGCAACTTGATGACGGATATTCCTGAAGCGACAAAAAAGCGGCTCCTTGCGCTGCTGTGTTTTTTGCAAAACTGCAATGCGGAGCGGCTCACGTCAAAGGATTTGGGCGCGGCGCTCGGCTGCAAAGATTCGCTGGTGCGCTATGACTTAAACTGCATCGGTTTTGCGCGCGGCGTATCAAACGGATACGATGTTTCCGCGCTGCAAGACGTGCTTAAAAATGCGCTCGGTACGACGCCGGAAACGGAGCGGAAGTGCTGCATTGTGGGGCTGGGGCGGCTCGGAGCGGCATTGTTGGATTCAAGTTTTTTTGAAGAAGCGGGCTTTACGCTTGCGGCGGGTTTTGATTCCAATGTCAACCGCATGGAAATTTTGCGGTCGGTTTTTCCGCTGTATCCGGCGTTTCGCATAGAAAGCGTACTGCCGGAGTTGAAAATCGAATATGCGGCGCTTGCCGTTGAGAAAAAGGACGCTGCCGTTATGACGGAACGCCTCGTTCGCGCGGGCGTTAAAGGAATCGTAAATCTTACGAACAGTATTCTTGTCGTTCCGCCGGAAATAAAAGTTGCAAATGCGTCTTTATCGTGGGCATTGCACAAAATTATATAAATCGTCCGTACATTCGTTGTGCGGACAAAAGAGGTTGAATATGAGTCGAGTTTACAATTTTTCAGCGGGACCGTCGTGCCTGCCGGAAGAAGTTTTGAAAGAATGCGCAGCGGAAATGCTCGATTATCAAGGTTCGGGGCAGTCCGTGATGGAAATGAGCCACCGTTCCAAAGTCTATAAGCCGATTATTGAAGGCGCGGAGGCGCGGATCCGCAGTTTGATGAAAGTTCCCGACAACTACAAGGTTTTGTTTTTGCAGGGCGGCGCGTCGACGCAGTTTGCGATGGCCGCGCAAAATCTTGCGCTTGGGTCGGGAAAGGCTGCGTATATCAACACCGGCGTGTGGGCGAAAAAAGCGATTGCCGAAGCGAAAAAACTCGGCGTAAAAGTCGACGTTATCGCCTCGAGCGAAGACAAAAACTTTTCCTACATTCCGAAAGTCGAAAAAATCGAAGGCGATTATGACTACGCGTACATTTGCTTGAACAACACGATTATGGGAACGCACTACGAGTACATTCCCGACACGGGCAAAATTCCTCTTGTCGCCGATATTTCGTCGTGCGTGCTGTCGGAGGAATTGGACGTGAGCCGATTCGGCATTCTGTTTGCGGGCGCGCAAAAAAATCTTGCCCCTGCCGGGGTTACGCTCGTGATTATCCGCGAGGACTTGATTACGGATGCGCCGCGTGCTGGAACTCCGACGATGTTGTCGTATAAGACGCACGCGGACGAGGGCAGTATGTACAACACGCCGCCGTGCTACACGATTTACGTGCTCGGCAAAGTGCTTGAATGGCTGGAAAAGAAGGGCGGCGTTCCTGCGATGCACAAGTTGAACGTGGAAAAGGCGGAGTTGCTTTACAATTATCTCGACTCAAGCGGCGCGTACCGTGCAACGGCGGAAAAAGGGAGCCGTTCGCTGATGAACGTTCCGTTTTTGACAAAGGAAACTGACGCGGACAAGGCGAAACTCATAAACGACAAGTTTGTAAAAGAGGCTGCCGCCGCGGGACTGGTCAACCTTGCCGGACACCGCTTAGTCGGCGGAATGCGCGCGTCCATTTACAACGCCATGCCGGTTGACGGCGTAAAAGCGCTTATCGCATTTATGGATAAGTTTGCCAAAGAAAATTTTTAAGTAATGAGCTTGACGGCGGGTTGGAGTGTGCGATTACGGCGTAATTGAACGGAAGATATGCTGCGGGCGGCACAAAAAAATAATTTGACAGTTATAACGGAGTTACCGCCCGCACCAGTTTGCTAAAAAGCAAACTGGCAGTAAATATTCCTGAAATCTGGCTGAAAGCCGTTGGAGCAAAAAGCCGGTTACGAAAACCGTTTGCGCCCAATGCTAAAAAATATGCAGTTTGCTAAACGCAGACTGTATTTTGACCGGAGCAAAGACAGCAGGTGGCTGTCAACGCGTGAAAAGGACAAAGACGAATAGTTATCGCAAGTTTTGTATTTATACAAAACTTGTAAGGGCGGTGTACCGTTACGTCTGTCAAAATCCATAATAACCGCCCTGTGAGGATAAAATTATGTTTAAGATTCAAACGTTGAATAAAATCAGTCCAAAGGGACTTGAGCGGTTTCCGCGCGATGAATATGAAGTCGCGTCGGAAATTAACAATGCGGATGCCATTTTGGTGCGTTCTCAGGACATGCACGGAATGGCGCTGCCTGCGGACTTGAAAGCGGTTGCGCGCGCCGGAGCGGGGACGAATAATATTCCGATTGACGAACTTTCTGCGAAGGGCGTTGTCGTGTTCAATACTCCGGGCGCAAACGCGAATGCGGTAAAGGAATTGGTGCTTTTGGGGCTGCTTTTGTCCAGTCGGCCAGTGTTTGCAGCGAATGCGTGGGTAAAAGGGCTTTCCGGAAAAGGCGATGAGATTCCCGATCTTGCGGAAAAAGGAAAGTCGCAGTTTACGGGACCGGAATTGAAGGGCAAGACGCTCGGCGTTATCGGGCTCGGCGCAATCGGCGCGATGGTTGCAAACGCAGCGGTGCAACTCGGCATGAACGTCATCGGCTACGACCCCTTTATGTCGATCAGTGCGGCGTGGGCGCTTGACCACCGCGTTCAATATTCGGAAAGCCTTGAAGCAGTCTACAAAAAGTCGGACTATATCACGCTGCACGTTCCGCAGACGGATGACACCAAGGGAATGATAAATGCCGCGGCATTGAAGTTGATGAAAAAGAGCGTGCGGATTATCAATATTGCGCGCGGCGGACTGGTGAACAACAGCGATATGCTCGACGCGCTTAAAAGCGGCAAGGTCTCTTGCTTTGTCAACGATTTTGCCGCGGAGGAGTTACTGGACGCTCCGAACTCGATTTGTATGCCGCACCTCGGCGCGTCAACGCCGGAAGCGGAAGAAAACTGTGCGGAAATGGCGGTTGACCAACTGCGCGCCTTCCTTGAAAAGGGAAACATCGTCAATTCCGTAAACTTCCCGAAAACCGTAACGGAAAACCCGATTCCCGCGGGCGGAACGCGCCTTTGCATTTCGAATAAAAACGTATCCGGTATGGTGTCAAAGTTTTCGACCGTGCTCGGAGATGCGAACTTGAACATTGCAAGCATGATAAACCAAAACCGCGGCAACCTTGCGTACAATATTATCGACGTTGACGGCAAAGTGCCAGAAGAAACGCTCGGCGCGCTCAGGGCTGTTGCCGACGTTATCAGCGTACGCCCCATTTACGAGAACGCATAATCCTCTTATATATAAAAAGTTTTAGCCCGCTTAAGCTATGCCTCCTTTTGCTTAAGCGGGCGGTTGTTTTTAACAAAGGTCGACTGGTTACACGTTGTCTCCTCTATCTATCTTTTTAGATTGTCCCGTAAAGACAATCCGCAGGGAAAGTTTGACGTACGTTTCTATCTCGCGGCAATACAAATTGAGAATAAACATCGGCGGATTGACGCGGAGACTCCGTAGACGTAACGAAATCCAAACCGCGAGGCAAGGTATTCCGTGCGGGCAAGATAAAAGCGGCTTGTAACAACGACTACCGGCAGTAAAAGCGCATCGTCAACGGACACTCCTTCCGATTTTGCAATGAGGTGCGCGCTGTATTTAAAATTTTGTATCGTGTCGCGCGCTTTGTCTTCTTCGATGATGCGGGATTTATCTATTCCAAGCCCGATACGGTCCATCTTGAGAACGTTTGATTCGGGACACGGAATAAAACGCGCTTGTCCGCCCTATAACGATGATTTTTGCCTCCGGCTGTCGTTTTAGTAGTCGGCGGCGACACGCACACGGAACTGCCCCGCGCGGAAAAGTTTTTTGCCTTTTTTAATTCCGCCGCCCAAGAGGATAACATATTTTACGTTTTCTGTGCCGGCTGCAATGCGCGGCGTCAAAATAAAATACAGGCTGACTGCGCATACAGCGGCAGCGAACAGAGCAAATCCCGCGCACAATTTTTTGACAACGGCGAAAAGTCGAATTTTAATTCCTTCTTTCCGCAATACGAAGAGCGCGGCAAAAAATATTCCCAACGCAAGTCATATCGCGTCAAATGAAAAGAGCGTCCGAGAAAAAGTTTTCGACGCGGCGCATTGGAGCGCAATAAAATAAACCTGTTCGGGAACTTCGTTATCGCTCAAATCTAATATCCGCTAAAAACGCTGCAGCAGTCAGGCGCGCGCACGGCGCAATGCAGTCTCCGATTTTTCGTTTGTCAGATTTCATAGCGTTTTTATCAGCGCCTGCAATTCCGGCACGGTTTCTACTATATAATCCGCGCCATATTTTTCAAACTCGCTCCGGCTTCCGTAGCCGTACAAGACTGCGGCGCAGCAGACGGAGTTTTTATGCGCGCCGACGATGTCCGCGTATCGGTCGCCAGCCATTAAAACGCGGGGCGCGTCCGCTGCCGTCAAAGAACACGATTCAAGCGCATACGCGATAACTTCCGCTTTATCGGCGCGGCTTTCATCCATTCGGCAGCCGCAAATGCAGTCGAAATAACGGGCGATGCCGAAATGCTCCAAAATGCGCGCGGCATATTCTTCCGGCTTTGAAGTTGCGACTGCCAGACGCTTACCGGAGTTTTTCAAGTCGACAAGCATATTTTCCACGCCGTCATAGACGCGGTTTTCAAAAATCCCGTTCGCTTCGTAATATTCCCGATACTTTTTGACGGCAGACCTGATTTCCGACTCGTCAAAGCCCAACTTGCCGAACGTTTCGAGCATGGGAGGCCCTATAAACGTTTTAAGTTTGTCGTCGGGGAATTCAATCCCGTAGAGTTTAAGCGCATAACGGAGAGAATTCAAAATTCCCTCCTGCGAATCGGTCAGCGTCCCGTCCAAATCAAAAAAAATGTAGTCTTTCATGTGTTCTCCCGTGTTGAATCTATGCCGAGCCCGTACAGCGCAAAGTCGCCTTTGCAGGGGTCGTCGCGCCACACTTGTTTTAAGACTTCCGTGAGCGCGAGCGCGGTTTTGAGCGTGCCGCCGCTTTTGGGCGGAATGAGCCCGAAGCGTATCGACTGCCGAACGACGTGCGTGTCGAGCGGAATGATGAGGTTTGCCGGTTCGTACCACGTCCACAGCCCTAAATCCACAGGGGAATTGCGGCGCACCATCCAGCGCAAAAACATGTTTGTGCGTTTGTTCGCGCTGTTTTTCCCGCGCGGAACGACGGCGCAGCCGTCAAATGCGGATGCGATAATCGGCGCGAGTGGAATGTTTGACGCGTCTGATGCGGCGAGCGCGGTTTTGTAGGCGCGTTCGAAATACGCGCCGAGCATTTGACTTTCGTTGAGGATAAGCGCCAGCGCGTCGAACAATTTTATAAAATCGCCGTAGGAATAAAAGCGGTAAAACTTTTTTTCGTAGTCCGCGGGCGCGCTGTTTGCTGGCGGCATAAAATCGTGTTTGTAAGCGCGGGTTTTAAGCCATGCCGCAATTCCGCCCGCCTTGTCTGCCGCCGTCATAATCGCTTCCGTTTTGGGCAAAAAGTGCTCGCGCCGCCCGAACGCAAGCATTGCGGCGATGAACGCGCCCGCTTCAATGTCCGCTTGCTCTGTGTACCGCGTCAAAATGCGGCATGGATCGCCCGCACTAAAAGCCGGCGTTTCGTATTTGTCCGCAAGCGTCCGGAAAAAGGCGCGCTGTTCCTCCGTCAATTCCATGCGCGGATTATAGCAGGAATAAAGATGACTGTCTTAGCCCTGCCGAACCGCCGGAGCGCGCTGCCGCTGAACGCAGTTCCTCGACTGCCTCAACACTCCGCTCCGCCGCGAACAACGTTTTTTGCCCGCTTGCAGCAACCACGAGACGACTTCCCCCGCTTCACTCTTCCTACAAAAAGAAGTTTTGCTACGGCAAAATCCTTCTGCCCCAACAACCTTGAGACGTCTTCCCTTGCAAATTACCCTCAAAATCAACCTGCCTGTCAAGTTTTGCCAAAGGCAAAACTTGAGGTCGACGGAACACCGTTTTTTCTGTCAAATCTCCGTACCAACCGTCGACGTTCAGACTGTCAGATCACGGTTCTTCTTGCAAGTTTGCCGAATGACAAACTTGGAGCTAACGGGCGGCCAATTAAATACTCTGCGCACTATTTATCCGTTAGCCCCAGACTTTGACCAAATTGCACAAAAATGCGTTTTTGTAAATCTTCACTTTGCCGGCTTTTTCCTCGATTAAAATTCCCGCGTCGGCAAGTTCGTGCAGATATTTTCCGGCGGTGTTTCTCGTAATCGAAAGTTTTTCGCACAAATATTCGTTCCGCGTGTAAAAGTCGAAAAAAAGATGTTCAATGAGTTGCTGCGAATAGATTTTTGGGCACCGCTCCTTTACGAGAGCTTCCGCCGTGTTCATCGTATCCGTAAACGCCGTAATGAATTTGAGCGTAAACTCCGACATTTGGCGCACGCCCTCTATCATAAAAAGAAGATAGTCCTTCAAGCGGCTCAAATCCGCCTGTACCGCGTTCAGCAGCGCGTAATAGTCGGTGCGGTTTTGATTTATGTACTTGCTCAAATACAAAATAGGCAAGTCGATTTTCTTTGCGAGCGTCAGATACAAAATGTTGAGCATACGCCCCGTCCGTCCGTTGCCGTCATAAAACGGGTGAATGGCCTCAAACTGAAAATGAATGACCGCCATTTTCAAAATTGGGTCGACGTCTTCAAGTTCCGGCATATTGATGTATTTTTCAAGATTGGTCAGATAGTCCCGAATCTCCGCTTCGCTTTGCGGCGGCGTATGCAGGACTTCGCCGGTTTTCGTGTTGAGGATGACAGTACCGGGCAATTTCCGAATATCGCCCGTCTCGGGAACGACAATGCGGTGAATCTGCACGATGTGATTGACCGAAATAAATCCGTCCTCTTTGAGCAGCCCGAATCCCTTAAGCATCGCCTGCCGGTAGTTGACGACCTCTTTTGACGCAGTCTCATTTTCCGAATAACTCATTTCCTTAAACAGATCATCGAACGTCGTTACGATATTTTCGATTGCGCTCGACTCCTTCGCTTCCCCCAGCGTGATTGCATTAAAAATAATGTACGGGTTCGGCAAAAGATTGATGGCGCCGTTGAGCTGCCCCAGCGTATGATTGACCGCAATAAGCGGCTTGAGAATGTCTACGTCATCAAAATTAAACTTGAACGGCAGTTGTCGCATGGCGTAAGTATCGTTTTTTTTGTGCATATAATCAACTCATGCACAAAATTTTCGATTTTTTGTGCACATTCCAGTTTCATGCACAAAATTCTTGATTTTTTGAACGCGCTCCTCAAATATAACTTACGGGAACCGCCGTTGTGTTTTCCGTAATAGGAAGGTGCGTCGGCGCCATGCAGATAACCGCTCCGTCGCCGCATGGACGATGCAGTTCGCTTTCCACCAAGCGGAAATAGCGGACGTCGCTCTTATCGGGATTGCTTTTCTTTTTTATCTCGATTGGATAGAGTTTGCCGTTCAAGTCAATGAGCAAGTCGATTTCCTGCATATCCTTGTTGCGGTAAAAATAAACGGGCGGCTCTTTGCCGTTGTGCCAATAGGATTTTAGAATTTCCGAAACGACATAGGTTTCAAAGATTGCGCCCGCATACGCGCCCGCCTCAAGCGGTTCGGGAGCGTTCCAGCGCGTCAAGTAGCACGCAAGTCCCGTATCAAGAAAATACAACTTCGGCGTTTTTACGGCGCGCTTGGTTAAATTGCCGGAATACGGCTGCAAAAGGTAGATGACGCCAGTCTTGTGCAGGACGGAAATCCACGATTTTATCGTCGGCTCGGAAACGCCGGTATCCCGCGCCATTGACGCGTAATCAAGCAGACAGCCGGTCTGCGCCGCCGCCGCGCGCATAAATTTTATGAATGTCAACTCATTTGACACATTGACTATTTGCCGAACGTCCCGCTCGATGTACGTCTGAACGTACGAGGCGTAAAACATTTCCCAATAATCGTCGGGAGACGTCCACAAGGCCGGAAAAGAGCCTTTCCAGATGAGGCGGAATATTTGTTTCAAGTCGAATGTAGGTGCGGCATTTGCGTTAATATAATCTTTTTCCGGCAAAAACGCAGGTTTGTCGGCGTTGCCGTGTTTTTCGCTTTGCGAAAAGCCTTGCAAATGCAGTATTCCGACTCGGCCGGCAAGACTTTCAGTAATATTTTGCATCAAGTTATATTGCTGGCTGCCGGTTATCCAAAACAGTCCTTTTGCCTTGCGGCTGTCAACACACTCCTTAATGTACGGAAAGAGTTGAGGCGCATACTGAATTTCATCGATGAAAACCGGCGGTTTATAGCGGTCAAGAAAAAGGCGCGGATCGTTTTGCGCAAGTGAACGCACGTCGAGCGCGTCAAGAGAAACAAATGTCCTCTCGCCTGACGTTTTTATTCGAGCAGGGACGTTTTTCCGACCTGACGCGGTCCCGCTATCAACACGACGGGAAAAAAATTATTCACCTTGGGAACGGCATTTTCAAGCGTTCTACGTATGTACATGTAAAACTCCGGATAATCTAAAGTTTCACTTTATATTATCCGAAAAATACGTCAAAATCAAGGATGCACGGACAATAACGACGATCGCAGTGTGCTTCTTGATTTCCATTCACAAATATGCTAATTCATACCCATGCAAAGAAAAGTAACATTCTATAAAACAACTGACGGGAAATGTCCCGTCGCAGATTTTATAGATTCACAGCCTAAAAAAATTGCCGTGAAAATCGTATGGATTCTAAAGGCAGTCCAAGAGCTTAAACAAGTTCCAAAAAACTATTTTAAGAAAATTACAGATACTGATTTCTACGAAGTCAGAATTGAGAGCGGAGGAAATATTTATCGCCTTTTGGGATTTTTTTATAGTGGGAATATTATAATTCTTACAAATGGCTTTCAAAAGAAAACACAGAGAACGCCTAAAAGCGAGATAGAAATTTGCAAGGAACCGATGAATGATTTTTTTAACGGGAGCATGAAAATGAATAAAGAAACATTTGACTTAGATGATTATATTGCGCAAAGAAAAGAAAAAGATGGTGATTTTGGAAAGGAATTTGAATCAGGATACGAAGAATTCAAAATCGGAATGCTGATAAAAGAAATGCGTCTTGAAAATGGAATGACGCAGGAACAACTTTCAGAAAAACTATCGACGAAAAAGAGTGTTATTTCGAGAATGGAAAATCATTCTGAAGATATACGATTATCAACCCTTAAAAGAGTCGCCACCGTATTTGGCAAGCAATTGAAGGTTTCAATTTTGTAATTTTGTATATAGCCTCCTTATCCTATCATTTGTTTTGTTCCGTAAATTGCTTTTACGCGCGCATTTAATCTTTCTTGTATTTCCGGCAGCAACTTTTTAATCCGCCTACATCCTGCGAAAAAAGGCAGCAACCGTTGGGCTGCTGCCTTTTGTGTGTTACTGTACTACCGTATTACAGAAACATTTGTATTCCGCAAAGGGCTTACGTGTTATTCTTGCGTTACGGTGAGTTTTAAAACTTCTTTTGATACGACTTTTACAGTGAACTTATAAGTTTTATCTTTTGTCATGGAAAAACTCATAGAATCATAATTGTTTTTATTTTCTAAAGTAACCTCTGTCCCTACCGTAATAGTGTGTGTTGAACCAGTATTTATCCACGCATTATCCCAACTTTTTTCATTGGTGAGCAGTTTAAATTGTGCAGTCCCGCTTGTATCTGTCCAGACTTTATCATTGGCTTTCAGTTCCAGAGTAAACGTTTCGCCGTCAGAACCTTTTGCGAACGCTTTTACATTTTTGAAGTTTTCTTGTCCCATTTCGTCATATTGCCGACAAGCCACATATCAGTAACGGGTACATAGTCATCCTTCGGATACTGCGTAACACAGCCGGACAAAAACAGTGCTGCCGCTGCAAGCGCAGTACCTAATAAAATCGATATTTTTTTCATAATTCTTCCTCCTCCTTAAATATTAGAAGTCGATATTTACGCCGACGCGCAACGCTGCCGCACGGGTCAGAACCCCGTCATCTTTGTGTTTAGAAATATTGTAACCGCTTACGCTGAAGTTGTGCCAACCGTCGCCGAATCCTTTGTGCGGATCGATGTTGTACACAAACTGTCCGATAAGCGTTGTCTTATACTTCTTGGTAAGCAATTTGTTTGCGCCGACAGAGAAACCAACCGGCAGTACACCCGTGTCGCCAAAGTTATCAACTCCATGATATTTCTGAAGGAAACTGATGCTTGCCTGCAGTTCCGTATCCGCCGGAAGACCAATGGAAGCAATCAAATTGTGTAAGCCATATTGATCTTTAACTCCGCTCTTACTACCTAAAGATGCCTTATATCCGTAGATGAAATCCAATGAAGATACCGGACCTGCGAGCTTCGCATTAAAGTGCACGCCGGCATTATGCAGTTTGGCGCTGTATTCCTCGTCGCCAAATTTATATTTATGCTTCGACGTAGAGTTGTAGCGGACGGTAAAACCACCATCTACAGTCATCGTGTCGGAAATTTTATATATCACTTTCGGAGCAACGGAAAGTTGGACGTTATCGATATCTTTGTCATAGGCATACTTCGCAGAATCTTTTTTCGTCAGGTTCATCTCTACCCACGGTTTTAATTCGATAGTAAGCGGAGCAATGGGAGTTACGGACGCTTTTGCAAAAATCTGCTGAGAGTTCGGATCGCCAAGTTGGTCGCTGATATGAGAATTATCATCAGAACCTTCTTCTACATACATCATGTTCGCCTGTGCACCGCGGAAGCGGTAGCCCGCCATAACGCTCAGCATATCGTTTGCATAGGTAACATTTGCATTCATTGCGACATTGTCAATCTTGTTTTTGGGGTCTTCGTTCGTGTAGCCTACATCGCTGGATGCCGGCTTGTAATAGATTTTTTTGCCACCGCCGATAGATTGCGTACCATACAGATTAAACAGCGCGTTTGTCTTTACTTTTACGGGACCAAAATTACCGGCATATCCTACTATAAAGTCCTGTTCATACACTGTATCGAACATCTTGTCATATTCTTTGCCGAGCGCGGTATTGTACTGAAAGTCGATATAGTGGTCGTGTGCAATTGTTGCATCGACATAGCCGTAGAACCCGTATTGATGTCCGGCACGGTCGGCGGTGCGGTTCGGTGCAAGCGCAATGTCCATCTGGAGATTGCCGTCGGTAACGCGGGCAAGCCATTCATTAAAGGCGGAGCCGGTTTTAAATTGGTTGTATCCGCCGACTTTCTGATAACCGGCTTCCCAGTCGCCGTCAACTGTTGTCCAGTTTACATTTTTGTGAGAAGGCAGTTTTGCATTCTTAAAACCGGTTTCCCATTCAACGTATTTTGTTTCAATGCCAGTTTTGAATGCTCCGAGATACGGAAAATTTTCATTAGAGCCTTCACTGCTGTAGTAGTCTATCGGGTCGAAAATGTTATCTATGACGAGCCGCTGAAGTCCTTTTCCGGGATTGTCCAATTTTCCTCTTTTGTAGATATTTTCAAAACTGTCTTTTTCGGCAAGCGCAATTTCCATAAAGACAGGAACGTGTGGGATAAGTTTACCGCGGAATTTCAAATAGGACTTAAGATTCAAGCCTGCAGATTCGGGATTGAAGTCGGCTGCAAATTTCCCGTCGTCTTTTTTCTTTGTAAGATCCCATTTTTGCTGAAATCCGAAATTAGTAAATGTTCCAAAGATAATTTTCGGAGCGTCTTCGTTCATCATCATGTCGGAAGAGCCGCCGGCAAGCATTTCAAGGTCTGCCAAGCCGTTTTTACCGCCGAAGCCGTCGTCAACGCGATCCGGCGCTTTGACATCTTCAGTCCAGTTACCGTCGACAATGAACTTGTATTTTACCGTTGTTCCTGCATCAAAAATTTTTGTGTAGGTAAAGCCCTTATCGGTTTTGGTCATCGGTACAGCGCCGTCCGCAAAACCGGTAAAGTCCGCCGCAAGCAGAACTTCCGATGCGCGGGGGTTGCCGTAAAAAAATGTTGCTTCCAGTTTGCCCCCGTCGACTTTTTTCACTGTTACATCTGCAAACAATGCCGCAGAAACGAACAGAGAACCAGAGATGAAAGCGAATAGTTTTTTCATCTTTTCCTCCAAAATTATGATTGCGTAAAAAACAGGCGGTATGGGAAGCATGACGGCGGCGGTTTGGCATTCTTGTGATGCGGAAAATTATGCGGAGCTGAATGCGACCGACCGTAAACCCGACTATGATATTCCCTTACAGCCTGATTTAATTACGAATTAATTATATTACACTCATCCGTGCATATGTCAAGAAAAAAGGTTACACTTTTTGCAAAAATTTTATTGAAGAATTGTGGCAGGCGGCAAAGAACGGAGTTTGATAGATACAACGGAGGTGCCGCCTGCACGAGTTTGCGTAGCAAACTCGCGGGAAAATAATGTTTGAGGCTGGCGGGGTAACACCGCGGGCGTTCATTGATAATAGCGGGCATAGTGTAATATTGCGCGGAGAATCTGCCGTTAGCAAAGAACAGAGTTTGATAGACGCAACGGAGGTGCCGCCTGCACGAGTTTGCGCAGCAAACTCGCGGGAGAACGGTGTTATGGTTGCCGTGGCGTTGTGCAATGCTTTCGGGGAACGAGGGGCGCGGGGGCTTGGGGACGCGGTATTATAAGGAAGACGCCATTTTTTTGTTGGCGGCGTTGTAGAGGAGACGCAGCGAATGCGGCAATGTTTCTGCCGCGCGCTAGTTTCAGTCCGCCTCTTGAATCAGTCCTTTGTTTGCGAGCGCGGTTAGAATTCGGTCGGTGATTTGTTCGGGCGTGAGGGCGCCGGTGTCGATGACGAGTTCCGCGGTGTCCTCGTAGCGCGAATTATCGATACCGTAGAGTTTTTTGTAGCGCGCAGTGTCTTCCGCGTCGCGCATTTGGGTGAACGCTTTGATTTTTTCAAAATCGCCGCCCTCGCGGTTCAAAATGCGCCGCGCGCGCACGTCTTCGTCGGCAAGCAGATACGCTTTTAAGTCGGCATTATCGAGCATCCAAATGGCAAGACGGCTTCCCAAAACGCAGGACTCCCGTTTTGCCAGCGCAACCTGCCGCGTGTCAACTTCGCGGTCGTAACTGTCGTCGGTACGGGCATTCAAAATAACCTGCTCAAGCGTCATGCCTTTTTCTTCAGCAAGTTGACGGAACGTAAAGTTTATCAACTTGATTTTCAGCCGAGAGGCAAGCAGGGAACTGACCGTCGTGTTTCCGCAGCCGGATTTCCCGCTCACGGCGACGCGCACTTCTTTCCCGTCGGCAATTTTGTATTCAGTCATTCTATATTCCTCGTTTGTTCTCGAATGTTCTCCAGCGCGTTTTTCGCAGTGATGACCGCTTCTCCGATTTCCGTAAATTGATTTTTGCTTCCAATCGTGTTGATTTCGCGGTTTATCTCCTGACAAATAAAATCCATCTTCTTGCCGGGCGCGGGATTTTTTTCCATTTCCGACTTCAACGCGCCAAGATGACTGGAAAGGCGCACGATTTCTTCATTTATCGTGTATTTTACGAGCATTGCGGCGGTTTCGCTCATAATGCGCTGCTCGTCCGAGTGCTCGCCCAGCAACTCGCGGAATTTCGCGGTGATTTGCTCCTTGAACTTCGCTTCCATGTCCGCCTGCCGCTCCTTAAAAAACGCCGCGCATTCTTCAAGCGTCGCAAGGTGCGTCAAAATGTCCGCGTAAAGATTCTGCCCTTCGCGCAGTCTGTCGTCGGCAAATTGCGTTAACGCCTCTTCAAAAACGCCTTCAATCAGCGACCAGCGTTGTTCGGCGTCGTATTCCTTTTCAATCGAGAGGACTCCCGGCTGCCCAATCACGAGCGCAAGCGGAATTTCGCGGCTCTCCGTTCCCAGCGCGTCGGCAACGCTTTTTATCGCCGCCGCGTATTCTTTTGCCGCGTCAATGTCGGCGCGTATGCGGGCGGGCGATTTTCTTTCCTTTATATGAATATTTACGTCAACCTTCCCGCGCACCGATTTCTTGCACACGGCAGCGCGGATTCGCTGCTCAAGCGGATTTAAATACGGCGGTAGATTGACATTCAAGTCCAAAAAACGCGAATTGACCGACCGTATTTCAACGGAAATATCCGCCTCTTCCGCCGCCGCCTCTTTGTAAGAATACCCCGTCATGCTTGTCATGTTTTATCCTTATTCATACTTCCTTTTTTACGCCGACTGGAAAAGCGCGCTATAGCCGCGCCCTCAGTCTTGCCTCGTCAGTCTCAAACATCATTTTCCCGCGAGTTTTGCCACGGCGGAAGAGTTTAGCGTGCTGCTTGAGATGGCTGCAACGCGTCTTCTCAAGCAAAAGAGAACCTCCGCATACCGTTTCCCCGCGAGTTTGCTGCAAGCAAACTCGCGCAGGCGGCAACTCCATTGCGTCCGTCAAACGCTGTTTTTACCGCCTGCAGTATCTGCAAGCCCATAAGGAATCGCGACCCGCTTCCCGACCATGCGCGTATCGGTTTCAATACGGTAGCGTGCAGTATCTACCGTTAGCATAGAAAGCAGCTCGCCCTCATCTCGCTCAATTTTTTCCCGCGGCGTCGGCTCCGAAATCGGAAGTCCTTCGTCTTCGGCAACGCAAAGCCATGCGGACAGTGCGTCTTTCATCTGTTCCTGTGCGTCTGCAAAATCCTTCCCGGTTGTAATGCAGCCGACGAGATCAGGGACGCGCGCATAAACTTTTCCGTCCCTTTCGGTAAAAACCGCCGTGTATGTGTACTTCATTTTTCCGCTCTACTTATCTGTTTTATCTCTTTAATAATGTATCGCAAGTCATTTTCATCAAAATCGTGCCGTTTCAGCGGTATGGAATGCCGGTTTTCTCTGTTGAAATATATCGTGATTTCCGCCGTGTCGTTTAAGAGTATAACCTGCCGCTTCCAACGTCTTTACTGCCTTTGTATGTGCATTCATTAAATCACTACAACCTCCCGTTTCCGCCCCAACAGGATTTTATGCGTCGTCCGGCTTGTTGGCGGCGCCAAGCGTGTTTAAAACCTCTCGCCCCAGTTTCCAGTTGTCGCCTGCGCCCATCGTAACGAATAAAAATCCGTTTTCGCCGCCGGATTTATTTAATTCCGCAAGCGCAAAGTCTTTAGCGTCAAGGATTTCTTCAAAATAGTGAACGTCTTTGCCGCATTCCTTTACTTTTGCAAAAAGCGTTTCGCCGCTGATACGCGCGTTTTCTGCCCTTTCGCGCGCGCTTGCATAAATCTTGTGCAAAATGACGATGTCCGCGTCCGTAAACGCTGCGGCAAAATCGTCGAGCAGGGCTTCCGTGCGCGAATAGGTGTGCGGCATGAAGTCGACGATAATTTTGCGTCCGCTGTAAAACTCGCGGAAACCCGCAAGCGTGGTTTTTATCGCCGTCGGGTGGTGCGCGTAGTCGTCGATAACGATGACGGACTGCCCCGCCTCATTCTGCGCGCGCCCGACAATCTCGCTGCGCCGCCGCCCCCCGCTGAAGTTTGCAAGACCGCGCTTTATGCTGTCCGCAAAATCCGCAGGATTTTTGCCGTCGGCACGCAAAAGTTCGCACGCAAGCGCGCACGCCGCCGCCGCGTCTAAAACCTCGTGTTTACCCGGCACGCGAACGTGCAAGTCCCCCAAAAGCCGAATGGCAAAACGGTTTTCTTCATTCCGAACGTCTTTAAACTCCAGTCGGTAATCGCCGTTTGCGCATTCCCCATAGGGAATAAGCCGAATGTCGCCGCGCTTTTTGGAAGCAAGATACGCAGTTTCAACGGCTCCCGCGTCGTCGGCGCAATAAATCAAGTCCCCGCCGTCCGGCAAAAGACAAATGTAGTCGACAAACGCCTGCTGAATGTCCGCGAACGTCGGGTAAAAATCCTGATGGTCGCTTTCCACGCTCGTAAGGACGATTTTTTGCGGACGGAACGACATAAAATGCCGCTGATACTCGCAGGTTTCGGCGACAAAATACGGATTCTTGCTACGGGAAAAGTCAGCGGACGTAAACGTGCAGCGGTTCCCGTCCCCGAACGAATTGATAACGGAGCCTGCAAGCGTCTGCGACGGCAGCGGGAGTTCTTTTAAAATCGTTCCGGCAAGTCCCGTCGTGCTCGTCTTTCCGTGGACGCCGCAGATTCCCGCGCTGTACGCCCGCTCGGAATACGCGCCGAGCGCCTCCGTGTAGAGCATACACGGGATTTTGCGCCGCGCCGCTGCGATTAAATCGGGATTGGTCGCCGGAGAATACGCGCTTGAGTACACGACAAATTGAATGTCGTCGTCGATATTGACTTCGGAGAAGGGCACCGGGCGGATTCCGAGAGAGGCAAGGATTTCGTCCGTGTAAAAGCGTTCGGCAACGTCGCTTCCGCTGATAACGGCTCCCGCTCCGCACATGATTTCGACGAGCGCCGCCATTCCGGTGCCTTTGATTCCGACAAAGTGAACGCGGACGCCGTGGAGGTCGGCAGGCAAAACTGTTTTAGACATGGGCGCATTGTAATTTATGGAAGATTTTTTTTCAATGAACGTCTGCAGGCGGCAGAGAAAGGAGTTTGAAAGACTTAACGAGGTTTCCGCCTGCACGAGATTTTGCTGGCGCAAAACTCGCGTAATACGAAGTTATGGCTCTCTTTTTTGGTTTGCCAAGAACTGTAGGCGGAGAATGGAGTTTGAAAGACTTAACGAGGCTTCTGCCTGTACGAGATTTTGCTGACGCAAAACTCGCGTAATACGAAGTTATGGCTCTTTTCTTTGGTTTGTAAAGAACTGTAGGTGAAGAACGAAATTTGAAAGATTTGACAAAGTTTCCCCCTGCCGAGTTTTGCCTTTCGGAAAAACTCGCCATAAACGGTATCTAGAGGTTCTCTTTGCTAGAAACGCGTTTGTGTCGCGGCGGATTTGCGTTAATAAACTGCCCACCTCTGACAAGGTTTTTCCGCTAGTTTGCGATAGCAAACTAGCGCGGGCGGCGCTCCCAGTTCAATCTTTAAAACTATGCAGCATCCGCCAGCAGAAACGCCGTCGTGCCTGTCAAACATATTTCCCTCGCCGGCAACCGCCTTACCGGCACATTTTTCGGTAAAAATTCTCAAATTACTTGACATATGGGGGGGGGGGGGGGG
>JBQNBN010000059.1:0-17512 GCA_052169915.1 Treponema sp.
AATATTACTTTTCCCCCATCTTTCACTTTTCCATAGTTGATAATTAAACCGTTCGATTATTTTATAATGCCGTATGATATACGGTTACATACGGGTAAGCACGGACAAGCAGACGTGTAAAAATCAACAGCGGACTGCTATGATTATGTTTTTAACCGTAACAGTGTCTGCAGTCCGCCCGAGTTTTGTAAATACAAAACTCGTTGTTGGTCTTGAACGCGTGCGCCTATTGCAAAGCGCGCAGAATGCATAATATTCAGTGGGTTGCAGAAACAATAAGCGGGACAAAAAAGCCGGATAAAAGAAAATTAGGGAGCTTGCTTGACGGCGTAGAGGCAGGGGACACGATAATCTGTACTGAATTATCGCGCTTAGGGCGCAGTCTTATGATGATTTTGAATGTCTTACAAGAATTGTTAGAGCGCTTGTGGACTGCACAAACGAGATTTGAAACCGCATATGATGTTTGCAGTCCGCCCGAGTTTTCTTGAGGAAAACTCGTTGCCAGTTTTTTGGCCTGCAAAGAGGGGAAGCAAATCGAACGCATGAAAGGACATCACCCGAAACGCTATAAACTTTCCGGCAAGGCGGCATTCATACGGCGCAATCGTCTTTTGGGACGCGGGTGGACAGCATCTATGAGATTTGTAATTGCTATTTATCTCGCCGTCCACCCGAGTTTCGCTCATTGCAAAACTCGTTGCTGGGCTTGCGTCTCGCGAATTATCCGTTACGTGGGCGACAGCGGGCGGCGGAGAATGGTGTCTTACAGATATAACGGTGTACCGCCCGCACGAGTTTTGAGGCGCAGCGTATGCAAAAAGGCGCGATGTCTAACATCGCAACCGGTTTTGCGTAAGCAAAAGCGGAGCGGACTGCAAACACAGTAAACAGTTGAAACTATGTTACCGCAGTCCGCAAGTGAGCATAAAATTTATTGCGAGCCTTTCGTAGGTGGAGCCGCAGTATTTTTCGCAAAGCCGCGTTCTCAAGCGGAAATTATCAACTATTCACAATACCGCTCAATAAGCGCGGCATTGTGAATTTCGATTTTGCCATTCGGCAAACGCCGCTTATTGACGTCTGTGCTCACGTACATGAATGCAGCATTGTGGAAAGTTGAGACTTTCTACAATGCTGCATTTCAAAGATGACATCAATTCGGAAGTCATCAACTTCTATGAAGTTCTGCAGCATGATTTTCCGGCATTGCAGTCAACCTTCACAGCCGTAAACTGCACAAACATGCGCAGGTCATCTATGATAATGCAGACGACTCATATTCTGTTTGCAATGTTTACGGTTTATGTCGTCCTCTCAAGTTTTATAAATGCAAAACTTGCCATTCGGTTTCGGACTATTAAACGCGCGTGGTCATGCTATAAATATAACCGTTTGTCGAAGAAACTGGAGGAGCACATTCAAACACGAAAAACGCTAGAGAGGACTACGCCGCATTACAAACACCTCAACGAGTTTTGCACCGACAAAACTCGGGCGGACTGCAAAAACAGTGTACGGTTTCAAACAGTGCTTATGCAGTCCGCAACGTATGTCGGTTCCGACCAAGGGCATTATGACGGTTATTCGCAGTCGGATTTTGATGAATTGCTTGACTGGCTTTCAAAAATCGAGGGTACATTCTTGTTGAGTTCTTTCCGGAATAAGCAACTTTCGATTGCTGCTGAAGCAAACGGCTGGCATCAAGTTGAAGTGAAAATGGCAAAACCGATGAGCGCACAGACCGGCAAAACCATTGAAAAGATTGAAGTGTTGACGGCAAACTATCCCATTGGCATTGTAGACGGAGAGATTAAGCTGCTTTAAGAGTATAAAAGTATTGCGCTATGTGCAAGTGAATTGCACATAGCGCAATTTTTCGGTCTTTTCTTTTCGTAGGAAATTTCGTGTTTTTTCTCCGGCTGTTTCAGTCTGCGAATGAACGAGATGGCGGCGGGCGGCGAACAAATCAATCGAGCGGTGTAGGAAGTGAATGACCTCGCGAGGAAGAATAAAGACAGTATTGAGGGGCTGGCGGAGGAAGTTGGGAAGTTCAAAGTATAGTTGGTAATTTGTAATGGGGAATTATCGCCGTCGGTAAGATGTGTTTTCCGGCGGCGTTTTTTATGAAGCGGAGGGGAGAATTGTACTTTCCGATGGAAAATTATTTAACGCGTGATGTACAGAAAAGACGTGCAGACAAAACTCCGCAACAAGTTTGCCGTAAGCAAACTTGGGCAGACTGCAAGATCAATAATAACTTTCACGCTCAATAAATGCAGTCTGCAAGAGATGAGGGCAGGCGTCCAGCAGATAAACAACGCGGTGCAAGAGGTAAATGATTTGGCAGGGAAGAATAAATATAGTATTGAAGAGCTGACAGAAGAGGTCAGGAAGTTTAAGGTGTGAGTCGGCGGCAGAGAAAAGAGTTTTTAAGATTTTGCGCAGTTGCCGCCTGAGCGCAAGTTTGCAGTTTTACTGCAAACTTGCGGGAAATAGGGAATGCGAAGTTTTGTTCGCTGCCGTGAAAGTTGAGTTCTGGGGAGACGGTGACAATAGTGAGCGTATCCTCTCATTGATAGTGCTTTTTGCATAGACCCCCCACTCCTCAAGCCCCCATTTCCCTCAAGTTTTTGCCGTACGGCAAAACTTGTCGCGTACGGCAACTCCATTCCATCTTTTAAAGGCTATTCTCTGCCCCCCCTCCTCGCAATAATTGTTTTTATATAATAAAACGTATAATATTGGCGAAGCAAGGAGAGCGCATGGAATTTGTTTTGGCTAATATTATCTACATCGTATCCATAATATTGTCGTTTGCGCTTGCATACCCGTTGCGCCTGCCGAAACTCGGATATTCCATTGCGTTTTTATCGAGCGCGCTGACACTCATTTTGTATACGGTGCAGGCGGCAAAGTCGAACTTAACCATAAAAAAGCAGCTTTTATTTATTTTGTCGTTCGGAGCGGCGGCGGGCATAGTCAATTTTATTACGCTCATCTCTCCGTACAAAACGCTCAGTCTGCTTTCTTACGCGCTCTTTTTTATTTGCATAAACGGCATCGTCTACAATCTGTTTATCTTTTCCGTCAAATATACTGACTACACAATCAAAACTCCCTTCCTGACGCGCATTTTGTTTTGGCTTTTCGTTCTCGATTCTACAGCAGTTGCAGTCAACATTTTTCCCAAATATATGTTCGATTTAAAAGCGATTCCGCTTGAAAACGGCATAACGTATAAAATCATACAGAAAGTACCGTATCAAATTCACTTAGCGCTTTCTTACGCTGCCGTCGCCGGAACGCTCATTTGTTTTATCGCAAAACTGCTCAAGTCCCCGCGCCTCTACCGCAACAAATACCGCGCGCCGCTTTTAGCGCTCCTCCTTGTCGTCGTTTTAGACGCGCTCTACGTCTTTATGCCCAATACGGTCGACTATTCCATCGTGTTTTTCGGATTTGCAGGCGTGTGCCTGACGTGGTTTTCGCTCCACTATACGCCCAAACGGCTTTTGTCCGTCTCCATGAACCTGATTGTCGAAACCATGCACGACGGCGTTATGTTTTTTGACGACAAAGGCGAATGCATATACCGCAACAAAGCCTTTGACCGGCTGCTTAAAACCTACGATAAGATTGGACTGGACTTAATGACGCCGCTCAATTCGTGGGTGAACAACAAGATTTTCCGCGAACGCAATCTGCGCCACGTTTTCAGCGACCATAAATTCGACCAGCACTTCGACATCGGCGGAAAGATTTACTATTTTACGATTTGGTTTCAAAATTTGACCGAAGAACGCACGAACAAACATCTCGGATTCTTTTTTGTCGTTCACGACCGCACGCAGGAAGAAGAAAACATCAATGCCGACCGCTTCCTTGCGACGCACGACCAACTGACGGGACTGTACAACAGCATTTACTTTTACGAGCGCGTCCGCCAAACGCTTGAACTTGACGCCGACAACGAATACGTCATGCTCTGCTCCGACTTCGATAATTTTAAACTCCTCAACAACGTTTTGGGCGCAGAAACGGGCGACAACATTCTCGTGCAGACCGCGCGGATTATCGCTTCCTACGCGGAAGGGCACGGCGTCTATGCGCGCCTTTACAACGACCGTTTTGCGCTCGCTTTACGGAAAGATTATTACGTGGAAGAAGATTTTTACGCCGTCATCAAAAAAATCGAAATGATAAGTTCGGATTTTCTCTATCCTGCAAACATTTACGTCGGCGCCTACGAGATTTCAGACATTACCGTGCCCGTTTCCGTCATGTGCAACAGGGCTTTTATGGCAATCAAAACGATCAAGGGCAGTCTGCATAAAAAAATCGCGCATTACGACGGCGGATTGATGGCGCAGACGGTGCGGGAGCAAAAATTCATCAAGGAATTTAAAACGGCGCTTGCAAACGGGCAGTTTTCCTTGTACGTGCAGCCTCAACTTTCCGCAGACGGCGCGCTTTCCGGCGCGGAAGCCGTTCTGCGCTGGAAGAATCCGACAGAAGGGCTTTTGACGCCGGATGACTTTATGCCGCTGTTCGAACGCAAAGGACTTGTTATCGAACTTGATAAGTTTATGTGGGAAAGCGCAGCGAAACTTTTAAGCCGCTGGGAATCAGGCGCGCACGATTTGTGCGTTTCCGTAAAAATTTCTCCCATCGACTTTTACTATGCCGACGTATACGAACTCCTCGTTTCCATCGTGGAAAAATACGGAGTCGATAAGAAAAAACTCAAACTCGAAATTGCGGAAAGTTCCGTCATTCTCGACTTGGAACGGCAGCAAAACGGCGTTGAGCGTCTTCGGGAATTCGGCTTTGACATTGCGGTCGCAGGCTTTGCCAGTCGATACGCGTCGCTTAAAACGTCCGAGACGCTGCCGTTCAACATTCTCAAACTGGATATGTCGTCGTATTACGAGTGCGGCAACTCTGAGCGCGCCGAGATTATTTTACGCAGCGCCGTCAATATGGCGCAGGAATTGGACTTGCAGGTGATTTTTACCGGCGTTGAGACTGAAGAACAGGCGAAGTTTATCAAAAGTACGGGCTGCCAACGCCTGCAAGGCGGTTATTTTGACGCGCCGATGACGGTCGAAGCGTTTGAAAAAAAGTATTTTTACGGCGCGAATAAAGCCCCGTCCCATACGGAAAACGCGCAGACCGGAGACGCCGCGCATGAAAACGCTGCTGCTGCATTTGAAACGCCGTCAGCCGCAGCGGTACCGCAGTTTGCCGCGGGGAAGACGGAAAGCCCGCCGGATGAGCGCGCAGCATCTTATGCAAAATAATTTCGACTTTACAAGCGGGATTTCTTCGCTCCCGATAACGCCGCACCTCAGCGAAATATGCGCCGCGCTTAAAAACTCCGTATCGCGCTTTTTAATTTTGACCGCCGAAACCGCCGCCGGAAAGTCGACGGCAGTGCCGCTTGCGCTCCTCAACGCGTTTCCGCAAAAAATCCTCATGCTTGAACCGCGCCGGCTTGCCGTTCTCGCCGTCGCAAACCGCCTTGCAGACCTGCTAGGACAGTCTGTCGGGCGCACCGCCGGTTACGTCATGCACCTTGAACGCCGCGTTTCATCTGAGACGCGCATTGAAGTGATGACCGAAGCGGTTTTAACGCGCCGCATGCAGGAAAATCCCGCGCTCGAGGGCGTGAGCGTCGTCATCATCGACGAGTTTCACGAGCGTTCCGTCCATGCAGACCTTGCGCTCGCATTTCTTAAAGAGGCGATGATTTTGCGCAGCGATTTATTCGTCCTCGTCATGTCCGCAACGATGGACTCTGCCGCGCTCGCTTCGTACCTCGGCACAAAGGACGCGCCCGCGCCCGCACTTAACATCAAGGGGCGGCAGTTCCCCGTCCATGTCGACTATGCAGGCGATATTTCCGCCGCGGAAGCGGTGTTCAAGGAACTACAATTCCGCCGTCAAAATCCGTCCGCCGTCAATCCCGATTTCAAGTCGATTCTGGTATTTTTGCCGGGACTGTACGAGATAAGAAAATGCCGCGGCGAACTTACGGCAATGGGAATTCCTTCCGACTGCGAAGACGTGCTGACGCTGCACAGTTCCGTCCCCTTCGCCGAACAAAAAAAAGTCCTCGAAGAGCCGGACAAAGCCGTAACGCGCATTATTTTATCCTCCGCCGTCGCAGAAACGTCGCTGACCGTGCCGTGCGTGTCCACCGTCATCGACACGGGGAAGGCGCGCGTCAATCGCATGAACGTTTCCGCCGGAATGGAGCGGCTCGTTACGGAAAACGAAAGCGTTTTCTCCGCCGAGCAGCGCGCCGGACGCGCCGGAAGACTGTGCGCGGGACGCTGCATCCGCTTGTGGAAAGAGCGCGAGCCGCGCGTGCAAAGCGCGATGCCTGAAATTCTCCGCACGGACTTAACCGCCCTCGTTTTGGAATGCCTGCAATGGGGTGCGGACGACGCGGCAAAAATCGACTGGCTGGATGCGCCGCCGACATCGGCATGGAACGCCGCTCTGGAACTCCTTGAACAGATGGGCTGCGTGCGCGGCAAGAAAATCACGGAACTGGGATCCGCCGCACTGGAACTCGGCGTACACCCGCGCCTTGCCTGCGCCGCGATTGCCGGTTCCGTAAAAGCCGCGCTCGACTACGGGCAGTACGCATCCGCCCCGCCTGCCGTGCAGGCAAAGTTTTCCGCCGACTTGAAAAAGCGGCTTTCAAAAATCCCGCAGCGTCTCCGTTCCTCGCTCCCGTTTGAATTCGCCTTGCTCGCAGGTTTTCCCGACAGGATCGCGCGCCGGACGGACGACGGGAATTATTGTTTTCCTTCGGGACGAATTGCGCGCCTTCCCAAAGACGCAGCCCCGCCGTTTCCCAAGTGGATTGTCGCGCCTGAGGTTGACGCAGGAGAGAAGGAAGGGCAAATCCGCTCGTTTTTGCCGCTGGACGACGCGGAATCGGAAAAATGGACGCTTGCGCGGGCAAAAAAGAGCGTCCGCATGGAACTGACGGGCGGCAAGGCGCGAAAGACGGAGTTGACTGCATACGGGAAAATCATTCTTGCCGAAAAGAAATTGCCCGCGGGCGCGGAAGATTTTGCCGCCGCATTGTGCGCCGAAGTCAACGCTCACGGAATCTCCGTCCTGCCGTTCGATGAGCGCGCAGAAAGTCTCATCCTCCGCCGCGCATTTTACGAAGAGCAAAGCGGCGTTCCCGACGCGGAACGTAAGTCTGCAAAAAGCGCGCTTTCACAAACTGCTTCCGATTGGCTTCTGCCGTTTTTGGGCGGAAAAACCGCCGTCAGTGCGGACGACGTTTACAACGCGCTTTACTGGCATTTTGACGGCGCGGAACTTGACGCAAAAGCGCCGCCTGCACTCATTCTCCCGAACGGCAAAAAATGCCGCGTCGTTTATGAAACGCGCTCCAGCACGCAAGACGCGCAAAAAGCGGCGGTGCGCCCCGCCGTCGAAATAATCGTGCAGCAAATGTTCGGCTGTTTCCAAACGCCGCGCATTATGGGCGTCCCCGTCCTTTTTAAACTGCTCTCCCCCGCCCGCCGCCCGCTGCAAATCACCGACGACATCGAACACTTTTGGGACGCCGCATGGCCTGCCGTCTGCAAAGAAATGAAAGGCCGCTACCCCAAACACAACTGGAACTATAGGCGGTCGGCAGAGAAAGGAGTTTGAAAGATAGAGCGGAGTTACCGACCTGTCGAGTTTTCCAGCGAAAACTCGCGGAAAATGTATTGTGGGGAGACGGACGGCGGAGGATGCCGGTCGGCGGAGAAAGGAGTTTGAAAGATAGAGCGGAGTTACCGGCCTGCCGAGTTTTCCAGCGAAAACTCGCGGAAAATGTATTGCGGGGTTACGGACGGCGGAGTAACACGCTTGCATGATAGAATGCCGTTCCGTCTGCGAAAACAGCGTTTTCTTGCAAGTTTTTCAAAAGAAAACCGGTGAGGGCGAGCACTCCGCTAAATCTGTCAAACTCATTTTCCCGTCGGTAAGAATCCTTCTTCGAGTTTATAAAACTCAGAATTTAGACTACTATGCGCGAATGAAATTGCTTTGTGCGCCGATGGCGTCGATAAGTCATGCCGCATTCCGAATGCTTGTAGAAAGGTTCGGCGGCTGCGATGAATATTTTAATGAAATGATTAACGCGCCTTCCCTCGTAAGCGGCGGTAAGTTCGAGGAGTTTTACATCGAAGGAAAGCCCGTTCCGCAAAAACTGGCGCGGCAGTTGACGGGCAAAAATGCGGAGTCTCTCATCGCCGCGGCAAAAATCTTGTCTCCGCTTGAGGCAGTCGGCATTGACTTGAACATGGGCTGTTCCGCGCCTGAAATCGTTAAAAGCGGCGCGGGCATTGCGTGGATGCTCAAACCCAGCGCAGAAACCGAGCGCATGGTGCGCGGCGTCAAAGCCGCCTTAAACGAGTATGAAGCGCAAAGCGGCGTTCACCGGCGTCTAAGCGTAAAACTCCGGCTCGGAGACGCGGATTTTACGGACGAAGGATTTTTTTCCTTCTGCGATATGCTCTGCGACTCAGGCGTTGAACTCATTACGCTCCACCCGCGCACCAAAAAAGAAAAGTTCCGCGCGCCGCCGCGCTATTCGTATGCGCAAGAACTTTCGCTGCGGTGCAGGGAGCGCGGCGTAAAAGTCTGCGTCAACGGCGACATTACGGACGCAAAAAGCGCGCGCGCCGTCTTGAAACAGTGTCCCGACTGCGACGCTCTGATGATTGGACGAGCGGCGGCGCAAAAGCCGTGGATTTTCGCGGAAATCAAAAAAAATCTTGCAGACGGAGACGACTGTACCGGCGATTCATGCGGAACTGAAAACGACGGCGACAAGACTAAAGTCGACCTTTTGGAACTTGCGGCGGGTTTTATTGAAGACGTCAAACGCTACCAGCCGCAAGAGTTTTGGAAAACGCGGCTCCAGCGATTTTTCGCGTATTTTTGCAAAAACTTTTGGTTTGAAAACTACGTCAAAAACAAATTGCTGAACGCCCCGTCGCCTGAAGACGCGCTCGCGGTCTTAGAAGACTATTTTGCGCGCGTAGAGGGCGACAGATACAAGCGCGTTCGGCTATAATCCTCCCATGTATGAGATTGAGTTGAAAGCGCACGTGTACGACTGCAAAGCCTTAGTCGAGCGGCTGAAAACTTTTGCGCGTTTTGTGCGGCGCGTCAAGAAAGTCGACGAATATTATCATCTGCCCGCACAGAACGGCGCGAATGCAAAGCGGGACGGGGACGGGAAGCCGTACGTCAGCGTCCGGCTCCGCACGGAAACGGCGTTTTTACCTCAGGATGAGGGCGTAAAGGAATGCAAAACGTTTTTTACTTACAAGCGGAAGGAATTGCGAACCGGTACGGACGGCGCAGCGGTTGAAGTAAACGACGAAAAAGAATGTATCCTCTCCGATGCGGCCCCGCTGAAAGCCGCCTTTACGGATGCAGGTTTTAAAATCGCGTTCACCAAACAAAAAGACACGGAAGCCTACGAAGTTGAAACCCCGTTCGGCACGGCGGCGTTGGAACTCTGCTCCGTTCCGCCGCTCGGAGATTTTCTTGAAATCGAAATACTCAGTCCCGCAAACGAAGAGCCGCGCGTTCAAGCCGTACAAGACGAATTGCGCCGTCTGCTGGACAAAGCGGGCATTCCGGCGGAACAGATAGAAAGTCGGCCGTACAGGGAACTTGCAGGCGGCTGTTACGGGACATAACGGATGGAACGGAGTTTCCGCCTGCTGCGCATTTGTCTGCGACAAATGCGCGGGTAAATGAGTTTTGCTGCGGACGGTTGTTACATCGTTACAACGACAAAGCGGTGCCCCGTCCGCACAAGATTTTGCTTATCGCAAAATCTTGCAGAAAACGCTGTTTTCACAGGCGGAACGGCATTCTATCATTCAAGCGAGTTTCTTCGCCGTCCGCAACCGTCCTAGTATATTATCCCCGAGTTTTGCCGAATGGCAAAAACTCGGTAGGTCGGTAACTCCGCTCAATCTTTCAAACTCCGTTCTCCGCCGACCGTCGTTCTCCGCCGTCTGCCGCATTCCCCATTACCTCGCCTCTGTGCAGTCGTCTGTTCTTAAATTCTCTTTGACAAATGAGAAATCCGAAGGTACAATACGGACATCATATAACAGGATTTTATAATAAAAGTTGGAGCAAACAATGGCGGGACTGGATTTTACTTATATACTAAACAATTACGCGTCGCCGATTCTCATCGTTAAACCGGTGTATGACCATACGCAAATCACGGATTTTGAAATCATTTTTAAGAACGAGTCGTTCGTATCGCAGCTCAATTATTCAATCGACAAGTGCAAGTTCTATTCCGAGTTCAAGGATATGCTGACGGACAAAGTGGACTGGATGGGACTTGCCATAAAAGCCGCCAACAAAGAAACGATTAAGCCCGTCATTTACAAGTCAAACCTCGTCAACAACTGGTTCCGTATGCAGATGCAAGGAATTGAAGGCGGCTTCGTCATCGTTACGCTGGACAACGTTACGAACGAAATAATGAAAGATTTTGAATTAAAAGATTCCGTATATCACGACTTGCTGACGGGGCTGCCGAACCGCGCAAAGTTTTCCGACGACATCACGTCCTATTTTACGCGCGCCAAGGAAAACGGAAACTTTACCGCCCTCCTGCTCATCGACATCGACAACATGAAGAATATCAACGACTTGAAAGGGCACATTCAAGGAGACGAAACGCTGAAAAAGTCGGCGGAAATACTGGAGATTTTTAAGCGCAGCGACATCACCGGCTACCGGTTCGGAGACGACGAGTTTATGGCAGTCATTCCGAATGCGGATTCGCTTGACTCCCTAGCGAACATCACCGACGCCATTTTTGAAGCGTTCGACATTCACGGCATTTCCGTTTCAGGCGGCGTTACGGTGTATCCTGAAGATTCTGAGTCGGAAGAGGACTTGCTGCGCTTTGCCGACATCGCCGTGCAGTACGCCAAAAAGAACGGCAAGCACAAATTCGAATTCTTTAATCCCGACATGCAGCGTATGTTCATTCAGCGGCTGAATATGCAGGCAAAAATCACCTCCGCTTTTCTTTCCAACGCCTTTTACTTGGTGTACCAGCCGCAATTCGACGTTCAAACGGGAAAACTCCGCGGCTTTGAAGCGCTCTCGCGCTGGCACGACGAAGAACTCGGCAACGTTTCTCCAGTCGTTTTTATTCCCGTTGCCGAAGAGACGGGGCTCATCGTTCCAATCAGTAATTGGGTTTTGAACACTGCATTTTCCACGCTCAAAGAATGGCAGAGCGAATACGGCTTTTCCGGCGTGCTTTCAGTCAATATTTCGCCGACGCACTTAAAGCAGGAGTCGTTCATCTCCGACATCACGACGCTCATCGAACAACACGCGCTTGACCCGCGCACGATTGAAATCGAAATTACCGAAGGCATTATGATTGACAACATGGACGACGCCGTCGCAAAACTCAAGCATCTCAAGTTGATGGGCTTCCGCATTTCGCTCGACGACTTCGGCACCGGCTATTCGTCTTTGAGTTATCTGCAAATGCTGCCGCTCAACACGCTGAAAATCGATAAGTCGTTTATCAACAACATCACGGCGCAGGACGGAATTCAAGCGAACATCACCAATTCGATTATCAAAATGGTTTCCAAAATGGGACTTGAAACGATTGCGGAGGGCGTTGAACGTCCGGCGCAACTGGAAATTCTCAAACAATTTAACTGCCACATCGTGCAGGGCTTTTTGCGCGGCAAGCCGATGACCGCCGAAAGCTGCGGCAAATATCTGCAAGGCGACTCAAAAGCGTTGTCTATAATAGAAGATTAAATCTGTTCGGAATCCGCCGCGTCGGAATAGGCAGATTTATAAAGTCGACTGGAAAAGCGCGTTTTTACGCACGGAGAGCGTTTCGCAAACTTGCTGCGGACGGCACCCCCGTTCTGTCGCTCAAATCTTGCGCTCCCGTCCGCCGGACGCGGTTTACTCCCGCTTAAACATCATTTTTTCCCTAGTTTGCTGATAAGCAAACTAGAAGCGGACGGTAGCATCGTTTAATCATTCAAGCACCGTTCCCCCACCCGCCGGACGCAGTTCGTCCCTGCCTAAACATCATTTTTCCCTAGTTTGCCGGCAAGCAAACTAGAAGCGGACGGTAATTCCGTTTAATCATTCAAACCACGTTCCCTCGTCCGCCGGACGCGGTTTGCTCCCGCTTAAACTCCATTTTTCTCTAGTTTACTGACAAGCAAACTAGAAGCGGACGGCAATTCCGTTTTATCATTCCAGCACCGTTCTCCCGTCCGCCGCTCCGGGAAAAGCGATAAAGTCGACGGGCTTACCGACAAAACGAGCGTCGGCAGGATTGCACGGAGAACGTTGGGCGGCAAAGAAAGGTGTTTGAACGATAAAACGTAGTACCGCCCACCCGAGATTTTGCCTACGGCAAAACTCGTTTAAAACGGTGTAAGAGGGCTTTTTGCAGGGGAAGGCGTGTGTCATCCAGCGCGGGCGGCGGCAAACGCCATTTCCACTCCGTAAATAAATCTTTCTGTCCGTTTTGCCTTACGGCAAAACTCGTTTAGAATGGTGCGCAAGGGATTTCTTTTGCAGGGGAAGGCGCCTTTCATTTTTTTTCGCCTTCCTCAGCGGCGGCAAGGGCGGATGTAAAGTCCTTCATGGTTGCAAATTGTCATTCGATTCAGATAATGGCAACAAATTTATTTTGCGGAGAATGTCAAATATGAAACGCGCTGTTTTACTCAAAGCCGCCGGAGCGGGATTTTTTATGTTCGGAGGCGCGCTGCTGTCCGCGCAAACCGTTTGGCAGCCGGAAGTCCGGCATGAACAGGAAGAAGTTATCGACGCGGACTTGATAACGGACGCCGAGCCGAAGCGTTTTGAATTCAAGTTTACGAAAAACGACCGAAGCCGCATTCTTTCAAGCGTGGACGAAGACATTTTTATAAACGGACGCTTTCATCATCACGCGGAAATCCTCAACCGCATTTCGGCAAAAATTACGGCGGTTTCCCCCGACGGAAGCGGAGAAGCGGAAGCGCTTTTTATGACGAGTGAAAATTCCACGGGCGAGCACGGCGGAAACTTTACGTGGGGGCAGGAATACAAAAGCGTTTTTACGCGCGCAAAAAGCGGCGCATACCGCATTGCGGACACGTATTTTATGCCGACTGTCCGGAACGTTCCCGTTTTTCCCGACACGCCGCTCAAAGCCGGCGACAAATGGAGCGAGGACGGACACGAAGCGCACGATTTACGCCGCACCTTCGCCATTCAAAAGCCGTTTAAAGTCCCGTTTACCGCAAACTACGAGTACAAGGGCGATAAAGTCGACGGCAGCGGGAATGTTTTGAGCCTCATCGAAGTGAAATACAATCTTTATTTTGAAAGTCCGCGTAAAAATTCCCAATTGACTGCCGACCAAATGAACCTGCCTGCGATGACGATGGGGCATTCGCACCAAAAAATCTGGTGGGACAACGGCAAAGGCACCATAGACAACTACAGTGAAACGTTCCGCATCATCATTCAAACGTTTGCAGGCGACACGCTCACGTTTCAGGGGACTGCACGGGCGGAATTGACGGAGTTTGAGCGCAGTTCCACGCGCGAAAACCGCGAAAAAATTACCGGCACGGTGCAGGAGTTGGGCTTGAAGGATATTGTCGTCAAAGAAAGCGACAAGGGACTGACTATCAGCATTGAAAACGTCAATTTTGAGGCGGACTCGGCGGAACTTGCGCCGGAAGAAAAAACGAAACTGCGCTACATTGCCGACATATTAAAAAAATTCGGCAACGACATTCTCGTTACGGGACACTGCGCCCGGCGCGGCACGGAGCAGGCTCAGCAGGAACTTTCCGAACAGCGCGCCGCTTCAGTCGCTTCTTTTTTGACGCAACTCGGCGTCCGCACTTCCGACTGCATTTTTACGCAGGGCAAAGGCGCTCAAGAACCCGTCGCGCCCAACGACACCGAAGCCGGCCGCAAACGCAACCGCCGCGTAGAGATTATGCTGATGGATGAATAATTGCGGGCGGCAGAGAAAGGTGTTTGAAGATGTAACTGTGTTCCCGCCCGCCCGCAATTTTGCCGAATGGCAAAATTGCGCGGTAAATGGTGTCTTGTGGTTTGAGGTTATGTAAAAGCGCGTTTGCGCAATGACGAACTATGTTAACTATTGCCGGCGGCCCCAAAATACAACTTTACGGCGCAAGGCAAAACTACACATTACGCATCCCCAATTCCTCATTAGACTTTGAACTTCCCCATCTCTTCCGCCAGCCCCTCAATGCTGTCTTTATTCTTCCGCGCCGAATTATTCACTTCTTGCACCGTGCGGTTGATTTGTTCAACCCCAGCCGTCATCTCTTGCAGATTGCATTCACTGGGCATGAAAGTTATTATTGATTTTGCAGTCTGCCCAAGTTTGCCACGGGCAAACTTGTTGCGGAGTTTTGTCTGCCTCCCCCGTGTTAAATAATTTGCCATCGGAAAGTACAATTTCCCCTGCTGCCTCATAAAAAACGCCGCCAGAAAACACATCTTCCCGACGGTGGCAACTATTGCCTACACTTTAAACTTCCCTACCTCCTCCGCAAGCCCCTCAATACTCTCCTTATTTTTCATTGCCATGTCATTCACTTCCTGCAGGGCGCGATTGATTTATTCGCCGACCGCCACCATCTCGTTTATTCGCACACTGCATTTACTGAGCGTGAAAGTTATTATTGATTTTGCAGTCTGCCAAAGTTTGCCGTCGGCAAAACTTGTTGCGAATATCCGTCTGTACGTCTTCTCCATATACCACGAGTCAAGGAATCTGCTATCCGAAAGTACAACTTCCCCTGCCGCTTCATAAAAAACGCCGCCGGAAAACACATCTTCCGGCGGCAGCAATCATCCATTACAAATTACCAACTATACTTTGAACTTCCCGACTTCCTCCGCCAATCCTTCAATGCTATCCTTGTTTTTTCTCGCCAAATCATTCACTTCATGCACGGCGCGATTGATTTGCTGCACCCCGGCAGCCATCTCGTTCATGCTGTCTTTAATGACCGCCGTCAGTTGGTCGAGTTTCTGCATCTCCTGCGCAACGCCTTTGCCGCCGACGAGCATTTCTTCCGAGCCGTTTTTGACTTCCATTGTGACGGCGCTGATGTTTTTGATGGCGGCGAGGACTTCGCGGCTGCCGTTTTCCTGCTCGCGCATGGCGGCGGTCAACTCGGCGCTCATCGCACGGACATTTTCGGAGAGGCTGAAGATTGCGTTGAACTTTTCTTCCACAATCTTCGATGAGTCGGACAGGCCTTTGATGTCGTCGCTAAGTTTTTTCAGCGTGTCGGTGATCGCTTTGCCCTGCGAACCGGCTTCTTCCGCCAACTTCCGAATCTCGTCAGCGACGACGGCAAAGCCTTTTCCGGCTTCTCCTGCGTGGGCGGCTTCAATCGCGGCGTTCATGGCAAGGAGGTTCGTTTGTGACGCGATATTCTGAATAACGCTCGACGCTTCGATAAGCCCGCCGGATTCGTCGGCAATCTTTTGGGTAACGGTGTTCGACGTTAAGAGCGTGGACTTGCCCTCCGACGTGGCGGCGGCGAGATTTTTTACCATATTATCGCTCTTTTCTAGAGACTGGGTAATCGACGCGATGTTTGCGACCATCTCTTCCACCGCCGCCGAAGACTGCACGACGCTCGCGGACTGGGTTTCTATGCTGCCGTTCAAGGTCTCAATCGTGCGGATAATTTCTTCAATCGTGCCGGCGGTCTCGGTAACGCTCGCAGCCTGCGTCATTGCCTGCTGTTTGACGCCGTCGATGTTCGCGCTGATTTCGTTTAATGCGCTCGCAGTTTCCGTCATATCGGATGATAACGAGTCGCCTATTCCTTCCATCACGCTGCTGGTTTCTCCGACCATGCGCACGGAAGTCCCGATTTTTGCAATCGTTTCGTTGAAATATTCCGACAAGTCGGTTATTTCGTCGTTGCCTGAAATCGGAAGCCGCACCGTCAAGTCGCCATCTCCTTGAGCAATATCCTTGAGCGCCTTTACCGTCGTCTGAATGGGTTTGATGACTGCCTGTGCCACAAAATAGACTATGATGACAGCAATAACCAAAATGATGCCGCTGATTGCAAACATTGAAGCGCGCAGCGCGTTGACCGTTCCCATAAACTCATTGACGGGCGCGCGGATGATAACCGACTAGTCCGTCGTTTTATTTGTCGCAAACGAGGCGATATATTCGGTATTTTGGTAGACGTAACGCCTCACTTCGCTTTCGTCCGTGTCCAAAACGTGTTCCAAAAACGCGGCGGTAGACGTCAATGCCGCGTTCGTCTTTGCCTGTTCGATGATGTTCGCCTGTTTTTCCACCAAACTCAAGTCGCGGTCGGCAATAATCGCTCCGGCATTCCCCATGATGTAACAATTTCCCGTTTTGCCGACAACGATATCGTCAATTTGCTCGGAAAGCCATTTTGCGGGAATGGCTGCCGCTAAAACGCCGATAAGCGTGCGGTTGTTGTCGTACAAGGGGACTGAAATGCTCAAAATCAGTTTTTTATCGACTGCGGAAATAAAAGGCTCGGTAAGAAAGTCTTTTCCCGTCATGGACGCCGTGTACCAGTCGGATTGATTGACCGGGATACTCCGCCCGTCGGATGAATACATCGTACCATTTGTATCTGCGACGCCGCCTTCATACAAGATATTGGTAAAAGCGATTTCCTTGTTCAAAAGCGCGGTTTTTTGCGCGTAGGAAAGCGATGAATCGGTAAAAGCCGGCATCCGCGCAATGCCCTGCAGAAACTGGAACATCGTGTTGATTCTGCCGTCGATGATTTCCGCCGTGTCGCTTGCCTTGTCGATAAGTTGCGTTTCAACTTTTTCGGTAACGGCTTTCCGCGCAATGTTGATTGCAAATAGTCCTTCGATTGCCGACGAGAGCGCAATTAAAGCCCCGAAAACAAAAATCAGTTTATTCTTTAATGAAAACCTCTTTGCCATTTTATAACTCCTCAAATCTGCCGCGCGCTCTTTTTGTTGGCGCCGCTCACTTTTTTATAGAATAGAATTGCTCCATTTCAATTCCCGCATATTAGATCTGCTCGAAACTTCAGTTTCCGAATAGATTTATTGACTTCAGACTGCCGCAGGACTTCGGACGCAGTTTCCAAAGGCTCGCGTGCAGACGATTTCCGTCCGGTTTGAAAGAAATCGTCTGCCCTCAGAGTCTCAAGCGGCGTGTCCGCGACTGCCGTTTACCGTCGATTTTCGATAGGGAAGTCGGGAGGGCGGCGATTGTCCCGGCTGCCGGATAACGCTGCGTATGCTCCCGCGCCGAATGCTGGGCGTACGGCTGCGGAAAAATTTATTTATCATTGGTAACTGAAAAAATATTTGCTGTATACATAAAAAACGTTTTATTGTGCCTGATACGGGGGGGGGGGGGGGGGGG
>JBQNBN010000060.1:0-17462 GCA_052169915.1 Treponema sp.
TTCCCAGAATGACTATATACGCGGAGGCAATGACATGAGCAGACGCAATAAAATAACAAAGGTGAATCTTGAAGGGACGGTAATAGAAACGGGACACATTCATTATAAAAATGATTTTAATGGGAAGTATGTTCCGCCGCTTCATTTTGTTTTAATACAACAAGCAGGAATATGTAATTATATTGCTGTTTTGTTAGAGTTGGGGGTGTTTGCCGCGGAGTATTCTCCGCAGTGCACTCTCAAAGAGCTGGCACGAGACGGCGGCGAAATATTACAGGATATTTTTTCCCAACGGCGCAGTATTGCAACATTAAAAGGCAAGGCAATGAATTCGCGTTTCGATATTTTATGGCGGCAATATCGCACAATGCAGTTTGCGGATGACTGGCAGCCCATTGAATACGGCGAAATATACGGCAATCTGCGCTATGACATTTATCGAGCGGTAAGAAAATAGCACGATGACTATATACGCGGAGGTGAAAACATGGATATTGCAAAGCGTTGTAAAGAATTGGGCATTATCCATTTTGACGGTGCAGAAATGGCGGTAAAGGAAGACGTGCTAACAGCCTTGAATGCAATTGAAGCAAATATGAATGTTACATCCGACGAAGAAATGTATAACCGCATAAAAGAATTGCAGAATGCAAAAAATACAGGAATATGAAAAATATAAAGTATCTCGGAATGATTATGCTATTATCCGCTATTGTAATTTGCTTTTGTACGACAACAATTTTTAACTACAAATTAAAAATAAAAGAAATGGAATTACAAAATAAAACTGCATTAGAACTTCAAAAAAATATTATGTATTTTCAAATTGAAACGTTAAAAATGACAAACGAATTATTAGCAACGGAATAAAACATATAAAAAGGTCATAATAAGCCGCATAGCCCTTTATCATTTCTTCTTTTTTACCGACAAAAAAATGGGCGGGGGAAAATTACTTACTAAGGAACTGCTATGAGACGGCTTAAAAAGTGGTATACCTACCAACGAAACGGAATTATTTACGTCCAATTAAAAGACAAAAAGACTGGAAAAAAGTTAACTGCAAAAAGTACGCGCACACGCGACAAAGAACAGGCAGAATGTATTATCAATGAACTTTTTTACAATCCACAAAGCGATTTTAATAAATCGCAGCGGGAAAAAGAAAAAGAATTGTTTACACCGATAATTCAAGAAGCAGTGAAAAACGCGATAAAAGCCCTCCCGATAAACCTTACAGGAAAGGCGGACGGACAGCTCGCCGCCGACGCTTCAGCAGCTGGAATCGTCGCCCCGCAATCGTCATACCCCGCAGAAATACGTCCGCTTGCCGACCAGCTTAATACGCTCACCTTTTATGAATATCTTATGCTCTTTTGGGACTACGACAAAAGCCCCTACATAAAACAGCTTACACGGCTCGGTAAAAAAATCCCCAATCCGGAGCGATTTTATGCGCGGTTTAAGGCGTTCAAACGGTACGCGTCTTTATTCGGCGATACGAAATTAGCCGAAATCACGGCGGACGAATTAAATACTGTCTTAGGTTGTATAAAAAATCATAACAAATTAAGAGACAGCACCGCCGCGTGCTTCCGCTACGGCATCACGCAAGCCCTTCATTTTGCCTACGTCAACAATCTTTTGGCGCGGGATATTGCCAGCGGCGTTACAAAGTTTTCAAATCGGAGCGAGGAAAAGTCAATTTTCAGTCAAGAGGAATTACAATTACTTTTTAACAGCGACCACAATCCTTTTGAACGTGAGGATTGTTTTTTAGTCAATAAATTGCTCATAAAGACCGGCTGCCGGATTGGGGAGATTTTGGCGTTGCAGATTAAAGACCTCATTCTCACGGAAAACGGATATGTGCTGGCTGTTTCCAAATCTTACAACATGATAACAAACCGCTTAAAAGAGACGAAAACGGGGCGGAAAGATTTTGTTTCAATTTCCGACGCGACGGCGGGGGAGCTACGTGCGTTTATTGAGCGCAATCCGTTCAAAAATGAGCCGGACGCGTTTATTTTTTATTCGCAAAAAAAAGACCATCCCATGCGCTATAACACTATCGAACGGAATTTTAACCGCATTACAAAAAAGCTCGGCATTAAACGCGCAGGGCTGACTATTCACAGCTACCGCCATACATACGCGGTCGCGCTTGCGGCGGCGGGTTTTTCGCAGGCGGAATTGAAATATTTGACGCGCCACGACAGTCTAAAAGAACTGGAGCGGTACATGACGCACATCACGCCGGAATTAAAGCAAAAGAACCGGCAAGCGGCGTACTGCATTGAAAAACTCATTGCGTGAACGGCGGGACGTTTTTCCCTTTTATAGTTCTTTTTCTCACCTCTAAAGCCTTGCAGAACGCAGAGGCTCACCTCATTGCGCCCCGCAACGCATAAAAACAGTAAAAAAAAAACACCCTTTTTTAGAAAAATCGCAAAAAAATGATTAAAATACGTTGACAGAATGAAAGCGCAGCTATATGCTCAAAGCATAATAAATGTGTGTAGATACGGTGTAGGAAAAGCAGCACCAAAAAAGAGCAAAAAATACCCGTAAAACGGTGTTTTTTATGCCCAAAACGTCCGTTTTACGGGGGGAAGTCTACACCTTAAACTTCCTTACTTCTTCCGCAAGATTTTCGATGCTCTTTTTGTTTTGCTGGGCAAGACCGTTGACTTCCTGCACCGCGTTGTTGATCTGTGAAACGCCGTCGGACATATTGTTCATACTTTCCTTAATCGTTTCGGTGAGGTTGTTGAGTTTTTGCATTTCACGGGCGACGCCCTGTCCGCCTTCAAGCATTTGCGCCGAGCCGTCTTTCACTTCTCCGGTAACGACGCTGATGTCCTTAATCGCTTTTAAAACTTCGCGGCTGCCGTTTTCCTGTTCGTGCATGGCTGCATTCAATTCAGCGCTCATGCCGCGCACATTCTCCGACAAACTGAAAATCGCATTAAACTTTTCTTCCACAACCTTTGACGAAAGGGCAAGCGCCGCAATTTCATCATTAAAATGCTTGAGCGTCTCTGTAATCGTCTTACCCTGCGAGCCCGCTTCTTCGGCAAGTTTCCGAATCTCATCGGCAACGACTGCAAAGCCCTTGCCTGCTTCCCCCGCGTGAGCCGCCTCAATCGCCGCGTTCATCGCAAGAAGGTTCGTTTGACTGGCAATGTTTTGAATCACATTGCTTGCTTCAATCAAACTGCCGGACTCTTCTGCAATCCGCTGCGTAATGCTGTTAGACTCAACAAGCGTCTGTTTGCCGGATGACGTCGCTTCCGCAAGCGTCTTAACCATGCCGTCGCTTTTTTCGAGGGACTGCGTAATCGACGCGATATTCGAAACCATCTCTTCCACCGACGCCGAGGAATGCGAAACGCTTGCCGACTGCCTTTCGATGCTGCCGTTTAAACTGTCGATCGTGCTGATAATCTTATCGATTGTGCCCGCCGTTTCCGTTACGCTGACTGCCTGAGAAATCGTCTGCTCCTTTATGCTTTTGATGTTGGCGCTGATTTGCGTTACCGCCGTTGCAGTCTGCGTCATGTTTGCCGAAAGCTGCTCGCCGATTCCTTCCATAACGTTGGAATTTTCGCCGACGGACTTAATCGACGTACCGATTTTTTCAATCGTTTTGTTAAAATAGTGCGAAACTTCCGTAACTTCGTCATTTCCAATCAACTTGAGCCGCACCGTCAAGTCTCCCTTGCCGTTTGCAATTTCCTCCAAAGCGCCCGCAACTTCCCGCACCGGCTTTACCATTCCCTGCGCGATAAAAAACACAAATCCGACCGCCAAAATCAAAATGATGACGCTGGTCAAAATCATATTCGTTCTGAGTTTGTACAGCGACTCAAACATTTCGCCGATAGGCGCTTTGACGATAACCGTCCAGCCGTTTTCTTTTATCGTCGAATCTGCCGCAATGTAGTCGATACCCTTGTACGTGTAATAACCGAGCGTTTCAACGTCGGTACCGATTGCCCTTTTCATATATTCCGCTACCGGCTCGTATGTTTTATCCGAGCGCGCGGCGTCGATTGTATTCATTTGTTTTTCCACGAGACTTTCGTCTTTGTGCGCAATAATTGTGCCGGTGCGGTCAACAACAAAACATTCGCCCGTTTTGCCGATGACTATATCGTTGACGTTTGAGCTCATCGCCGAGCCTCTGATTGTCGCCGTTAGCACGCGGATAAGCCGTCCGCCGTCGTCATAAATGGGAACGGCTCCCACAAAAATAAGAGATCCGTCAAGACGGGATCTTAACGGATCTGAAAGAACGCTTTTGCCGCTCAGCGCGCTTTTATACCATTCCCTGTCGCTGATATTCAGCAGCGTGTTTCCCGAATAGCGCGTTCCGTGCGTGTCGCAAAAATCCATCCGTAAAAGGTCGTTGTGAATTCCCGCTTCGCTGGCAAGAAATTCCAGAATATCTTCCGTAGACGTGTTGGGATCTTTCATAAGCAGCGTGTTCGCCACTCCTTCAAATGTGCTTAAAAGCCCTTCGATTCGCGCGTAGAGCAGAGCGGCAACGTCTTTTGCTTTTTCCGTAAGCTGCGTTTCAATTTTTTCGCGGATTGCGGCGCGCGCCTTGTTGACTGCGATAAAGCTTTGTACTGCGGATGACGCCGCAATCAAAAGTCCGAATATGATTATAAGTTTTGTAGCAATTGAAATCTTTTTTACATTATCAGATGCTGCGGTTTGTAAGTTCGAACTGTTCCAAGTCATGGTTATACTCCTTGTGTTATAATAACTCTCTAACGATTCGCTCTCCCGCCTATTTACTGCATACCTCCTATAAAAAGTTTTGAGGAAGTTTCAACTTCCGAAAAAGTTTTTATCCGTGCGCGCAAACGCACACGTAAAAGAAAAGTTTGCAACGCAAACTTTAAGCTTAAAAGTACGGCGATGATTTATCCGCCGCCTTTACGTTTTAATAAACTCATGAAGAATAGATTGCGTGCATTCCGCTTTAAAGTTAGCCTAAGTTAACTCCGCAATGTAAATACAATATATGATTATATTTTAAAAGAACAAAGGGAAAAATGACTCAACGAGCGGCGGCAGGAATAGTAAGAGCGCGCGTGCGTAACGGGCCGAAAGCACGCCTTTCCAGTCGATAATCTTCTATAAAAATAAAATGCCGAACAGCGCGCCGAGCAGAATGACGACAATTGGGTGCAGCGAAAATTTCCGCAGAAGACCGAACGAAAGCATATAAAACGACACGGATTCCCAGTTGAACAGCGTTTTCCACGCGGCAAGATTGCAAAGAACGCGCGCGTTTTGCGGAAGGTTGACGAGCGCAAGCAAAAAAATGTTTGCGGAAGCGACGATGATAAGTCCCGTTGCCGCGGGGCGCAGGCACGTAAATGCCGACTGGACAAGTTTATTTTCGCGGAATTTAGACAGAAACTTCGCGATTAGAATAATTGAAAGGAGCGACGGAAGCACCTGCGCGAACGTTGCGACAAGTCCGCCTTTTACGCCGAAGAGCGTCGTCCCCACGTAAGTCGCCATGTTGATTCCGATGGGACCCGGCGTCGATTCCGACACGGCGACCATGTTGTAAAATTGTTCGGGGGAGATAAGCCCGCGCGCGACAATCGTTTGCTGCATGAGCGTGATGGCGACCAGTCCCCCGCCGATTGTAAAAAGTCCCACGTAAAAAAATATTGCGAATAATTCAAAAAGCGATATGTCCGGCACGGCTTATTCTCCTTTTTCCAACTGCGTTTGAGATTCGTTTGAACAGTCCGGAAAATCGTGCGTTTTTTTGCCGCGCCGTTTTTTTGCCAGATGAATGCCGATTCCCAATGCGGCGGACGCGATGATGATGTAAAACGACGGGACTTTAAAAAAGTAGACGAGCGCGAACGTCGCTGCCGTGATGAGCGCGGAAAATGCGCCCGCGGCGGTTTTCTTTGCAAAGTTCAGCGCGACGTCCGTCAAAAGCGCGGCGACTGCAACGTTAATTCCCTTTAAGGCTTTTTGGACCAGCGGATTGTGGTCTACGGATTCGATTAAACCTGCAAGCAGCATGATTATAAGAAGCGACGGCGTTACGATTCCCGCCGTGCCGACGATGCCGCCGATTATGCCCGCCTGTTTATAGCCGACGAAGGTTGAAACGTTGACCGCGATAATGCCCGGCGTCGACTGTCCGATTGCGTAATAGTCGATTAAATCTTCGTCCGTCATCCATTTGCGTTTTGCGATGAGTTCTTTTTGCATCATCGGCATCATCGCAAGCCCCCCGCCGAACGTAAACAACCCGATTTTAAAAAACTCCGCGTAGATTTGCAAAAGCAGTTTTAAGTCGATTTTCTTCATGCGCTCAGTCTAGCGGGGGGAACGGCGATTTGTAAAGTACGGGCGGCTGCGGGCGGCGAAGAAATGAGTTTGAAAGACTGAGAGGGAGTTCCGCCCGCTCAAGTTTGCTTTAAGCAAACTTGCAGATAAATAGTTTTCTAACGTAGCTGCCACCCTATCTAATTTTGCTTGCGCAAAATTAGGTGGAAAGTGGTGTCTAGGGGCTGAACGGACGGCACTCCGTTATTTCAGCGGATGCTGCGTTATTCGCGATTACGCCGTCTTACATCAAAGAATGCCGTTTATTGCATGTTTTGCCTTTAGGCAAAATGTGGGCAGACGATACCCTGTAATTTTTTTCAAACGCAATAACAATAGCCTACCGCGCCCGCACGAGTTTATAGCAGGGAGGCAGGCTGTTATGTGTGATAGATTTGGCAGAGAATACTGCAATGCCGTCTCTTAGTTCCATTTCTTGCTCGTTTGCGTGAGCAAACGAGTGCTGGCGGGAACGCCGTTTTATCTTCTAAACTTATTTTTCATCGCCAGCAGCTGTTCCCAAAAAACAAAAAAACGCAGCGCACTTTCTGTCTTCTCTGACATTTGTGCGCTGCGTTTTTAATGCGCTGCCGTTTTGCGCGGCGGCTGAATGCTTTAGCCGTTGTACGCTTTCAGCATCCACGCAAGTTTTTCGTAGTTTTTGAGATAGTCGTTGAACATATCCGCCGTAACGCCGTCTCCCGCTTTGTCCGCGAGGTCGACGATCTCCTTTGTGTCCTTAATCCAGTAGTCGGTGTCGGAGATGAGGGATGTTATCGTCTGTTCGGACGTTTTCGGACCGTCTTCAAGTTCCTTAATCGTTGCGATTGCAAGCGCGCCTTTCATGCTCGAAACGGGGTTTCCGCCGAGCGCGAGAATCCGTTCTGCAACATCGTCGATAATGTCGTTCGATACGTCGTACAATTCCTCAAGTTTGGGGTGGAGCGTAAAAAAGGAGTTACCCTTCAAGTTCCAATGCAGGTTATGTTTTTTCACATAATCAACCATCTGATTTGCAAGATACAAATTCAATTTCGTTTCCAGTTCCTTTGTCATATACACCTCGTAAAATGTGATCTGTCAATAATATAGCGATGCGGACAAGGCAAGGCAACTGCAAAATTAACGCAGGGTAAAAGTCCGTTTTCCAGCAAGATGACTTTGCACTCGTCTTTCCCAATCTGTATACTGACTGCACAAGGGGGACTTGAATGCAGATTCAAATCGTAGAAGCGTATGCGGAAAAAGATGCCGTCAGAAACTTGTTTACGGAGTACACGGATGCGCTGATCCGGCTTGCTCCGGCGATGGCGGACTATCTGGCCGCGCAAAACTTGGATGCGGAACTTGCCGACCTTGAAGTAAAATACGGCAAACCGCACGGGCGGATGCCGGCGGCAGAGAAACTAGTCTGAAAGATTGAACGGAGTCCCCGCCCGCACAAGTTTGCTGCTGCAAACTTGCAGTAAACGAAGTTGCTGCCTGACGAAGGTTTCCATAGAAAAACTTGTGGTACAGGGCGATATTTTACAAGAGATGACGGGGTATACGTGGGCTGTATCGGCTTTCGCCGATTGGACGATGACACCTGCGAATTAAAACGGCTTTATGTAAAGCCGGAAGTGCGGGGCAAGTCGATTGGGCGGAGGCTTGTTGTACGGGCGCTTGAAGATGCCGCGTCCATCGGGTACTGCCGTGTTCTCCTCGACACGCTGCCCACTTTACAGTCCGCAATCGCTTTGTATAAAAGGCTGGGCTTTTACGAAACAGAAAAATACAACGACAACCCAATCCTCGACACCGTTTTTATGCGCAGAGATTTGCAGGCAGGGCGGGTGCGGGCAGCTGCGGATGGTTGTTATAGTGTTTGAAATGATTTAACTGTTCCCCATCTGCTCAAGTTTGCTGTCGCAAACTTGCAGCAAACGAGATTGGCGTCCTTACAAGTTTTCCACAGGAAAACAGACGGGAAACGAGGTTTGTATAGGGCAGCATAGTAATGCGTACCGGAAATTCCGTTTTTCGTGCGATTGTAATAAAGGATGTCGCGTCGTTTCAAAGACGCTTCGACTCCACCCCCTTTTTTCTGCTCGTTTTTACCTTCGGGCAAAACGAGAGCGGCAGAACAACATTCCATCATAAAACATCATTATCCTCCGCCGCTTGCGCTATTCCCCGCCCCGTCATGATATATTTTCTCTTCATTAAAATATGATGCCGCTCAAACTATTCCCGTTAATCCTAATTTTGCCGCATGGCAAAATTAGATAGGGCGGAAATTTCGTTACGTCTTTCAAACTCCGTTCTCCGCCGCCCGTATTTACCTTTTCCCGTTTTTCATGGTACTATCTTTCTCATCTTATACATAAATTATTACTCTCCTTAATCGCAAGGGGAGAGAGGTATGCTATGTCGAAAAATGTTCAGGATTCCGCGGGGCGGAAACGGATTGGAACTGCGGTTCGGTTTCCAATCGGAGTAAAACTTGCGCTCATCATCGGAATTGTTGTTCTTGTTTCCCTCGGTACGGTTACGGTCTTAAACAGTTACTTCATCGGGCAGGACGTTAAAATCACTGCGGAAAACAATAATCTTTCCATTAACTCGCGTGCGGCAGGGACGGTAGAAGACAAACTTACGACGGTGCGGGCAAACGTCTTTCAACTGCTTGATCTCATGAACGTCGTCAGCGGAGGTCGTTCGTCGGCGCTGGCAAAACAGGCGGAAGCATTCTTTTTTGAGCGCAACCAAGACGTCGCTTCCATTTATGTTATTTCCGCAGAAAGTGCGGACGGCAGGCTGACCGGATACGACACGCGCATTCTCAACACGCGCTTTTTTACGTCGAACGAAATCGAGCCGAACGCCATGAACGCCTTTATCACCGGCAGCCGCGAGGCAATATCCCGTTCCTGTCAAGGAGAGACGATTGCAGTCAATTCCTCTCCGTTTTTCAACGTTCCCGTGATGAGTCTCTTGTTCCCGTGGAAAGAAAACGGGCGCGACCAAACCTGCATCATCACCTTTTCTATGGAAAGCATTAACGACATTTTAGGCAGCGGGTCAGTCAACACGACTTTTATGATAAACGACACCGACGATTTGATTTCTCATCCGGAAACAGACCGCGTTTTAATCGGCGAAAACTTAAAAAACAATCCGTTGATTGAAGCAATGCGCAAAAATAACGAAAACAATGCCGACAGCCGGCAAATCGTATACACGGCGGACGACGGCGAAGGCAATAAGGCGAAGTTTTACGGCGCCTACCAAAAACTTTCGATGGCGGACGCCGTTATTTTGACGACCGTCCCTATCGCGTCCGTGCTTGAAGGCGTTGTCGCAACACGGCGGAACAATATTTACCTTACCGGAATCGTTTTCTTCCTTTCTATAATGCTTGTTTTGTGGTATGCGCGGTACGGCATTTCGCGTCCGCTGCGGAAATTGACGGACGCTGCGGAGGAAATTCAAAAGGGGAATTTCGATACGCCGCTGTTCAATACGCTCAACACAAAACGCGGGGACGAAATCGGCGTTCTCAACCAGAGCACCAAGGACGAATTGGACTTCCTGCACGTCTTTGCGCGCTTTACGAACAATGCGGTTGCAAAGGCGATTGCGCGGAAAGAAATCGACTTTGACCCGCACTTAAAGGACATCACGATATTTTTCAGCGACATACGCGGCTTTACGGCGATAAGCGACGGTTTTAAAAACAAGTTTGCCGACGAGTCTCCGCGTGAAATCATCGGCTTTTTGAACGACTACATGAGCCGCATGGTCAACTGCATTACGCTCAGTCACGGCAACGTAGACAAGTTTGAAGGAGACGCGATCATGGCGGTGTGGGGCATTATGCGCGACGACAGCCTTGACTACGACCGTATGCCCGATTCCCCTGAAAAACTTGAATTAAAGCGCGCACACGCTGCAAACGTCAAACAGGACGCGGTAAACGCAATCCGCGGCACCATTGCGATGCGCTACGCCCTTATGCAGTACAACAAAGACGCGGAAGCGTTCACCAAAGCGCACGCAAACGAGCCGAAAGCGCAGTATAAACCGCATATCCGCATCGGCTGCGGCTTAAATACGGGGCGCGCAACCTGCGGTATCTTGGGTTCGGAAGACAAACTGGAGTACACGGCAATCGGCGATGCGGTAAACTTTGCCTCCAGAACGGAAAGTTCCAATAAAGCGTGCGGCACGGACATTCTCATCACGGAGACGACGTACCGCATTCTCAGAAACGAATACATCAAGTGCGAAGCGAACGGCTTTAAAATTCCCGAAGAGAACAAGGCGAATGAAATCGTCGTGGAGATGATTCCCGTCGAGTTTGAAGTAAAAGGAAAGGGCGCCCAGCATTTTTACGGCGTTGTAAACATGCCGGGATTCGATATTGAAGAATTCTTTAGAGCCGGCGACCCGAATTTTACTGCCGACCCCGACTGTCTTCGCGCCGTGGGCGCGGCGGGTCCCAAAACGCTGAATGAAGTCCGCAATTTGTTAGGAATTCCAATCCCTGATTTTGAAAAGGTAAATCTCAATGAAGAAGAAAACAAAGTCCAAGTCAAAAACTAGTCTTCTTCTCTTTCTCCTTGTAATGTTCATCTCGTTTTCTGGGGCGGCGGTCAATTCCGCGCTGTTTTACCGCAGTTTTTTCCGCTCGCTTTCCAAGATGAACGAAGAGCCGATTGCAACGATTACGTTTAAGTACAAGGTGGCGCAGCGTAAATTCCTTGAGCGCGTCGTGTGGGACAGACTCCGAAATAATTCGCCGGTGTATGACGGCGACACCATTCATACGGCAAAACTTTCCGAAGCGACGATTTGGTTTGCGGACGGCAACGTCATGGAACTTTCCGAAGACACGATGGCGCAGGTCTTTCTTTCAAAAGACAAAACCCTGCGCGCCGAACTTTCAGGCGGTTTTGCCGTCGTCGACTCATCGGAATCGGAGCGCGGCATAACGCTTGCCTCAGGCGGAACGGAAACCGTCATTACGGCAGGTTCGAGCGTGAGCGCAAAAGCGCCGCCGGTAAAGTCGATTTTTTCATTCATCGATAAATCCAAGTCAGGCAGAGGACGGGCGACTGCAAATGCTGCGCCTCCTGAAACAGGCGCGCTTGCCTTGCAGGTTATTAAAGGGACGGCGACGGTGCGCTCTTCTGAGAAGGGCGACGTTTCCGTTGCTGCGGGCGAAGGGCTTGTCGTCGGCAATGCGGAGGAATTAAAGCCCGCGTTAATCGTTGAAACGCCCCTTCCGACTGCAAAAATCCTCTACCACACGGAAGGAGAAGCGGAAATTCCTTTTAAGTGGAATATTGCAAATGCTTTCAACGTGGAGGCGGTCAGACTTTCCGTTTCTCCGACGCGGGACTTTACGGAACTTGCCGCCGCCGAAACTGTGCGGAACACGGCGGAGACGATGCTGAAATTGCCACCGGGAAATTATTTTTGGAAAGCGGCATTGGCAGGCGGTTCCGCAGGAAACGGCGGATCGGAAGCGGAAGAAGCGTCGGGACGCATAAAAATCATTCAGTCGCTGCCGCCCAAACTTATTGCGCCGGCGGCGGGGTTGGAATATGCGTACCGCTCAAAAATTCCTGCCGTGCGTTTTATCTGGACTGAACGCCCGTATGCGTCCGCCTACAAGTTAGAGATTTCGCGGAACGCAAACTTTTCTTCCAATGAAGTGGAACTTCGCTCCAGTCTCCCGTCGTCCATTGTGTCGACCTTGCAGGGCGGAACGTACTATTGGCGCGTAACGCCGTTTTACACGATAAATAAGGAAGGTTTTGCGCTGCCGTCGGAAACCGGCACGTTCCGCATCGAAAAAAAAGGCGTGCTTACCGCGCCTGAAATCTACGTGCCGGCTGATAACAGTATCGTGAACATCGAGCGCGGCGCGAAAAATCCGTCTTTTTCATGGGCTCAGGATAAAGAAGCGGAAACGTATTCGGTTGTCTTTGCGGATAATCCCGAACTTGCGCGCCCCAAAATCGCGGAAACGGTCTCCGGCAACTTTCTTACCTTTAATCCTGCGGCAAAAAATCTCGGCGAAGGCAAATGGTATTGGGCGGTGCGCTATACCGACGCGGAGGGGAACGCGTCTCCGCAAAGCGAAGTGCGTTCGTTTTACACGCTCAACGGCGCGCCGGAGCAGCACACGATAGAACCTGCGGACGGCTATTTGTCGTCGGAAACCTTTATGCGCGATACGAAATTTTCGTGGCGGCGCAATCTGCCGGCTAAATTCACAAGTGAAATTCAGTTTTCAACGTCGGAGGACTTTAACCGCATTTTGTATCGCGCTGACGTTACGTCCTCCTCGAACAATATCGGCGGCCTGAACTTTGCAATCGGTACGTACTACTGGCGGCTCAAGTCCGTGAGCGCGGAAGACGGAATAACGCTCGTTACGCCTGCAAAATTGTTCAAGGTGGTGGAAAACTTTCCGCCGCCGCTTCTCGTTCAGCCGAAGGAAAAGGCGGTTACGCGCGAAAACAAAGCGTATGAGTTCAAGTGGAACGCGGTTCCCGATGCGGATTTTTACAAATTCGCCATTTACAGCCGGACGAACGGCGCGCTCATGTACGAGGACAACGTGTGGGGGACTACGGTGGAACTTGATATGTTCGCCGGAAAGGAATTTATAGAAAAATCCTATTATCGGTGGGAAGTGCAGGCGCAGGCAAACGCCGTTCCGGGAATTGCGAGCCGCCGTACCGGTAAACTTGCCGAAGATGTGTTTTATTTAGTAAAACTCCGCCCCGTCGAAGTCGTTTTTCCCAAAAAAAATGCGCAAATGGACGGCGCGGAAGCGATTTTACACCCGATAAAGGCAAAATGGTCATCCGTTGATACGCTGGGGCGTTCGCAGTTTGTGCTCAGGCGGCTCGGCGCTCATCCTGAAGTCATTTTGAAGGTGCCGACTGATATGGAAATGCGCGAGGGCAAGAAGAATGCGCCGTTTGAAGTGCTTTTGGATACGGCGGACGGGCTTAAAGCCGGTACTTACGAGATTGTGATTTACGCCGAAACGCTTGACGGCATCGATGTGTCTAACACCGACCGCAAAAATCTGGGGCGTTTCAGCATAAAGACGATAGAGCCGCTGCCGGAAGCGGCGAATCTTATCGCAAATCCCGCGCTGTTTAATGTCGATTTCTTAAAAAAGCCGGACAATCCGCGCTCGATTACGCTTTCGTGGGACAAGGTGCCTGAAGCGACGGACTATTACGTTTCCGTCCGCGACGCGCGCGGCAAAGTCCTCTTAAAGAAAAATCTTGGAGATGAAAATACCTACGTTATCGACTTTAAAGAGATTTCTCCGGCAGACAAAACGCTTTTTTCTAAAGGAACGTTCTCGTGGCGGGTTGAAGCCGTCAGACGAATCGATACGGATAAGGACGGGAAGCCGGATAAAATCTTACAGCACGGAAAGGAAGCCGGTTCCGTCTTTGAAACGGACATTCCGACTCCCACGGAAGCAAAGGCGACGGGGGCGTCAAATCCCTATGGCAATTAAAAAGTTTGCGGCGGTTTTATGTATGGCGGCAGCGTTTCTGCCGCTATCCGCAGCGGAAAAAAAGGACGCCGGTACAGTCCCTCCGGATAAGAGAGAGGAAAAGTCTGCGGCAGATGAAACGGATAATGCAGTCCTGAGTGAAAAAGCGGAAGCGGAAGACGACGGAACGTCTGCGGAAGAGACATGGCAGTATCTTGAGTGGGAAGAAAAGCGTTCCGAATTCGTGTCTCGGTATGAAATCGTTATTGAAGCGTATGCGGAAAAAGAAGACGCGTACACGGAGGCTGCCCGCTATTTTACGAACGGGAATGCGCGCCGTCTGCAAATAAAGCCGCTTTTACCGCCGGGGACTTACCGCTACAAAGTTGTTACGTACAATCTGGTGGACGTGCCGGAAGTTGAGTCAGAATGGTTCAATTTTAAGATTTTCCAAGCCTTTATGCCGGAAATCAATGATATTTACGCGACGGTCAATTTGACTTCGACGGTCTTTCTTGAGGAAATCAACGACGGGATTTTTGCAGTCAACGGAAAAAATCTGTTTACGCTTTCCGAAGGGGAAAACGATATTTCGTACACGGATTATTATCTGGTCTCCGAGCGAAAAATCGGAAAGGCGGAAATTCGTCCGGTCATTCTTGAGCATGACGGCAAAAACCGAAAACTCAAAGTTCGCTTCAGCATGAAAGACCTTGATGTCGGCGTTTATCATTTGATTGCAGTTGACGCAAGCGGACTGAAGACGCCGTTTTCTAAGCGCAACGAAATTACCGTGCAGTTTAAAAAGCGCGTCGATGTCAATTTGAGTTTGGGCTATTCGCTTCCGATTATTTTGTTCGACGATACTATCCCCAATTATATGGGCTCGCGCGTGTGGCCTTTGAGCGGAACGTTCCGCGCGACTGTTCTGCCGTCAAAGCACAAATTCGGGTATTTTGGAACGGGCGTTTCGGGAACCTATGTGCGCATGGATAAGCAGGACGACGGCTATAAAATCGGCGGCAATATGCTTTTTACGCACGCGCTGTTCGTTTACCAGTTTCCGCTGCGCTTAACGTCAAAAAAATCGGGTAAAACGCGCCACACGCTCACCTTGGAAGCGCACACCGGCGCGGGCATGACCGTTTTTACCGACTTTAAGTTCGACTTCGGCGGCGTTTATTCGGAGCCGCTCAACAGCGGCAGTTTCAGCATTCTTGCCGGCGGCGCCGTTCAAGCGTTCATCACGCCGCGCCTTTTTGCGGAGTTCAATCTCGACTACATTCACGCGTTCCCGAAAGACATAAAATTCGGCGCGCTCGTCCCTTCAATCGGAATCGGCTGGCAGTTTTAATCGCGGATCATCGCGGACAGGACTGAGTTCGACATACTTAATGGAGTTTCCGTCCGCTGTGAGTTTGCCTGCGGCAAACTCAGTGGAAAATGAGGTTTTGAGGGGGGGGGGGGGCGTTTTCTGTTTTGCGGGGCGGGGTTTTCGCAGGCGTGTGCTGTGAGGGCTGCATTTCCATATGTGGCGGCAGGCGTGCGAGGCAGATGAAAGGTCTGCTTTTCAGTCTTCCTCTGCAGGATGCCGCCCCTGCCCGCAAACATCGCCTCCGCCGCGTAAAAATTGCTCTATCGGCAGCTGACTCGTCTTCATTCGCGGGTATGGTATGCCGCTTGCTTATGCTGCGGTTTATGCATTCTCCGCTGTCCGCCGAGTCGAGCGCGCTGTGCAGTCAATTTTGTAAAAAACTCCGCGTCGTTTCTATTCGTCATAATTATTCTTAATACGCGTACACGAGCTTTTGTTGCGGGCGCGAAAATACCCCTGTAGCGGAATTGCGGTTTTTGTCCGCGATACTCTTTTTACGAATGCGTGCGGGACGCGTCTTTTGCAGTCGTGCGGCTGAGCCGTCTAGTTGCTCACGTCTTTAAGTTGAAAAATCGGGGAATTGCGAATATAATTTTTACAATAAATTAAATTTCAGAGGATTTTTATGGTAATTCTTACTCTTAACTGCGGATCTTCTTCCGCAAAGTATCAGGTTTACGATTGGGACGGCAAAGAGGTGCTTGCAAGCGGCGTTGTGGAGCGCGTGGGGCTTGACGGCGCGGGGATTACGCACAACGCGAAGGGCGCGAAAACGCAGATTCTCAGTCCGTGTCCGACTCATCGGGAAGCGATTGAGCTGATTATGAAAGTCATTACGGACGAGAAAATCGGCGTTATTCAGGATATGAGCGTCATCGGCGCTGTCGGGCACCGCGTTCTGCACGGCGGAGACAAGTTTACAAAGTCGGTTATCATCACGCCGGAAGTCATTGAAACGTTCCGCAGCGTTCAGGATTTGGGACCGCTGCACATTCCTGCCAACCTCATGGGCATTGAAGCGGCGCAGAAAGTCCTTCCGAATGTTCCGCACTGCGCGGTTATGGATACGGCGTGGCACCAGACGATGCCGGAAGTTGCCTTTATGTACGCCGTTCCGCGCGAGTGGTATGAAAAATATCAGGCGCGTAAGTACGGTTTTCACGGAACTTCGTTCCTGTATACGGCAAAGCGCGCGGCAGTTCTTTTGGGAAAGGATCCCAAAGACACGAATCTTATCATCTGCCATATCGGAAACGGCGCTTCGATTTGCGCGGTGAAAAACGGTCAGAGTTACGATACGACGATGGGCATTACGCCGCTCGACGGGCTTGTGATGGGAACGCGCTCAGGCTCGCTCGATCCTGCGCTTCCCTTCTATATTATGCGCAAAGCGGGCATGACAAAAGAGGAAATGGATGCGGCGCTCAACAAAAAGAGCGGTCACATGGGCATTACGGGCAAGTTCAGCGACCGGCGCGACATTCAAGAGGCGGCGGCTCAGGGCGATGAACTTTCCGAACTTGCCATCAACATGGAAACGTACCGCATTAAAAAGTATATCGGTTCGTACATGGCGGCGTTGGGGCGCGTTGACGCAATCGTGTTTACGGCGGGCGTCGGCGAGCGTTCGCCCTTGATCCGCGGGCGTTCGTTGGCAGGGCTTGAGGAATTCGGCATTAAGATGGACTTGCAGAAAAACGTGTACAGTTCGACGGGAAATGCGGAAACCTGTATCAGCGCTGACGACAGCAAAGTAAAGATTTTCGTTATTCCGACTGACGAGGAACTTGTTATGACCGAGGACGCGTACGCGCTCATGAAGGGCACTTACGATGTTCATACGAACTTTACATACAGTTTCCAGTCGCCGGACTATGTAAACAAGGCGCGTGAAGCCGGTTTGAAAGAGGAATTGAAAAAGCATCCGCACATTGCGGAGATTTTGGCAAAAAAATCGTAAGTTGACTTGCTGAGGGCGGCTGCGGGCGGCGGAGAATGTGGTATGAAAGACTCAGCGTAGTTGCCGCCCGCACGAGTTTATCCACACCCTACAGGGGTGTGGATAAACTTGCGGGATAATGGTATGTGGAAAGAGGCGGTGAAGAGGGGCGGCTACGCTGCTCTTTTTTTATTCGTGCGGAGGTTTTAATACCCCGACGCTTGCGTCGTAACAAAGGGTATTAAAGCCGACTGCAACCA
>JBQNBN010000061.1:0-17417 GCA_052169915.1 Treponema sp.
TTGAATGTTTGACGATGATGTAATTTCCGAAAATGTTTGAGTAACCGACAAAAGAGACTGTTCCGCTTGCTGCCGAAACGACCGGCGTTCCTTGAGGACAGGCAAAATCGACGCCGGTGTGAAAGGTACGCGCGCCGGTGAACGGATCCGCCCTGTAGCCGAAACGCGATGAAATTCGATAGCGGGCGAAAATCGGCATTTTAAAGAGTGTGCCTAAAGCCTGCTGCAGTTTTTGCGAGTCAAGTTTTGCGCCGGGAATAAAAAGCTGCTGACCTGCGGTAAGTGTTTCTGAGTCCAGTTCGTTGACGTCTAAAAGTTCTTCAAGGCTGACGTTGAACTTTGCCGAAAGGGATGCAAGGCTGTTTCCCGCTTGAACGGTGTATAAAAGTCCGTCGAGAGATGGAATTTTGAGTTTTTGCCCCGCGCCGAGCTGCCGGACGTTTGCAATGTCATTGACGCCGATGAGCGTCGAAATATTTTTGAGCCCGAACTTTTTTGTGATCCCGCTGATGGTGTCGCCGTTTTGGACTTTATACGTCGTAAACGTAACCGGCTGCGTAAACGGAGCCGACGACACAAGCGCGCCGGTCAGCGTTCCGTCGTCGGAATATTCTCCGGCCTCATCGAGCGCGAACGCCTGCATTGTTTTGTTGAGGATTTCAAGTTCGTTTCCGGCGGAGGGGGCAAGTTTTAACTGCCCCGTGTGATTGTTAAAGTACGAGGAAAGCGTAAACGCTGCGGAAAACCCGAGGCACGCCGCGCACAGGGGGAGAATTATCGAAAAGGGGGAAAGCGTATGCTTAGGGGCGGGGGCTGCCGTTTTACCGGTCGGTGTATGAAAATTACGGAGAGGCGGCGTTTGAAGCGTCTGTTTTTCCGTGTCGGGGCGTCTTATTCGTAAGGGGCTAGCTGCGCTCCGTCCGCTGAAAAATGCGCGTTCGGGCTTTATGCCGAATCCGCTTCTTCCACCGCGTTTTTTAAAAAGGGCGGTACAATGCCGCGCTGCGTTACGCAAAAAGCTTGACGGACGGTTTGAGGTAAATCCGACGTAACTGATGACTTCCATAATTAATTGTATCGACACAAAACGGATGCGCTATTAGCATTGATGCCGACTGCAAAAGGCGCGATTGGCGGATTGAACTTTGTTTCGCGGCTTTGCGTTTGGCGGGCGGCCGCGGGCGAGGCAGGCGGTTGCTATAAGATTTGATAGACTTAAACGGAATGCGGGTAGAGATGTCGATAGGGAATGAGGAATGGCGGACGGCCGCGGGCAGCGGAGGACAGCGTTTGAAAGGTATAGATGAGTTTCCGCCCGCACGAGTTTTGCTGACGGCATCCAGTCTATTCTCGGGTGATGAGCGAGACGCGGCCTGCGGCAAGTCCCCAGTTGTCGTAAGCGCAGGTACTACGGGCGGCAAACAACGCGTAAACCGAGAGAATTATAACTGCGCTCTAGGCTGTTGCCGAGCCGATACGCGCACCCGCAGTAAGACGCGCTGAAGTTCCAGCCGCCGCCGCGTACGGCGCAGTCGGAATCCGACCGGACATTGCTCGGATCTTGTCCTTCAGGCGGAGTATCGCTGCTGTAGCGGTCCCAGCACCATTCATATACGTTTCCGCTCATATCGTATAAGCCGTACTCGTTTGCTTCTTTTTGTCCTGCCTCGTGCGTCTTCTCATCGCTGTTGTCAGCGTACCACGCATACTTTTTAAGATCGCCCTCATTGTTCGTCCCTGCCCATCGGTTTTCCGTACCGCCTTTTGCCGCATATTCCCATTCCGCCTCTGTCGGCAGTCGAAAGCCTTTTTTGCTCATATTCATTTCGGGCATTTTTCCGGTTTTCGCAGACTTTTTAGCGTATGCGCGCCCGCCGAGGGTATATACGCATTCGCTGTCCGAGCCGCCGTTCGCTTTTTTCGTCAACTCATTGCAGAACGCAATACAGTCATACCAATTTACACGCTCTACCAGATTTTTTACCGATTTCTTAAAATGACTTGGGTTAGTTCCCATAACGGCTTTCCACAACTCCTGCGTTACCTCCGTTTCTCCTATGTAATAGGCAGAAAGATTGACGATATGCTTTCGATTATCGCTTTGTTTATCATCACCGAGCAGAGCGCCGGTTACCGCCGCAATCGGCTTCATTGTAAAACTTACCCCTTCTACGGCGTAAGTTTTGTCAGTGGGATACGCAGTGCGGGCAGTTTGCGCACCGATACTTTCTGTATGTATTGCCAGCAGCGCCGCGGCAGCCTGCATTGTCATTAACAATTTTTTCATTTTGTTTTCCTCCGCTATATTAATTCATAATTTACAATGAGTAATAACGGCACGGCAAAGCCGCATTTGCACTCAGCATTCGGCTTTGGACTCGGCAGACTGGAGTAAACCGCACGCCCCCTGTCCGTCCGGCGATACAGTTTTACTCATTCGCGGGTGATGAGCGAGACGCGGCCTGCGGCAAGTCCCCAGTTGTCGTAAGCGTAGGTTTCAAGCGCGCGCGCGGCGTCTTCAAAGGCTTTGCCTTCCGTCTGTTTGACGTAGCGGCTTAAAGCGGGGAGCGCCGCCTCCACAGAGGGGCGTTCGGCAAGTTGGACGAAGTAGGATGCGGTGCGGGAAAGCGGCTGCTGCATCAAGTACGCCATAAATTCGTTTTTCATCAAAAAATCGTCGTTCGTGTCGTAGCCGAGCGAAGGCTGCGACGACCAATAGCCCTGCATAAAGGCAAGCGACTTGGGATCAATCGTGTAATAGACGGCTGAAACCGCGTTCCTGAAGTCCTCGTTGATAAAAAAGACCGAATGCCAACTTTCGTGCGCCAAAAGAGAGCGGCGGAGCCATCGCTGCGACTCCTGCGCAATCGAAATGACGGCTCCTTCCCCCGCCTTATACGCGCCGCCTTCGGGAATGATGACGGCATTTGCAATCAAGATGTCGCGGAAAAGTTTTTCTTTTTCATTCAAAGGGAATTGCAATCGCGCCGCCTCCGTAAAAAACTGAGCGAGGGAGGCTGCGCTGTAGTCATGGGCGTTGTAACTGTGCTTGCCTGCAAGTTCTTCGTCGCTCAACAGGCGCCCGCGAAATCCCGCCTTTTCCGTAAAGAACGAAAGGCGCAAAAAAAAGTTCGACTGCACGGCGTAATTCCGAAAGTCAAAAAACAGCACGTGCGGAAAGCGGTCCCATTCGTAAAGTTCGTAGTCCGCGCACCGCCAGTTGTCGCGCCTGCCGCCTAAAATCAATTCAAGGTCGGTTTTCAGCGGCAAAAGCGTCCGCACTCCGTCGCGCGTGATAAGTTCCGCATTATTCGGCTTCATTAGAAGGGAGCCGACAAGAGCCGCATTCGTTTCCAGAGAAAAATAATTGAACGGGGACTTTAAAAGCGCGGACTGGAGTTCGGTTTTTGCGGCGGACGGCGTTTGTAAAATAGAAAAAACTTCGCCTCCGGCGTTTACGCGGACTTTTATCGGCGCGTCTTTTGTGCCGTAGCCTTCCTCCGGCGGCACAAACAAAAGTTCAATCTGCGGCATCACCGAATATTTCGAATTCGTCGAGGGGAAGACTGAAACGCAGCCTGAAAAATCGACGGAGGACGGACGCGCGCTGAAAGTCCCGCCGGTCGCGGCAAGTCCGTAAAAGGGAATGCTTTTCGTTAAGTCAAAACCGACGCGCGCAGCCCCTGCGTTGACGGCGTACACGCGGACGGGAGAGGCTGCAAAGATGAAAAATCCTTTGGGAAGGTTTTGACGCGGCAGATCTTTTTCAACGGCAAGACTGAGGTCTAGGAGCGTTTCTCCCGTGTCGTTTTTGATAAAATTGCGTAAGTCTGTTCCCGCCGACACGGGTTTTTTCACCGTCCCGCGGAATTTTCCCGCGTCGTCAAAGTCTTCGGCGTAGATAAAACCGTAATACAGCGGCTGAGCGGAAGCGGCAAAGTTTTCATACCGCTTTCGCTGCGCGTTTTGAACGCCGAGCCTGACGGTCAAGGCTGCAAAAGACGACTGCACATATATTTTTTCCAAAGCGGCGCGCTGCTTTTCCGTGAACGCGAAAAAAGCGTATTTTTCCTCCGACACGACTGAAAATCGCGCGCTCATGTTGAGGGCATTCGTTTTGCCGTAACTTTCGGAAAATTCCCCGCAATAAAATACGGCGTTTGACGTTTTTGAGAGGATTGTTCGGGCGCACACAAGATAGGCGTCCAGCAAAAAGAAAACGGCGGCGGCAAAAATGAGGAGCCGCTTTTTGGTTATGGCGATTTTCATGCGCCGATACTACACGGTTTACCCCAAAATGACTATAATTTTGCCGATGACACCGGCACTTCTCCTTCACCAAACGCAGGAACTTTTATTGCTTTCCGAACAAAGGCGAATCCTATCCTGCTTGAACGCGCGCCGCGCGGAGTTTTATCCCGTCTATCCTCTCTGGTGCTTTATACGCGGCGAAAAACTTGGCTCGGCTTCAAGCGCGGAATTAAAGCGGCGCATTACAAGCGTTGAAATTAAATCTCCCGTCCGCGATGCGGAAAATCTCATCTTTCCAGTCGGCATTGGACTTATCGAAGGCATATATATAGAAGAAAAAATCGTTTTTGCCGTCCGCGCGCGGCAAACGTACGACGGAAATTGCGATGAAAGGGAAGGTGCCTTTCCGGAAGCGGCAAGCGGCGTTTTTCCAATCGCCTGCAGGATTTTTCAAGCCGCGGAGGTGCAGAGGGAGGGCGCGCAGTTTGAGGCGTTTAACGCCGTGTGGGTAAAGCATGAGAATATTTCGGCACGCTGAAAACCGGAACTCGTGCTGACCAGTCGGCATACGGCTGCTATAATGCCGCCGGTTTATCCTAAAAAGAGAGGGGGCAAGACATCAAGCGATTTGCGGCAAGGATTTTTTATGAACAAACATCGGATTCAAAGGGCGGCGGCTTTGTTCGCCGTAACGTCAATTCTTTCCGCCTGCTCAAGGCTATTTGTAAACGGCGGTGAGTTTTCTTCGTCCGCCGGTAAAACGTATACGGCAGACGGCGTCGATTTTACGATGAAACACATCGCCCCCGTGCGCGAGGGGCGCATAGGCGGCAGCCGGCGCGGAAACGAATCGCATATCGTCAATTTAAACGCGTATTGGATTTTGGAGACGGAAGTTACGCAGGAATTGTGGCAGGCGGTCATGGGAGATGAGCCGAGTTTTTTTAACGATACGGAAGAAAATTACGATCCCATCTTGGGAGATACCTTCGATACCGGCATCTCAAATAAGGAGTCGCAGGAAAAACGTCCCGTAGAAAGCGTAAACTGGTACGAATGCATTGCCTTCTGCAACGAACTGACGAAAAAAACGCAAAAGTTTGGGGCGGCGCAGTGCGTTTATTACAGCGATTCCGACTTTGACGCCGCGTATACAAAAGCGGACGCAGATAAGGGTGTGGAGCCGTACGCTAATTGGAAGAAAAAGGGTTTTCGACTGCCGCTTGAAGCAGAATGGGAATGGGCGGCGCAAGGCGGAAAAAACGATAAATGGGCGGGAACCGATAGACGGAGCAAAGTTGGCGCGTACGCGTGGTACGATAAAAACAGCGGGAATAAAACGCACGAAGTCAAAAAAAAGCGGGCGAACGGCTACGGATTATACGACATGACCGGAAACGTGCATGAATGGTGCTGGGACAAAAGCGGAGGGACTTCTTTGGACGATGGGGACTTATCCGATGACGGCGGCGGCACGGGCAGAGTTTTATGCGGCGGAAGCTGGTACGACGGAGAGGAAAGCGCAGCCCTTGCTTGCAGAGGATTTAGCGGGCCTGCTTTCCGCTTTATCTTTCTTGGGCTTCGCGTGGCGTGTCAATAAATCTTGTGCGGGAGCGGCAAGCGGGTAATGCGAAAGGCGGACTGGACGCATTGTCGTGCGCGCTGAAAAATATCTTTCAATCCGCCGCCGCGCATCCAAAAACATAACCGCTGCAAAATAGCGCGCCCGTATCGTCCGTTTGCGCATAAAACTTCTTGCGCCTTTCGGCGCGCGCATATACAATATCCGCTATGCGTAGCCTGACGGACATAGTCCCGCTGCCTCGAATTAATTTTTTTCAAAGCGTAAACTTGCGCAAACCGCTTGACATAATTTTTTCAAGCGGAAAAAATTTGCGTCATCGCGTCATCGCGTCATCGCGTCATCGCGTCATCGCGTCATCGGCGTACTCCGTCCATTTCTTGCAGCCGATAAACGCTTCCTTGTAAACAGCACTCTATTTTCTCATTCCCCTTTACCGACTGCAAAGACTTCGTCAGTTTCTTTTATCGCGCATATATCTGCGCGCAGCGTTTGGAGGCGGACTTTGACCTAAACGCATGCACTTTCATTTTGCAAAAATAATTAAAAAGGATAACGGAGCCGCGTTCGGAATTGAAAGGAGCCGTTGAAGCGATTGGGAGAAAGTTTTGAATTCCGAATAAAAATGAAGGAGGATGAAAAATGACGTTTTGCAATACGCGCAAAACAGGAGCGTTTATCAAAGTCAAAAATCTTATGCGCCTTTTTGCAGCCGCGTGTCTTTTGACGTATGCGTGCATGAGTGCGGCGGCAAATGACGGACTCGCGGCAAGCCCTGCGGCGGACTTTGTATACGACTTAAACGGGGACGGGACGGGCGTTGCGATTAAAAAATATACGGGTTCTGCGGCTGCGGTCGTTATTCCTGCCGTCATAGAAGATTTTCCCGTAACGGAAATAGGAGCGGAAGCCTTTGCTCGGTCGAATGTAACTTCAGTCGCGTTTCCCGATTCGGTTGTCGTCATTCAAAGCGGAAACGATTACGAGGGCTGTTTTTACCGCTGCTCTTCGCTGACGGCGGTAACGCTTCCAAAAAACATGACGGAAATTCCGCACTATATGTTTTACGGCTGCACGTCGTTGAAAAATATTAGATTGCCGGAGGGAATTCGGACAATCGGCAAAAAAGCGTTTAAATATTCGGGACTCGAAGCGATAACAATTCCTTCCGGAATCGAAAGCGTCGAAAGAGAGGCGTTTCAGAATTGTAGCGGCTTAAAAACAGTCGAAATCGGAAATCCTCCTCCTTCCTTCAGCCGCGATGTTTTTTCGGACTGTCCGTCGCTGAATTTAAAAGAGAAGAAAAAATTGCGCGATGCAGGATACGATGGGGGATTTTGATCTAATTAGGAATGCTCTGACCGGTGGCGAACGGTGTTTAACAGATTTAACAATGATTCCGGTCGCACGAGATTTTGCCTGTCGGCAAAACTCGCAGTAAATGATATGAGGGGTTCTCTTTTGCAGGGAATGACGTGTTACCTCAATCACGAACAGCGCTAAACGCTGCCGCCTCTGAAAACGCTATTTTCCGCGAGTTTTTGTAAGAAAACTCGGGAGGTCGGTAACTCCGCTTCATCATTCAAACACCTTTCTCCGCTGACCGATGTTTCCCGCAAGTTTTGCCAGATGGCAAAACTTGTGCGGGTGGCAACTCCTCTCCATCTTTCAAACGCCGTTCTCTGCCGCCCGCAGCCGCCCGCCTACTCCGCAACCGGTTTGCCTATGGCAAAGCGGGGCGGACTGCAAAAACCGTAATCGGTGTAAAACAACGTTTGTGCAGTCAGCACAATTCCCAATCAGTTCTTCCTTCTCATCGCATTGAGCACGGCAATCACGGTAACGCCGACGTCGCCGAAGACGGCAAGCCACATGCCGGTAATGCCAGCCGCGCCGAGCGCCATAATCGCCGCTTTTACGCCGAGAGAAAAAATAATATTTTGGTAGACGACAAAAAGAGTCCGTTTGGAAAGGCGCACCGCTTGCGCGATTTTTGCCGGTTCATCGCTCATGATAACAACGTCGGCGGCTTCTATTGCGGCGTCCGTTCCGAGCGCGCCCATCGCAATGCCGGCGTCCGCGCGCGATAAAACGGGCGCGTCGTTGATTCCGTCGCCTGCAAAAAAGAGCGTTCCGCGCCGTCTTCCGTCTTTGGGCGGCAACAGCAGTTGTTCAACAATGCGCACCTTGTCTTCCGGCAAAAGATTTGCATGCGCTTCATCAAGCCCGATCGCCGCCGCCGTCTTTTTCGCAGTTTTTTCTGCGTCCCCCGTCAGCATAACGATTTTTTTTACGCCGAGTTTTTTCAAATCCCGCACCGCGTTCGCAGCCCCGTCCTTTATCTCGTCGGCAATGACGATATGCCCCGCATATTCCCCGTCGACTGCGACATGCACGAAGGTTCCCGCGTCATCTTTTAGGCAGGCCATGTCGAATTCGATATTGTTTTCCGCCATCAGCGTTTCGTTTCCGGCAAGGATTTTCCGTCCGTCGATTTCGATTTTTATTCCCCGTCCGCTCAATTCCTCCGCTCCCTCTGCGCGAATCCGCTTGCAGCATTCGCCGTGATGCTGTTCCTTGAGCGATTTTGACACGGGATGACTGGAAAAGCACTCCGCGTGAGCGGCGATGACGATGAGTTCTTCGCTTGAGATTTTGTCAGGATTTGCAGGATGCGTTTCCATTACGATAAAGGAGCCTTTGGTAAGCGTGCCGGTTTTGTCGAACACGGCGGTTTTTGCGTTTGCAAGCGCTTCCATTCCCGCGCTGCCCTTAAGCAAAATGCCCTGCCGCGCCGCGTCTCCTATGCCGCTGAAAAACGACAGCGGAACTGAAATGACAAGCGCGCACGGACAGGAGACGACGAGGAAAATGATTGCGCGCGAAAGCCATGTTCTGACGTCTCCGGTTACGATCGACGGGATAAGCGCGGTCAAAAGCGCCAAAACGCAGACAATCGGCGTGTAGACTTTTGAAAAACGGGTGATAAAGCGTTCGGCGCGCGTTTTCTTTTCCGACGCCTCTTCTGCAAGTTTTATTATCCGCGCCGCAGCCGATTCTTCGGCATGCCGGAGCGTTTTTATTTCAAGCGCGCCCTGTCCATTCACCGCGCCTGAAAAAACTTCGATTCCCTCGTAGACTTCCTGCGGCACGCTCTCTCCAGTCAACTGGGAATTGTTTACAAACGATTTTCCGCTTCCTACGACGCCGTCGAGGGGAATGCGCTCGCCGGGCTTTACGATTATCGTTTCGCCGATTGCTACTTCTTCCGCCCGCACTTCGATTTTTTCACCGCCGCGTACGACAGTCGCCTTGTCCGGACGGATTTCCATGAGCGCGTTTATCGACTTTCGGGATTTGTCCGCCGCGTAGTCTTGGAAAAACTCTCCGATTTGATAAAAGAGCATGATTGCGCACGCTTCCGCGTACTGTCCAAGCCCGACTGCCCCAAAGGAGGCAAGGCTCATCAAAAATTGTTCTTCAAAGAGGCGCCCTTTGAAAATGCTTTGCGCCGCGTGCAGTACGACATCTTTTCCGGAAAGCAAAAACGACGCGAGAAATAAAACGACGCTGAGCGCCTCCCGCACGTTTCCGGCAACGCGTACGCTGCCGTCAAAAAGCGCAATCGGCGCATACCGAACTGCCAGCGCCGCCGCAAAAAACGCAAGAGAAAGTAGAATTCGCTTGAGCGGAGACTCGTCCGCCGTCCCGCACTGCCCGCCGTCACCGTGTCCGCAGCATGAACAGCGTATGTTGGCGTGCAGGATACCGTGTTCGTGCGTATGCTCGTGTCCGCGTTCATGTTCATCGTGATGAGCACAGCCGCATTCTCCTTTATGGCAATGTTCTTCCATAATATAAATCTCCTGTAAAGACGCATAACTTTTTCGATTTATCCGTAATCGTCAAATTTTCCGGCAACTTTGAAAGCCGCGCACTACCGCAAACGGCAGCCACGCCTCTCCATAGTGCGCCTCTTCCTCAATCCCTATTTTTCCTCACGTTTTACCGACGGCATAGTTGTTGCGCATTGCATACGTTGACTTCTGATATCCGTCCTCTCTGCAATGCCGCTTCCTCACAACTTCCGTTTTAACCGCAGTTTACGAAGCAAACTGTAGGCGGCAGAACCACGTTTTATCTTCCATCCGCTCAAACATATTTTTTATTCACAGTTTGCAAAGCAAACTGTGGGGTGGCGGAACACAGCAGGCGGCAGAGAACGGAGTTCGAAAGATGGAGCGGAGTTCCCGCCTGCACACGGTTTGCCAACGGCAAAACGTGCGAAAAATATAGTTTGTGCGGAACATACCGTTGTGTCATTTAGAACCTCAAACATATTTATTCCTCAGTTTTGCTGACAGCAAAACTGTAGGCGGCGGAACAGTGCTTTATCTTTCAGCCGGCGTTCTCCTCCTCCGCCGTTATTCTCCAACATGATTCAGTCCTTGGTTCAGGATTGAATTGACGTGGTCGTCCGCAAGCGAATAAATGAGCGATTTTCCTTCGCGGCGGAACTTTACCAGTCCGTTGGTTTTCAAAATGCGCAGTTGATGGCTGACCGCCGACTGCGTCATGCCCAAAACCGTCGCGACTTCGCCTGCAGGCATTTCCTGTTCAAGCAGGACAAACAGGATTTTTATCCGCGTCGAGTCGCCGAAAATCTTAAACAGTTCGGCAAGGTCGAACAGCGTATCTTCGTCCGGCATATTTTCAAAAGCGTCTGATTCCATTCCATTTCCTTCTATAATTACGAGTCGATTTATGCCCATGCCGACTGCATAAGCCGCATCTACCGCAAGTCTTCTTTTAGTTCAATCGAATCTTGTGCAGTCAGCGTGCGGATTACGCGGCATGGAACGCCGCCTGCAAAGGAATTCGGCGGGATTTCGCCCGTTACGACGCTCCCCGCAGCGATGACGGAGCCGCGTCCGATAAGTGCGCCCCCGCAGACCGTAACGTTGCTTGCAAGCCAGCAGTCATCTCCGATGACAATCGGTTTTGCGTATTCGGGAACGAAGACGCTGCCGTCTGAGCGCGTGCGTCCGTTCCGTTCGCGGCTTAAAAGCGGATGCACCGGCGTTACAAGCGAACAGTTCGGACCGACGAACACGTTATTGCCGACCGTGACGGGCGCGCAGTCCAAAACCGTAAAGTTGAAGTTTGCGTAAAAGTTTTCGCCGAACTTCGTAAACACGCCGTAGTCAAATTGTACCGGCCCCTGCAGATACGCGCTTTTTGCAGCGTTCGGCAAAAGTTCGCGAAGGATTTTTGCGCGTGCGTCAGCGTCGGTTTCATCCAACAGATTGTATTCGCGCGAAAGCCGGTGCGCGCTCTCCCGAATCCGCTTTAATTCCGAGTCGGACGCGTCATAAATCTTTCCGGCAAGCATTTTTTCTTTTTCAGTCATAGTGTCTCCTAAATATGGTGTTGTTCGGCAGCGCACCGAAGTTGTTTTAACATATGAATAAGTGTTCATATATTAAAAGCCGACAAAAAAGATGTCAAGGAGGAAGGGAGGGTGTAATGAGGAATGCGTAATCATGCATTTATTCCTGCGGAATACGCTTATTGCGTTCCGCAGGAATAATGTTATAGGCGGTTAGTTATAAACGTGTGATCATCATACTTTACTGTAATATCCGCTTCCGTTCCGCTTTTGATATGCAAAGAAGGCTTAGATTCCTCTTCTAGCTTTACTTCTCCTTCAAACTGTATTTTCCAATCCGCGGGCGGCGTCGGCTTGGAAAGAAGTTTTATGGTAAACAGTTTTGAAGTTGCTGCATCTTTTCCCCCTTCATCTTGTTTCCATGCGATAAGAGAACTAGTACTTTTATCATAATCTACGCTGATGGGTGTGTAGCTTACACCGTCTGAAAAAAAGGATAGATATTTTTCATCGCTTATCGTCAATTTGACGTTATGCGGCTTTCCTTTAGAATCTTTAATTTCTCCTTCCGCTTCCCAATTCTTTCCCTCGATCAGCTCAGAAAAGTGCGCCGTTACGGTTATATCCTTTGTTACGGTAAGTGTGTCTGTCCCGGTATTCAAGCTGTCGGCACCGCTCCAGTTTTTTAAGTAATAGCCTTTGTTCGGCGTTGCGGTAAAGACGACTTCCGTCCCGGAGTAAACCTTCCCGCCGCTGGTAACAGTCTTTCCGTCTTTCGTCGCTGCCGTAACACTTCCGCCTCCCGATGCCGTAAACGTTACTTTATACTGCTTTGCAGACGGCGCGGGGGCTTTTTTGTTGAACGTTACCGTTACGTTCGCGTCGCCTGTAAGCGTGAGCGTTGCCGTTTTCTTGTCCGCTCCAACCTTTAAGCTAGGTGCGCCGCTCCAGTCGTCTATCTCATAGCCGTCTTTCGCTTCCGCGGTAAACATGATTTCCGTGTTTTCGGCAATCATAGCGCCGCCGGTAAGGGGAGCGTCCTTTGTTTTTGCAGTAACAGTTCCGCCGTTTTCAGGTTTTGCCGCAAAGGTCAATTTGAAGAGCGCGGGCGTCTGCGCTTCAGAAGTCGGCTTTTTTGCAAAGCTCACCCGTACGTCAATATCTTTTTTAAGCGTGAGTTCTGCAGTTTTGCTTTCATTCGAAAGTTTAAAGTCGCCGGAGCCGCTCCAGATGCTTACGCCGTATCCGTTTTTCGGCATGGCGGTAAAGACAATTTCCGTACCGGAAACAACTTTATCGCCGTTATTGACCGGCTTTCCGTCTTTGAGCGCGGCGGTTACGGTTCCGCCTTCTTTCGGATTCGCCGAAAAATTCACCGTATATTTTTTTGCGCTGGGATTTTCGTCTTCGGACGAAGTTGCGTCCGTCTTGCAGCCGATAAGAGAGGCAAGCAGACAAAGAGCTAATAATGAAATTTTCTTCATAGGTATCTCCATTAAAATGATATCGCGTTCCCTACAACAGAGAAGCGGTAATTTTGTAACATATTTTTTATCTGCGGACAAGGAATTTTTTGAAATTCGTATGCGGAAGGCATCGAACAGTCGGGAACATTTTTATGCGCGGCTTTGCATTCGAGAAACGCAAAGCGGTCGAAAAATACGCTCAATCTTTTAGACGCGTTTACCCGTCCGCCGTGGACTGTATAAAAGTCGACAGTCAGACTTCTAGTCCTTGTCGGGAACGGACGAGATGATTGCGCACACCCGATTGCGGATTTTTAAGAACGCGTCCACGACTGCCGGATCAAACTGAGTGCCGGAGGCGGCGGCAATTTCGTCGAACGCGTCGTCTAAAGTCCATGCGTCTTTGTAACAGCGTTTGTGAGAAAGGGCGTCGAACACGTCGGCAACGGCGACAATGCGGGCGGAAAGCGGGATTTCCTCTCCTTTGAGCGGGCGGCGGACGGTAACGGGACCGCCCATCTCGTACGGAGTGCAGATTTCAGGATTTGAAAGATCTTCGGCGGTCAAACCGCAGTTTCGAATCGTCGTGCAGGCGAATTCGCTGTTAAAACTTCCCGGATAACCGTGGAAAGAGCCGTCAAACCATTCGTGATGATGAAGGGCGACGTCGCGCACCATCTCGTCAAGCGGGCTTTCGGGCTTGGCGTACAGCATTCCGCCGAGGCAAGTGTGTCCCTGCATAACGCTGCGCTCTTCTTCGGTAAACTTGGCGGGCTTTTTCAAAATCGCGTCGGAAATTCCTATTTTGCCTATGTCGTGGAATTTTGCGGAAATACTCAAATTGTCGCGGAAACGGTGGCGTTCCTCTTCCGGAACGTCCTGTTCAAACGCCCAGCGGTCGTAAATTTCCACGGAGATTTTTGAAACGCGCTCCACGTGCGGATAGGTTTCTTTGGGATCGCGGAATTCCGACAGGCGGAGCATACGGCGGTTCATATCGTTCATGTTGTAGGCGTGCTGGAGCACGTGCACGGTATTGGACGCAAAATGGTCAAGATAAAGCGCAGCGTCTTCGTCAAACGAAATAATATTGCCGTCGTCGTCCTGCGCGTTGATAATCTGAAGCACGCCGAGAATAATTCCGTTCGCCATTTTCAAAGGCATCGTGTAAATCGATTTTGTGCGGTAGCCGGTTAAAATGTCGGTCTGCTTGTTGAACTTGAACGAAAACGTATCGGGAATATTGTACGCGTCGGGAATATTCAAGCATTCGCCGGTAGCGGCGACGTAGCCGGACACGGATTTTTCATTAATCGGAAAAGAAAAAGAAACGTAGGGAAGCTTTTCGCCGCGCGCAAGCTTTCCGAGCTGCGTGTCGTTCTGCGCGTGTTTTATTTGAAGTTTTTTGTCGGAAACGACGTAAATGGAACCGGCGTCGGCGTTTACGATTTTTCTGGACTCGGTAAGAATGCGCTCAAGAAGGACGTCAATGTCTTGTATGTCGTTTAATTTTCGCTCGAGTTCGATTATGTGTTGAAGTTTCTTTTCTTTACTGGTTATAGTTTTATTCATATCCGACCCGCGGCGGAGTATGCAGCAAAACAGTGAAAATGACAATATTCGTTTAAAGTAAGCATGCATTCCGATTTCTTTTTTGAGCGCGACCGGAACTCGTAACCGGCTTTATCTGCATGCCGGTTCTTCTGTGAAAAACCGATGCGGACGGGAACAAGGTATATCTTTCAAACACAATAGCAGCCGTCCGCGCTTGTAACGCAGCTCCATTCGATGATAAAATCCTACGCAAGTTCAAAAAAGCCGTTTTGCTGCGGAAGACGCGGCGGCTGACTACGCGACAACGAGGATTATATGTCTGATACGGAAAATAAAATAAACGATGCCGACGAAGAGATTTCTTTGCTTGACCTTGCGGCGATTTTACTGCGGTACAAGCTGCTCATCCTTTTTATGACGCTCGGCGGTATGGCTGCCGCGGTTCTCGTCTCCGTTATTTCGCTCAAACAGGAGCCGGAGCATTCCATTTTACCCAATATGTACACGTCGTCGGCGAACATGCTCATCAACGATTCAAAATCGCCGGGAGCGTCGCTTTCCTCCGCTCTTGCGCAAAGCGGACTCGGCGGTCTTGCAGGACTTGCGGGCGTATCCGGCAAAGCGGGCGCAACGTTCAGTTCGCTTGCCGTCTATCTTGCCTCTTCAAATCCCTTTTTTGATGCGATTATCGACAATTTCAATATTCTTTCAAAACCGACGTTTGAAAAGTCGAAGTTTCCGAAGTCGGACTCGCGCGAATATATAAAAGGAAAGTTTAAGGCGAATATCGACAAGGACAGCGGCGTTTTTATTCTTTCATTTACGGATATCGATCCCGTTTTTGCACAGTCGGTCGTCAATTTTGCCGTCAACTGGCTTGAACGCCGTTTTGACGAACTGGGAATCGATAAAAATAAAATCCAAAAGGAAAATCTGGAAAAAAACATCGCTTCAAGTTACGAGGAAATCGGAAAACTTGAACGGGAATTAAACCGCGTCGCCAATTCCGTCGGATTCGGCGGGAATGGATGGAACTTGCCTTCCATCGCGCTGACGACGACAAAGCTCCAGATGGAACTTGAAGCGCAGCAGCAAGTTTACAAACAGCTTAAAACGCAATACGAGCTTTTGAAAATCGAAATGCAAAGCGAATCGCCGATTTTTCAGATTATCGAACGCCCCGAAGTGCCGGATAAAAAATCGCGCCCGAGCCGCGGCAAATTATGCATTGTTTCTACGTTTGCAGCGTTTTTCCTTTCGATATTTATCGCGTTTTCCTTAAATGCGCTTGCAAATATCAAAAACGACGCCGAGGCGATGGAAAAATTATTTCCGCAAAAGAAAAAGAAGCCGGCTCTCCAGTCGACATGACGGGAAAAGAGGCGTTTGTATGAAGTTTGCTTTTTTAATTCTTGGGGACTTTGCCGGAAAGGGTGAAAAAGCCGCCGTCTGCACAGGTGCCGCGCAAATTGTTGCGGTTTCTGATATGGATGCGGCAGTTACGGCGGCAAAAAATCTTGTTGCGGAAGGCGTCGGCTGCATCGAATTGTGCGGCGCGTTTGGAAAAGACGGAGCGCAAAAGATAATCCGCGCAACAGGAAATACGGTTCCCGTCGGCTACGTTACGCATCTACCGGAGCAAGACGGACTATTTGCAGAGGCTTTTTCCAAATGAAACCGGCGGAAACCGACATGAACGTTTGTATTTCCGATTTTTTACACAGCCGAAACGGAGCGCAATCCTCCGCTTCTAACGTGGGCAGAGGACAATGAACATTCCGGTATTGCTGAACGGCGAACAAACGGTTTTCCACGCGCAGCCCGACGACAAACTTGCCTCCGTATTACGGAGAAACGGCTGCCGTTCGGTAAAACTTGCGTGCGCAAAGGGGTGCTCAGGTTCGTGCGCGGTGCTTTTAAACGGCAAGCCCGTTTCAACCTGCAAAATGCCCGCGTTTCTTGCGGCAAATCAGGAAATCGAAACGCTTGAAAGTTTTTCAAAGTCGGACGAATACAAAGCCGTTATGAAGGGTTTGGAAAAGGCGGGCGTTAAACTGTGCGGATTTTGCGATGCGGGAAAAATATTTGCCGCCGCCGCGGTGATCCGCTCAAACGTGCGTCCGACGCGCGCCGCCGTTCTGGACGCTGTTCGACATCTTGCGCCGTGCTGCACGGATCCGGACACGCTCATCAACGGCATTCTCTACGCGTTTGAATTCCGCATTCCCAAAAAGGACGGCTGATCGAAAATGGAAACGACCGAATGCAAAGTTTTTTACGCGCGTAACATGACGGAACTTTTTTACCACGTGAAAACCATCGCGGACTTAAAAATCGTCGGCGGCTGCACGGATATTGAACGGCTGCCGGAACGCTCTCTTTCCGCGCTGCTTGTCCCCGATCTGCGGCAGATAATTTTGCATGAGCGCTTTATTGAGTTCGGAGCGGGAACGACGCTTGCGGAAGCGGAAGCGCTCGGCGATCGCCGCCTGCCTGCGGTTTTACATCAGGCGCTCAAAACTATCGCAAATCCTTTTGTGCGAAATACTGCGACAATCGGCGGAAACATTTTTGCAGGCGGCGTTAAACACACGCTTTACGCTCCGCTTACGGCATTGGACGCAAGTCTCGAATTCAAAAGTCAAAATGAAACGAAAACGGTTTTATTGCGCAATTTTACGCGGATTCCGGAAAAGCACGTTTTGACGAAAATCCGGGTTCCGCTCAACGACTGGGACGTTGCGCTCTTTTACCGGCTTGGACACGAAAACTATATAAAGGAAGATTCCGCGTCATTCGCGTTTCTTGCGGGGACTGAAAAAAGCGTCGTCGCACATATCAGAATTGCGCTCGGCGGTGCGGTTACGTTCCGCTGTATGGAACTTGAAAACCGCATGATAGGTCTCCGCCTGCCGCTTCCCAAAGCGAATATCGTCTCCTATCTTGAGACCGCAGCAGCGTCGTTTGACGCCCATGCAAAAGCACCGGCTCCGTTTTTGCGCCGCCAATTTATGAACCTCGTCCGCCATTCGCTTGAACAGTTGATGTAAGCGGCGTTTGGTACAGTCCGCACTTTACAGTCGTTTTAAAACAAAAAAACCGCCCGCAAACCGGACGGCAATGACCCTTGGCAGAATCGAACTGTCGACAACTTGCTTAGAAGGCAAGTGCTCTA
>JBQNBN010000062.1:0-17331 GCA_052169915.1 Treponema sp.
TTTGCAGTCTGCCCAAGTTTGCCGTTAGCAAACTTGTTGCGTAGTTCGTCTGCACATCTTCTCTGTACATCACGCGTTAAATAATTTGCCATCGGAAAGTACAACTTCCCTTACCGTCTCATAAAAAACGCTGCCGGAAAAACACATCTTCCCGACGGCGGCAACTATTGCCTAAACTTTAAACTTCCCCACTTCTTCCGCCAGCCCCTCAATACTGTCTTTATTTTTCTGCGCTAGCTCATTCACTTCATGCACCGCGCGATTGATTTGTCCGACGCCCGCCGCCATTTCATTCATGCTGTCTTTGATGACCGCCGTCAGTTGGTCTAACTTCCTCATCTCGTCGGCAACGCCTTTGCCGCCAACAAGCATTTCTTCCGAGCCGTTTTTGACTTCCATCGTAACGGCGCTGATGTTTTTAATCGCGGCGAGTACTTCGCGGCTGCCGTTTTCCTGCTCGCGCATGGCGGCGGTCAACTGTGCGCTCATCGCGCGGACGTTTTCCGAGAGCTGGAAAATCGCGTTGAACTTTTCTTCTACGATTTTTGACGCGTCGGACAAGCCTTTGATATCGTCGCTCAACTTTTTAAGCGTGTCGGTGATGGATTTCCCCTGCATTGCCGACTCTTCCGCCAACTTTCGTATCTCATCGGCGACGACGGCAAAGCCTTTTCCCGCCTCTCCGGCGTGCGCAGCTTCGATGGCGGCGTTCATTCGCAGACTGCATTTATTGAGCGTGAAAGTTATTATTGATCTTGCAGTCTGCCCAAGTTTGCCGTCGGCAAACTTGTTGCGAAGTTCGTTTGCACGTCTCCTCTGTACATCGCGAGTTAAATATTCTGCCAGTGGAAAGTACAATTTCCCCTGCCGCTTCCTAAAAAACGCCGCCGGAAAACATATCTTCCCGACGGCGATAATTCCCCATTACCAATTACTGCCTAAACTTTAAACTTCCCAACCTCCTCCGCCAGTCCTTCTATACTATCTTTGTTTTTCCTCGCTAAATCATTCACCTCCTGCACCGCATTGTTAATCTGCTGCACCCCGCCGCCATTTCATTCATGCTGTCTTTGATAACGGCGGTGAGCTGGTCGAGCTTTTGCATTTCTTGCGCGACGCCCTTGCCTCCTGCAAGCATTTCCTCCGAGCCGTTTTTGACTTCCATTGTAACGGCGCTGTTGTTTTTGATCGCCGCCAGCACCTCTCGGCTGCCGTTTTCCTGCTCGCGCATGGCGGCGGTCAGCTGCGCGCTCATGCCTCGGACGTTTTCCGACAGTTGGAAAATCGCGTTGAACTTTTCTTCCACGATTTTGGATGAGTCGGATAAGCCTTTGATGTCGTCGCTCAACTTCTTCAGTGTGTCGGTGATGGATTTCCCCTGCATCGCCGACTCTTCCGCCAATTTACGGATTTCATCGGCGACGACGGCAAATCCTTTTCCTGCTTCTCCGGCGTGCGCGGCTTCGATTGCGGCGTTCATCGCGAGGAGGTTCGTCTGTGAGGCGATATTCTGAATAACGCTCGACGCTTCGATAAGTCCGCCTGATTCGTCGGCGATTTTTTGCGTCACGGTGTTCGACGTTAAGAGCGTGGACTTGCCTTCCGACGTGGCGGCGGCGAGGTTTTTCACCATGTTGTCGCTCTTTTCCAGAGAAGACGTAATCGACGCGATGTTCGCGACCATCTGCTCCACCGCCGCCGAAGACTGCACCACGCTCGCGGACTGCGTTTCTATGCTTCCGTTCAAGGTCTCGATAGTGCGGATAATTTCTTCAATCGTGCCGGCGGTTTCCGTAACGCTTGCAGCTTGAGTCATTGTCTGCTGTTTCACTCCGTCGATATTTGAGGAAATTTCGTTGATTGCGCTCGCCGTTTCCGTCATGTCCGAGGAAAGTTCTTCGCCAAGTCCTTCCATTACCTTGCTGCTCGCACCGACGACGCGTATCGAGTCGCCTATTTTTGCAATCGTTTGGTTAAAATACGACGCAAGGTCTGTAATTTCGTCGTTGCCGGTTACGGAGAGGCGCACCGTCAAGTCGCCTTCGCCCTGCGCTATGTTTTGCAATGCTGCGACAGTCGTCTGAATCGGTTTGACCATCGCCTGAGCCACGAGAAACACGACGACAACCGCAATCACGAGAATCACGCCGCTGATGATGAACATGGAAAATCGTAATGCATTGACCGTCCCCATGAACTCTCCGACGGGAGCTTGAATAATAACCGTCCAGTCGGTGGTTTTCATTGTCGCGTATGAGGCGATTTTTTTAATTCCTTTATAAGTGTAATACCCGACAGCTGAAGTCTCCGTCTCTAACGCAATCTTTTCAAATGCGGCAAGAGATGCAACGCTTTTGTCAACTTTTGCGCGCGTGGAAGAACAAAAACACTCTTTTACTAAATCAATATCTTTATCCGCAATAGTTATGCCGGTAAGTCCCATGATATAGCAGTTTCCCGTTTGCCCGACGCTGATATCGGCAATATCTTCCGAAAGCAATAAGCCGTCGACATCGGCCGACAGCACGCCGATTACCGTATTTGCGGAATCGAGAAGAGGAACTGCAAAAGTTATTACGAGGTCATTGGTTTCTTTATCTTTATACGGCTCGGTAATGAATTTCTCTCGCGAAAGAGCTTTTTTGAACCATTCCCTATCCTTTACGGAAGTTGACTTCCCTTCGCCGTAATAGCAATTCCCGCTTATGTCGGTTATATCCAATTCCATTATTCTATTATTAAAAGCAGCTTCTTTTTGCAAAACCTTTACTTTTTCCGCGTATGAGTAAGATGAATCATGCAAAACCGGCATACGGGCAATGCCTTCGATAAATTGAAAAAAGGCGGTAACGCGTCCGTCGATAATTTCAGCGGTATCGGTTGCTTTATCGGTAAGATGCGCTTCGACTTTTTCCGACACGGCTTTTCGCGCTATGCGGACTGCAAGCAAGCTTTCAACGAGGGAAGCGACTGCGATAAGCGCGCCGAAAATCAAAATCAACTTATTTTTTAAAGAAAATCTCTTTGTCATAATAAAATTCCTCTTATTTGTTATATGCGCAAGCGCGCTTGTATCAGCTGAAACAGGAAGACGGTAACACCGTTACATTGTAAAGTTTCATTTTCACCGCCTACAGGCGGCGAGCGTCCGGAGCAGCGGATAAAATGGGAATTAAGCTGTGTTGGTATAGAAGAATATGAATGCGGATATTGAATATACCGAACTGCCGAACGGTTTATCCACGGAGTTCGGGGGGGGGGGTAAATTAGTGATTTTTGCCATTGCTGTCAACTCTCCTCCTATTTTCATTTACCGACTAATTCTATACCGAGACGGGAGATAATTTCAAGACCGGCGGCGGCAGGCGGAAAAAAATGAGTTTGAAAGATAAAACGCTATATCCGCCTGTCCAAGTTTTCCATAGGGAAAACTTGCAGTAAACGGACTTTTAACTGAACGGCAGAAAGCCGGTTACAAGTTTCATTTGCTCTTCTATACCGCACCTACCCGAACTTTGCCGCATCTTTTCTAACATCATTTTCCCGCGAGTTTTGCCGTAAGGCAAAATCTCGTGCGAGCGGCAACTACGTTCTATCTTTCAAACTCCGTTCTCCGCCAGCCGAAGACGCCTCAAAGTCCCATTTTCCCACAAGTTTTGCCGCGTCTTTTCTAGCATCGTTATCCTACGAGTTTATCCATACCCTCTATCGGGTGTGGATAAACTCGTGCGGGCGGGACTACGTTCCATCATTCAAACCCTGTTCTCCGCCGCCAGCACACTTACCTCTCCGCTGTCGAGATGCCGCTCCGTCCCGTCGGCAAGGCGCACTGCAAGTTTTGCGTCGTCGGTTATGCCGGTTACAACGCACGTATAATTCGTTTTGTCCTCGCCGATAACGGGGCTGACGGTAACGGTCTTTCCGATGAGATTTGAGCGCGCTTTATATTCCCGCATTGCTTCGAATGTTGCGCTTTCGTCGCCTTCAAGCAGATTGACGAGTTCCGTTATAATTGCCGCCGCCGCATCGCTTCTCCGCCGCTTATCTCCCTCGCCGATAACGCCGCCTGCAACGGATTTAAGTTCGTCCGGCAGCCCCTCGTCGGAAATATTGAGTCCGATTCCGATAACCGCGCTTTCAATCAGTCCGCTTTCAAAATTCGCCGAGCCTTCCGTAAGAATGCCGCACACTTTTTTCCCGCGAAGGTAAATATCGTTTACCCATTTTATCGCCGCGTCCGCGCCGTATACGGTTTTAAGCGCGCGGCAGACTGCAACCGCCGCCAGCGCCGTAATGCGCGCAGGCTCCGTTATAACGCCGTAATTCCATACAAGAGAAAGATATACGCCGTTTTCCGCAGGCGAATAAAACGTTCTTCCGGCGAGCCGCCCCCGCCCTGCAGTCTGCATTGCGGCAACGAAAACCGTTTTGTGCAGGGCGCCCGACTCCGCCAGCGCAAGACGCTTTTTCGCTTCCGTGTTCGTAGAATCAATCGAGCGGAAATAAACGATTTTTACGCCGAGTCCGGCAGGAATTTTTGCGCTCACCGCTTCCGCATTAAAAATCTCGCTGTCTTCAAGCCGGTAGCCGCGGTTCGTAACCGCTTCAATTTTTGCGCCCTGCTTCCGTAAACTGTTTACGGCTTTCCACACCGCAGTGCGGGTTACGCCGCAGCGTTCGGCAAGTTCCTGCCCCGAAATAAAATCGTCTCTCTTTTTCGCTTCCGTCAATTCCCGCATCAGCAAATCTTTTATATTCATTTTTACCTCGAATTTCGACTTTTCAAAAGTCCGCGCCGAACGGATAAGCGCGTCAGGAACTCCTAACGCGCTCTCCATCCGTTTCAAGTTCACTTGCGGCAAAACTTATTCGCCCTGCCCGCCATCCGCACAGTTCTTCACTTGCCCCGCCTTCTTCGGCTCAGGCGTCTTTTACGCAATTTTGCGAAACGCGAACTTACTGCGGACAACAGCGCAGTTCAATCATTCAAACTCAGGTTTGTTCCGCCTGCCGCGCGCTTTTTTACATCCGCTTTTTTCCGAGCACGGTAAAGTTTTCCGCCGGAGACGTAAACACGATTCCGCTGCCGGGCTTTTCCAAAAACGGCAGCATTTTTATCGATTCGAGAATGACTGCGGTCTTATCTTCGTCGGCAAGAATTAAAACCATGTCCTTTTCCGGCACAATCTCCATTCCGAAGAATTTGGCGTCCCCCTCTTTTGCAGTCCCGCGCGCATTGATTATCGTTCCGCCGCCCGCGCCCGCTTTGCGTGCCGCCGCCATCACGTCGTCGGCAAAACCGCGGTTGACAATCGCCGTTATCAATTCATACGAAATCCGTTCCGTCATTTTTTTATCCTCTCTAATCGTAATTCCGTTTTTGAAAAAACGCGACACGTTGACGGAAAACAGAACTCCGAACGGCGTTTTTTTCTCACAGACCGACTGAATCATCGTGTTTTTTATCGTTTCCGTTTGATTCGTGCTGACTAAAATCAGAACGACATCTTTCGCCGCGTCTCCCAAGCCGAGCAGTTGCAGCGCAAGGTTCGAAGCGGTGCCGCGCCCCATGATAATCGTTCCGCCGCGCGCACCCGCGCCGTTCGCCGCCGCCGTCAGCAATTCGCCGCTGCCCCGCGGCACAATTCCAATCAATAACGTCATGCTTCTCCCGCTCCCGTTTTTAAATCTTTTGCCCGTTCCGACTTTCCAAGCGCTTTTTTCTTTTTTAATCCGTATATGATTCCAAGCGTTTGAATTGCAATAAGCGGCGTCATCGCAACGAGCGAAATCACGCCGAATGCGTCCGTTCCGCCGCCTGCCGCACGGCTTGCGCCCATCGCAAAGGACAGCACAAAAGTCGACGTAATAGGCCCCGACGCGACGCCGCCTGAGTCAAAGGCGATTGCGGTAAACAGCGGCGGGCAAAACGCCATCAGCACAAGCGAAAGCGCGTACCCTGGCAGAAGAACACGTATGAGCGGAAAGCCCGTCACCGCGCGCCACATTGCAAGCCCGATTGCAGCCGCCGCGCCCGCTGACAAAAACACGAGCATGAGCCTGCGCTTTATCGTGCCGCCGGAAAGCGTTTCCACTTGTTCGGTCAACACCCACACGGCAGGCTCCGCGCACACGACGACCGCGCCGAGCACGAGTCCCGCCGCAATTAAAAAGACGCGCCACGCGCCGCCGGCCGCCGCTTTTGCGCCTAAAATCATGCCGAGTTTGCTTCCGGCAGGCATAAAGCCGCCGTTTACGCCGATTAAAAAAATCGAAAGTCCGATAAAACTCCACAAAAGTCCCGCCGCCATTTTTGCAACTTGACGCGGCGGCATTTTCAGCAAAAAAAGTTGGAACACGGCAAAAAGCCCCGCTAAAGGAGCAATCGAAAGCGACGATTCTTTTAGGACGTGGGGAATAAGCCGAATGAAAATTCCGGCTCCGTCTTCCGCCGTCCGTTCCGCATCCGCCGGCAGGGACTGTAAAAGTCCGCTTGAAGAAAGAACGATGCCGTAAATGAGAACGGCAAGAATAGGCCCGATTGACGTAATGCCCGTAAGCCCGAAACTGTCTTCTCCAGTCGAGCCGCGTTTGCCGCCTGAACGCACGCCTGAAACGCCCACGCCGAGCGCAAGAATAAAGGGGACTGTCATCGGCCCCGTCGTCGCGCCTCCTGAGTCAAAGGCGATTCCTAAAAATCTTTGCGGACTAAAAACGGTCAGCGCGAAAATTGCCGCGTAAAAAATCAACAGGACGACTTTCAGCGGCAGCGAAAACACCGTCCGCATAAGTCCGAAGACGATAAACGCGCCGACGCCGAGCGCAATCATGTAGACGAGGTGCGTTTTGTTGACCGACGCGAACACGGAGCGTATTTGGTCGCCGAACACTTGAATGTCCGGTTCCGCCGCCGTTACTAAAAATCCGATGACGAACGCCGCGCCCAACAACAGCGGCAGACTGCGCTTGCTCGTCAGGGCTGCGCCGCTCCGTTCCCCGATAGGCTGAATGCCGAGTTCGACGCCCATCAAAAACAGCGCAAGCCCCGCAATTAAAAGCACGCCGCCGATTAAAAAGCGGACGAGTACGCCCGTGCCGAGCGGAGCCGCCGTCAGTCCGAGCGCAACGACAATCGCCATCACCGGAAGAACGGACGTAAGCGTTTCTTTAAATTTTGCTATGATTCCCATGTGCGGTACCGGTTTTTACGAAGTGCGGCAGACAAAACCGCCGCGCCTTTCCCAGCGGCAAAACGGCAGGGCGCCCTTATGCAAAACACTGCCAGCCTTTGCGTTCAATGCCGCTCACCCAGTCCGCCGCAAGTTTTTTTGCGCCGTCAAGGTCGTGGTCTTTGTAGTTGCCGCATTCTTTTTCCGTCGCAGCGGGAATCGGTTTATCCCACGCGGCGACTTTGCGCAAAACGTTCATCATGCGGACGGCGATGTATTCTTCGTCAACGTCGCCGAAAAGCGTAAAATAAAATCCCGTGCGGCAGCCCATCGGAGAAAAGTCGATAACGCCGTCGATTTCATCGCGGATGTACTCTGCAACAAGGTGTTCCAGCGTGTGAATGGCGCCGGTCGGCATAAACTCTTTGTTCGGCTGGCAAAACCGTATGTCGAATTTTGAAACGACGTCGCCCTTTTCGCCGGTCTTTTTTCCTGCGGCGCGCACAAACGGCGCGGTAACTTTCGTGTGGTCAAGGTTGAAACTGTCAACGTTATATTTTCTTTCCATATAATACTCCTTAAATTAAATATCCTTCGCATTCTTGTCGACTGGACAAGCGACTGCAAAGACGGCTTTTGCCGTCCGTCCAACGCGCTCTAAATAAACTTGAGCATTCCCTCGACGATTGCCGCGCTTTGCCGGGCTGCCGTTTCCTCGTTGAAGTCGTATGTCGACTCGTAACTGTCGTCCGCCATGTCCGATATGCAGCGCAAAATGACGAACGGCGTCGCATTCAAGACGCACGCGTGCGCGATTGCAGCTCCTTCCATCTCTATGCAGGCAGGACTGCAGATTTTGACGATACGCGCTTTATTCGTTTTGTCGCCGACGAATTGGTCTCCGGTTGCGACGCGCCCGCAGACGATTTTATGCTTCGCTGCAAACTCCGACTGGATAAACGCTTTTTGCGCTGCGCTGATAAGCCCTTCGTCCGCTTTGAATTCCCACGTGTCCATTTGCGGGATTTGGCAGGGCTTGTACCCGAAGGCAGTCGCGTCCATGTCGTGATAGACCGCATCCGACGACACAACCATGTCGAACACGCCCAAGCCGTGCGCCGCCGCTCCGGCAATTCCCGTATTGATAACGCACTCCGCGCCGAGGCGCAAAATGAGATGCTGGACGCAGAGAGCGGCGTTCACTTTGCCGACGCCGCTTTTGACAATCGTGACGTTTTTTCCGTCGAGCGAGCCGCTGAAAAACGTCAGCCCGCCTTCCGAAACGGCGTTTACGGCTCCGGTCTTTTCCATTTTCTCGCGCAAAAGAGCGACTTCAACTTCCATTGCGCCGATAATTCCAATTCTTTCCATTATAAACGCCTCCGCTTTGCAATGCTAACTCAAGCCTGAATTCAGTCGGCTTTTTCCGCTTTGTCTTTTGAAACCGTAAATAAAAACGAAATCAAAAGCATAATTCCGCAGACGACGACGGCGGAGTCCGCGACGTTGAACGTCGGCCACCGCTGCAAGCCGAAAATCCCGAAGAATTTGACGTCGATAAAGTCGATAACGCCGGACGGACGGAAAAAGCGGTCGATGAGGTTGCCGAGCCCGCCGCCGACGATGCCGCAGATTGCCCACCGCTGGAGTTTTGAAAAGTCGTTGTTCCGAAGGTAGACGCTTACGACAAGCGCGATGACGATGAGCGGCGCCACGGCAAAAAGCATACGCCGGATGAGGTGAGGCATTGAGTCGCCGAGGCTGAACGCGACGCCCGTGTTCGCCACGTGAACGATGCGCAAAAGCCCGCCGAAAAACTCCGCGCCGATCGTAAACGGCGGAATAAAACGCGCAATCAACGCTTTGGTGATTTGGTCTAAAATAATAACGCCTGCCGCCAGTGCGAACGGCAGGATTTTGTCCTTTCCAATTTTCATGGGCACACTATAGCGTTTCCGGCAAAAAAAAACTATTGGCAGTGGCAAGCGGTGGACGGCGGCAAGCGGTGTAATTGGGCTTGGAAGATAGAACAGGGTGCCGCTTGCCCTCGTTTGCCATCGGCAAACGAGCAGGAAAATGGAGTTTGACTGGGGGCGCGGCACGGCGATTGTAATTACATTCTGCAAACTGCGTAGAAACGGGAATAGTACACGGGGGCGTTGCGTTTTTGCAGCGGTGTAATAAATGAAGACGTTATTTACGGAAGCAGCATGCACTATCATGCGCTACAGCAACATTCAGCGGCGAAGCGGCAAAACACGCAGGGAATAATGTTGTAAAAAAGAGATCAGTATGAGAAGTATGCAAAGTACGAGAGAAACTATTATGCACCCTAATTTGCCCGCTGCATTTTATAGAAGCATCATCCAAACAAATCGCTAAAGAAATCTGCAATTCCATCAAAAAAATCTTCAATGGGATTGTCGTAACTGCAGCTGTCGAAATAATCGTCCTCCTCGTCATCAAAAGACTGTCTAGTTTTACGTTTCCGGCTACTAACTTTCTTTCCTTTCTTTTTGAGGGAACGTTTAGGTCTTTCAATAATGCCGTATCCTTTTCGCAATACCCATTTATCATTATCGATTATTGAATCCAACAATCCATGCACGTTAAAACCGTATTCGGCGGAAAAAACCACGGGCTTTCGTATCATTAATCCGGTTGACTCTAAAATACGTTGACGGATGGCTTCCGCTTGATGGTCAAGGAAGTCCTGCAGCGTTTCATCGGGAACCGCCTCTTCTTGATTAAAGTGCCTGCCTTTCATCGCCATATCCGCTTGATTGACTGCAAATAAAATATTGCTCCGATTTATATTAGGCATAATGTGATGCCGAACGATATTAAGCACCGTTCCGATGTCCCTGCCGGAACCGTCGATAATCACGAGCACCAAGTCGATTGATTTTCCACACGCAACTTCATCTTTTTTATATGTCCGGCGCAGAAGCGAATTGATTTTCTTTACGTGTTCGGCGTCTTCTTCAGGCGAATCCCCAAGTCCGGGAGTATCCCATATTTTTATATAATTATTGAATTTATACGCTTTGGTTTTCTTTGTTTTCGGATCCGTCCCGTAACCGACCGCAGCTTCATTATTTTGCAGCAGTGCATTAATTGTAGACGACTTTCCCGCGCCGGTGGGACCTACCAACATAATGCCAAGCGGAAAACCGTTAAGCCGGCTTTTTAATTCGTCCATTCGATAATGCGCAAGTTCTTCTTTTGTCATGCAGTCTCCCATAAAAGACGATACGGCTCGAACGCCGTATCGTAAAATAGATTGCTTTTACTTATCACGAAAAGAGATCAAAAAGTCCACCCACAAAGGATGCAATACCGCCGGTAATGGCTCCTATTGCGGTTCCTACGGCAGCTCCTATTGCAGTTCCTACACCAGGAACGATGGAGCCTATCGCCCCTCCGATTGCTGCACCGGCAGCAGCTCCAGCTGCAGCGCCGCCTGCTGCTCCTTTCAAACTTTTTACAATGCCTTCTCCTGCGCTGTGGTTTATTTCATCTCTGTAGTCTTCAAGCTCGTCATCGCTCTGCCACATATTTCTATCTTCATTGATTTGCGCTGCAACGTTAAGGCGTTTTTCGGCAGGAATACTGTTCATAATGTAAAGTAAAAGTTTTGAAAGATTGTACGGCGGTTCTTGCTGTCCCTCTTCCATATATCCGGCAGAATATGAAACGGGTTTTACCGTAATTCCAGTCCCTTCAAAAATTCTGTCGCTTACAGATGTTTCTTTTTCTTTCAAAAAGCGCTGCAAAGTTTCGTCCGGTCTGTGTTTCTCCGAATCCCAATGCTTCCCTTTCATTGCCATATCCGCTTGGTTGATACCTATGATAAGCCGATTATGATCGTCTTCATGCAAGCATGGAGCAATAACTTCATTAATAAGTTGGTACGAAGTCCCTAAATCGCGCGAGCCGCCGTCAAGAATAACGAGAACGGCGTCGATTTTCAGATTGCCGTTTTCATCTTTTTCAGTCAAAAGTTTTGTTATTCCTTTGGCGTGCTGTCGGTCTTTTTCCACTCCGTCGCCTAAGCCGGGGCTGTCCCACAGGGTGAGATTGGTACTCAACTCATAACAGTCAATTGCCTGCGTTTCTGGATTTGACGATGTCCCGACTTTCGCTTTTTCCGTTCCGAATAATGCATTTATCGTAGAACTTTTACCGCAGCCGGTTGCCCCCGTAATCAAAACGTTTACCTTTTGCTCTTTGCTTTCAAGAATAGCCTTTAAAATTTCCTGCTTTTCTTCTTCCGTCAAAGACGAATCACTGACTTTTCGATTTAAGTCTTCGTATAGCTTCCTCATGAATAGCTCCCGTTAAAGTTTTTATTATAGATATATTATCAAAGTGCTGTGACAAGTCCTGTCGCAATCAGTGATATTTCTATAAATATTTATTATAAGTTCTAAAAATGATATGTCAAATTATAAATTTCAGTGCCGCAACACTTTCGTTGTTCCACTCATCCTGAGCACACTTCTCCCTTTCCATGTTTACAAATCTCTAAAAGACAGGCAAAATGGCGACGCGGGCGCATTTTGGCGCGCCTGAAAATCCGAATGCGGAGATAAAAATGAATAAACGGTATGCGGCTTGGGCTTTTGCGCTTGTGTGCCTCGTAAGCGGCGCGGCGGCGAGCATTAAATTCGGGGAGGCGGACATAAACGCCGCGGATAAAATCGCTTTTACAGTCGGTCACTCGTTTGCAGGAACCTACGGCTACGGCACTGCGTTTACGGCGGACTTGAAAAACGGCGTTCCCGCGCGGCAGCCGGAGGCGATAACGTATTTTCCTGAGCGGCTTGAACTTTTGGCGGACGCGCTGCAAATCAGAAACCGCTACGGCATTGCGCGCTACGACTTTAAAAGCGGATCCGCACAATGGAAAAAGACGTTCAACAAACTACCGGTCAATTCGATGCGGACGCTGCCGTTTTCTTCCAGCCCCGACGGCAAATGGCAGTGTATAATAGAAAAAACTCGGTACGCGTCAGGCTCGCTCATCCTTGAACAAACGGCAAACGGCAAACGCGCAGTTCTCGATACGGAGTCGGCATTGAACTACGAACGATTGCCCGTCAAATGGTGTCCGGACAGCAGCGTCTTCGTGTACGAAAAAGGCGGCGCGCTTTACTTCTGCAAGCCGGAGGCGTTCATCAAAGGAATCGAAGCGGAAGAAAAATACCGCAAAATCTGCACGGGCAGAATAAACGCCGCGCATTGGGCGGACAGCGCAAACCTTGTCTACATCGACGGCGATATCGTCTACAAACTCGGCGCAAAAGAGTTTTACACACGCGCGCTCTATTCGGAAATTATCGGCGGCGGCACTGCGCTCGGACGGCTCCCCGACCGATTTGATTCCGCCCGCGATATTTTCAGCGTCAACCGCGCGCTTTCTTCGCTCGTCGTCATCAAGTCCGCAAAATTCTTTTCGTATTATCGGCTCAAGTCTGCGGCAAGCAGTTATCTTGAGATTTTGCAGGCGGGCGCATATATCGACTCGGACGCGTCGGTTTTGGACGCGGAAGTTATCTGGGGCAACGCGGCAGACCCGTTCATCTGGTTCCGGCTCATGCCGTACACGGGAAAAAAAATCATGTCCGCGGTGTACCGGCTTTCAGGCGGACTTGCGCGCATTCTTGAAATCGAAAACTCGAATTCCCCCGTCCTTTCCCCCGACGGCGCAAAATGCGCGTTTTTCTCAGGCGGCGCGGTCTACGTGTACGACACATCGAAGTGGACGCGGCTGGCGGACTTGGACGGCGATAACGCCGTTTGTCTCCTCTGGAAAAACAATGATGAACTTATCGCAGGCGGCGAGCGGACGGTACGGCTCTGGAACACGGTTTCAGGCGGCGTACAAACGCTGTTCGCCTCATCGGCGCAGTCGGTTTTTTGGAGCGAGGACGGCGCGGTCGTCGTCGCGGACATCGGCGGCGGGCAGACGCTCGGCTATGACGTTCAAGGCTGCAGGTGGACTTCAGACGCGTTCCCCGCAAACGAAAGCCGCATTTTGAATTCCAACCGCAATTACCGCGCGTTCAGCGGACGCACGCCCAATTCCGACTACGAAAACGCGCTGTACGTGCGGACGCTCACCGGCAAGGCGGCGACGAAAGCCCTGTTCCCCGAAAGCGCGGAAAAAAGCGAAGGCAAAAAGAAAGCTGCGCTCTTTTTTGATGCGTACAACGCAGCAGACGGCCTTCCGCGCATTCTCTACGAACTTTCGCTCTACAATATCGCCGGCACCTTCTTTTTGAACGGGGAATTTATACGCCGCTACCCGAACGAAACGCGGCAGATCGCAGGCTCCGGCAACGAATGCGCGTCCATGTTCTTTAGTCTCGCGGACTTTTCTAAAGGCGGTTTTGTGCCGGACGAAGCGTTTATCCGGCGCGGACTTGCGCGCAATGAAGACGAATTTGCGCAGTGCACCCGCAAGGAATTATCGCTCTTATGGCACGCGCCGTATTATGCTCAAACCGACGGTGCGGCGTCCTTCGCGCAAAAAGCGGGGTATGAAACTGCCCGCGTCGCGTCTCCCGCGCGAGACTTTATTCCGCTTGAAGACGCGGCGGCGGGAGAGCGGTATTACACGGCGGAAGAAATCATCGACGCGTACATGAACGACCTTGAGCGCGCAGGCGGCGGCGCGGTTTCCGTTTCCGTCGGGCTCCCGCGCGGCAGCCGTGAAAGTTATCTTTACGAGCGGCTCGACCTGCTTATCAGCGCGCTCCTTGATGCGGGATTTGAAATAAACCGCGGGCGGGAAAAATCGCGGACGGGAAAACTTGAGTTTTAAGGACTGAACGGAGTTTCCGTCCGCTGCAAGTTTGCTTTCAGCAAACTTGAGGAGAAAACGGGGTTTGAGGAGGAGCGGCATTGAAAGAGCGGGCGTACTTCATTGCTGCGCGTTGACAAATGCGGAGTTTGAGGCGGCGGGGCGTTTCCAGTCGAGACGGGGCTTGGGCAGACGACAGTGCGAGTGCGGCGAGGCTTGTTATTATAGAAGAAAATTTTGGAGGCGGTGATATGAAATTACGGAAGGCGGTTGCAAGAATGCTTGCGGGCGCGGTTTGGGCGTGGGCGGTTGGGGCGCAGTCGAAAGAGAGCGTGAAAAACGGCGCGATTTTGCATTGCTGGTGCTGGTCGTTCAAGACGATTGAGCAAAACATGGCGAAAATTGCGGAGGCGGGCTTTACGGCGGTGCAGACGTCGCCTGCAAACGCGTGCCTCGTCGGCGATAACGGCGGCTTGGAACTTATGAGCCGCGGGGCGAACGGCAAATGGTACTTTCACTATCAGCCGACGGACTGGAAAATCGGCAATTACCAACTCGGCACGCGGGACGACTTTATCGCGTTGTGCGCGGAGGCGGAGCGGCACGGCATTGCGGTCATCGTCGACGTGCTCCCGAACCACACGACGCCGCAAAAAGATAAAATCGCGGAGGACTTCATTAATGCGGTCGGCGGACTGGACAAGTTGTATCACGAGAAGGGCATGCGGGCAATCGGCAACTGGGAAAACCGTTTTGAGGTCGTCAATCAGCAGATGGGCGGACTTCCCGACGTCAACACCGAAAATCCGCTGTTCCAGTCGTATTTTATGCGCTACATGAACGACTTAATCGACTGCGGAGCGGACGGTTTCCGATTCGACACGGCAAAGCACATCGCCCTTCCCGACGATCCCAAAGACGAGGCAAGCCCGAAGAACAATTTTTGGCAGGTTTTTACGGGACGCGAGGCGGCCGGCGGCGTTTCCTTGAAGAGGGCGGACGATTTATTTTTGTACGGCGAAGTGCTGCAAGGCGGCGCGTCGCGCGAAGACGAGTACGGAAAATACATTGCGGTTACGGCGAGCAATTACGGCAGCATTCTGCGGAGCGCAGTTTATGCGCGTAAGTTGAGCGCAAAGGGCTTGTCGAATTGGAAAAACGACGCGGGCGCGGACAGGCTGGTAACGTGGATTGAAAGCCATGACACCTATGCGAATAAAGGCGAGTCCGCCGCGATGAAAAATTTTCAACTCCGCGCCGGATACGCAGTTATCGCCGCGCGAAAAGGCGGCACGCCGCTGTTTTTTAGCCGTCCTCAAGGCGCGGAGGGCGTGCAGTTTCCTAAAAAGAACGGCACCGACGAAGGCGTTTCGAAAATCGGCGACATCGGGAACGGGGAATTCATGCACGCGGAGGTTTCCGCGGTCAACAAGTTCCGGACGGCGGCGGCAGGCGAAGATGAAACGCTCTTAAACGGATCTTCGCTTTCCGTGCTCATCATTAAGCGCGGTGAAAAAGGCGTCGTCATCGTCAACGCGGCGGAAAAGGGCGCGGAAAAGATTGTAATTCCGCTTGCGCTGCCGGACGGCGTTTATAAAGACGCGGCGCACGGCTTAAAATTCACCGTGAAAGACGGAATGCTGACGGGAAAAGTCCCGCACGAGAAAATCGCGGTCGTTTACGCGCGGTGAGACGCTGTTTTTATGCCGCGGGACTTGCGGGTGCGCGGCAGGCGGGAAAATTGCAGGCGGGAAAAAATATGTTCGGCAGACATAGCGGTGTGCCGCCTGCACGTGTTTTCTCTACGGAAAACTCGCAGTAAACGGAGACGGGATTAAAACGCTGACGGCTGCTGCGTTACGGGGCTTGCGGGCATACGAATAAAATCTGCGGAGAAATCGCAGGCGGGAAAAAATGTGTTCGACAGACATAGCGGTGTGCCGCCTGCACGTGTTTTCTCTACGGAAAACTCGAAGCAAACGGAGACGAGGCTAAACTGCGGACGGCTGTTGCCTCGCGGGACTTGCGGGGGTACAGTGTAAAATCTGCGGAAGTTCCGCAAACGACGGGAATAACACCTGCGCCGGATAGAAGCGGAAATTGCCGGCGGAACACGCTGATGCAAAAGTTAGGCTGCACCTCAAGTTTGCCTTGTGGCAAACTTGCAACCGACAGAACATCGTTTGTTTTTCAATGTCCGTTTTATGCCGCCGGCAATTGAAGCGGATAGCGGCAGGCGGGAAAAAATATGCTTGATAGACATAACGGTGTGCCGCCTGCACGAGTTTTCTTTGCGGAAAACTCGCAGTAGACGGAGACGGAATTAAACTACGGACGGCAGTTGTTGCATTCGAGAGATTGAATTCCATTCCTTCCGCACCGGTTTTTTACAAAACCGGCACAGAAGGTCTCTGCATCGCGCCCGTGATTTTCTTATGCGCTCTCGTTATAATGCCGCAAAACGCAGGACGGCTCCGGGGAGCGGACTGCGGCGGCAAGGAAGGAATATGAAAGAGTTGTGGTTTTTGAAACGGTTTTCATGGAAGCGGTTTGCGATGTCGCTTGCCGGAACGATTATGCTTGCGCCGACGATTGCGCTCTTGCGGAAGGCTGAACTCGGCATTGACCCGTGGAACGGTTTTGTCTTGAACGCGGCGCGTCTGTGCGGGACGGACTACCTCACGCTCTATCCTGTTTTAATCGGCATTTTGCTTGTCGCCGTTTTTTTTGTCTCGAAGCACCTCATCGGCATCGCTACCATTTTGAATCTCACGCTCATCGGCTTTCTGACCGACGGCTGTATGTTTTTGCTCGACCGATTCGTTACGGTTTCCGCGTTCTGGCACCAGTTTGCGCTGCTTATCGCCTCGCTTTCGATTCTCTGCGTCGCCTCCTCGCTCTACATCACAGCGGACTTGGGCGTTTCGTCCTACGACGCGATGGCGCTGATTATTTTTGAAAAAACGTCCGTGCAGTTCCGCTGGAGCCGCATTATAACGGACTTTTCGTGCGTGCTGCTTTCGCTTGCGTGTACGGCGTTTACTCTGCGCGGCGGCGGAGCAGAGATCTTGTCTCTTTGGGACTTTTTAAGCCGCGCCCGCATCGGAATCGCAATGATAATCACCGCGCTCTGCATGGGACCGGTGACGCAGTTGTGCTGCCGCTATATCGCAATTCCGATTTTAGGCGAAGCCGGAGAAGTCGAATAAAAATCGACTGAAACAAGTGCAGTCGAGAATAGTGCGGGAAAGGTTAAAACAAAAACGCAGGCAATCGCCTGCGCCTGATTTTTCTTGGTAAGCCAACTACCCGACTTGAACGGGTCACCTGCTCTTTACGAGGGAGCTGCTCTAC
>JBQNBN010000063.1:0-16954 GCA_052169915.1 Treponema sp.
GGGGGGGGGGGGGGGGGTAATTTATTGATTTCGTACATCGCTGTCAATTACTCCTTTCGTTTTTCTTGAAACAATTTTATATCGCGGGCAGGGATATTGCAAGCGATTTTTAGTTTTTCATTGGCAGCAGTAGGCAATGTATAATTAGAAATGCGGAATTGAAAGCAGATCTATTTTTTTTGCCCAACGGCAAAAGCTGACGGTAAAATGTAATTCTTTAGAAGTTCTTTGAAGCAGAGCAGCCGCTTCTCAATGCCGCGTCTTTCCTCGTTTTGTTATTCTACGGGCGGAAAACCCATTTTTCTGCAAGTTTGCGATTGGCAAACTTGCAGCAGGCGGGACTCCATTCCGTCTTTAAGGATCATAACAACCGCCTGCGATATTCTTTGTCGCCCACCGCCGCACGCTAAAAATTTGCCTAGTGTACACTAGGCAAAGGTCTGGACACAGACCTTTGCCCGAAGCAAGCGCAGCTGAGCTTGCTTCGGGCAAAACAAAATCATGCAATGAAAAACTCATTGCAAAAGGAAGGTCAACATGAAACAGAGTAAATTGGTTTCAATGGTCGGCGCATTGGCTTTAATGGTCAGTGCGGCATTCGTAATTGCAGGCTGTAAGCAGACTGCCGATGAGAAGTCCGATAAAACGGAAATCCCAAGCGAATATGTCGGCTCGTATGAAGGCACATTTAGCGGGAATATAGTCGGCACATGGCAAATGACGGCGGATAAATTCGACGCGGTTACAGGGAATTTTAATGACGGCTCAACCGACTATCCGGCAAGCGGCACATTGGGAAGCGATGGAAAACTCAGCGGAGAGATGACTCTCGCTGCACATGGAGTGAAAATTGCTTTTAAAGGAACCGTGAATAAGTCCTCAGGCAATGTAAGCGGCACTTGGGAAAATTCAACGATACACAAGAACGGAACATTTACGGGAAATAAAAAATAGCGTTTGATAAAATAAACCGGTTTGGGAATGCTCATTGTCGAACCGGTTTAATCTGCGGTGAGCGGCGGCAGGTGATGGAGAAACAAATCTGAAAGATAAAACGCTGTTTCCGCCTGCCCAAGTTTTGCTGCAGCAAAACTTGCGGGAAACTGAACATCGTAAAAATGGTTGCAAGTTTTGATTGCCCCTATGCTGCACATAATTGAGTTTTGCCGCGTCTTTCCTATCACCATTATCCTGCGAGTTTATCCATACCACGCAGGGGTGTGGATAAACTCGTGCGGGCAGAACCTCGTTTTATCTGTCAAACTCAATAAAAACTGTCCGCAGGAAGTCCAAATCAAGTTCGGGATAGAGTACGTGGTTTGCAAGCAGGGTTTTGACGCGCGACTTCGCTGCTGCTTCTACGCTCGCATCAAGTTCGATTTTGCCTTTGGCGGGTTTGCCGTCCTTGGTCAGTCCGGGCTTAGTCCCTTTGAGTACAAAGTCAATGATGGAAGCGATTTCTTTCATGTCGGAAGCGGTCATTCCAAGCGTCGTAACGCCCGGCGTGCCGACGCGGATGCCGGAAGTCCACCACGGGCCGTTTTTATCGAACGGGAGCGCGTTTGCATTCAGCGTTACCCCGCAGCGAAACAGAGCGGCTTCCGCCTGTTTTCCCGTCAGCCCGAACGTCGTCGTATCGATAAGCATTAAGTGATTGTCCGTGCCGCCGGTTTGCAGCCGCATTCCGAGTTTTTTACATTCTTCGGCAAGGGAAGCGGCGTTTGCGGCTACCGCGTGCGCATAGTCCCGATAATTTTGCGTCCGCGCCTCCTTGAATGCAACCGCCTTTGCCGCCATGATGTGCGGGAGCGGGCCGCCCAAGACCATCGGGCAGCCTTTGTTGACGCTGTCTTCAAGCCATTTTTTGCAGAGCACTAAAGCGCCGCGCGGGCCGCGGAGCGTTTTATGCGTTGTCGTCGTAACGATGTCCGCCCATTCCACCGGATTGTAGTCGCCGGTAAAAACCTTTCCCGCGACAAGTCCCGCAAAATGCGCCATGTCGACCATTAAAACCGCGCCGCACTTGTCGGCAATCTCGCGGAAACGGCGGAAATTTATCTTCCGCGGGTAAGCGGAGTAGCCCGCAAGCAAAATCAGCGGGCGCACTTCCAGCGCCTGTTTTTCAATCGCATCGTAATCGAGCAGCCCCGTTTCGCGGTCAACCGTATACGGAACGCTTTCAAACATACGCGCAGAAACGTTCATGCGGTAGCCGTGCGTCAAGTGTCCGCCGGAATAATAATCCAGCCCCATCAGTTTTTGACTGCCAAGTTTTTTCCGAAGTTCCGCCCATTGCTCATCCGTCATATCGGAAACGCTTTTCAATCCGAGCGACTCAAGTTCCGGCATTTCGACTTTGGCATTGAGCGCCGCCCAATACGCAACGAGGTTCGCGTCGCAGCCTGAGTGCGGCTGGACGTACGCGTAGTCCGCCCCGAACAAAGCCGCCGCCTCATCCGCCGCCGTTTTTTCCACCGCGTCCACGTTGACGCAGCCGCCGTAATAGCGGTGTTCGGGATAGCCTTCCGCGTATTTGTCCGTCAAAAGATTTCCCATCGCCGCTTGCACGTTCAGCGAACAATAATTTTCGCTTGCAACCAATTTTAAGTGTCCGCGCTGCGTTTCAAGTTCGCGCACAACCGCGGCGGCAATCTCCGGCGCAACGGCGGCAGTCTGTTCCAAGTTCGCAACGTACGCCGTCATCGCGGCATTCGGTTTTTTGCACGACTGTAAATATTTTTCTAAAATTGACATTTTTCCTCCATAAAGCTATTTCTCTGCAATCAATCGGTGAGAATTCCGACGATACTAGCCGAACGCATTTCGACTTTCAAGCGGAAATCGACAGTCGCTGCACCCCTCGAATGCAAAAACGCTTTTCCCGTCGTATTGTGCGGACGCTTGTGCAGTCGTCTTTTCTCGAATTCCGAATGAGCGGGGACGATTAAACCGGACTTTTTCAGTCCATGTCGACTGGAAAAAAATCATTCTTTCCACGGAAAGATGAACGCCTTGAACGGACGCGGGGGCACGCTTTCAATGTCGTTTTTGAGGATTGTGTTCCACGGAATTTTCCGGCGTTCGGGACTGTTCGCGGGCGTTCCGTTTTTGTCGAGTTCGTTGAGATAGTCGTATTTTTTGAGGATGAGGCGCAGCGCGTTGACGCGGGAGAGCGCAAGTCCTGCCATGCCGGGCGCAATTCCGATCATGACGACTGAAACGAGGGTTAAAAAGAGATTGTAAAACGCGACAACCAGCGACTGCAGCGCGTTGTCAGTCAAGATAATAAAGCATTTTTTGACGCTTTTTCCGAATGGATTGTGCAGGAGCGCGCGCAGAGCGGGGTACCACAGCAGTGCGGTGAAAATGATGAGCGCGACCCAACAAAATGCAAAGCCCGCCATCATCCCGACGATTGTCGCGCCGTTGAGAAAGTAAAATGCAACTCCGATGCCGGTTGCGGCGCACAACGTGAAGAGCGCGGCGGCGTATTTTAGCCCGTCGGCAATGCAGGACGGCACGGCGAAAAAGAAATCTTTGAGCGGGACGGTAAACCCTTCGGCGATTTTAGCGGCGGCTTCCGTCCATGCAAGGACTGCAATCGAGCACAGGCAAAAAATCAGCGCCGTGCACGCAATCCAGACGGCAAGATTCTCCCGTCCCGCAATCATAACCGCCGCGCTAGAAAACACAATTCCGTCGACGATAAGGTTCGGCACCAGAAACGACACGAGATTATCCCAGCCGTCGTAAAAGTTTTTTCTGAAAAAGAAACTCAACATGGCGGCATGATAGCATGGGATCGGCGGACGGGTAAACGGAGTTTGAAAGACTTAACGGGGCTGCCGTCCGCTTCAAGTTTGCGTTCCGCAAACTTGGGCAAAATGGAGTTTTGGGGGCGGCGCGGCAATGTGAGGGAGACGCAGGGGTGTTCGGGTGAAGGCATAGAACCGTGTTCAAAAGATTTAACGCTATTTCCGCCCACCCAAGTTTGCGTTCCGCAAACTTACATAAAACGGAGTTTGGGGATGGCGCGGCAATGTGAAGAAGACGCGGGGGTGTTCGGGAGGGGGGCATGGGGAACGTTTTGAGGGACAGCGCGGCAATATAGAGAAGGCGAGAGGGGATTGGGGAGGGGCATTTGGAACGGCGCGGCAATGCGACGGGTTGTGAGTGCGCGACGGATGTACTCCAAAGCGGAAGTACCGCTGCGGGCGGGAACCTTGCCTGCGCCCGATTGCAGTGGAAATGCCGCAGGCATTGAAACGGAAAGCGGATTACAAATTCCGTTGGCGCCCTCTCCCTCATTCCCCTGCCGCCCTCCGCCCAAATTCCGTTTACCACGAGTTTGGCGGACGGAGATATCTCGTTTGAAAGATATAAAGCCTCTGCCGTCCGCTGCAGTTTTCCAAAGAAAAACTGCCATTACGTTATTCTTCTTGCGTCCTCATGAGGCAAAATCTCGGTAAGGTCGGTAACTTCGCTGTATCATTCAAACTCCTTTCTCCGCCGACCTATCCTCACACGCCGTTTTCAATTATTTATTTTTCCGGCAAAACAAAGAGATTGCTTCCGGTACTAACTGCGTCAAATGGGCGGCAGTGTGGTATAATATCCGCAAGGAAGGAACGTCATGCCAAAGCATAACCGCAGATACAAGGATTCGGTATTTGTCGACCTATTCAGTGAGGACGAAAAGGCAAAAGAAAACTTTTTATCGCTCTACAACGCCCTGCACGGCACGAACCTCGACATCACAGCGGAACTAAAACCGCTCAAACTTGAAAAGGCAATGTATACAAAATTGTCTAATGATGTATCGTGCCTCATTGATAACAAAATTATTGTGTTAGTGGAGCACCAATCAACCATCAATGAAAATATGCCCTTGCGTTGTCTCCAATATGTCGCGCGTCTGTACGAGCAAATCCAAGACCCGAAAGCAAAATATTACAGACTCCTACAGAAAATACCGACGCCGGAATTCTATGTCTTTTACAATGGCATGGACGACTATCCTGAAACTACTATTCTAAAACTGTCCGATGCCTTTATTACGCCCCCTGACTTCCCGCCGTTGGAACTGACGGTACAAGTGCTCAACATCAACACGGATAAAGGGAACAAAGTTTTAACGGAGTGCAAGCCGCTTGAAGAGTACAGCCTCTTCGTAGAAGAAGTTCGAACTCAAATGCAACTTGACCCTGAAAACGGCTTTAACAATGCGATAAAAATGTGTATAGAAAAAGGGATCTTAAAAGAATACTTACAGCGTAAATCACGGGAGGTAATCAATATGTTACTAGCGGAATATGACTACGATACGGACATTGCGGTACAGAGACAAGAAAGCCTGTTGCAAGGGATACGGCAAGGAATTGAACAGGGAATGCAACAAGGCTTTTCCGACGGGACCTATCAAGCAAAGCGTGAAATTATAAAAACCATGCTGACTATGGGCTATCCGCTTGACGATATTTGCAAAATTTCAGGACTGTCCCAAGACAAAGTGCAGTCGATTGGCGATTTGTAATACGGCGGGCGGTGGAGAAATGTGTTTGAAAGATTGGGCGGGATTACCGCCCACCCAAGTTTGCCTTCGGCAAACTTGCATAAAACGTAGTTTGGGGATAGCGCGACAATATGGAGAAGACGTGAAGTTGTTCGGGAGAAGGCATATTGCAAACGTGCTTCAGTAACGCCGTGTCATGACAGATTGCAAGAAAGTTTGGTATTTTGTAAACGCCCTCGGAAAATCGCTCCTGCAATGAAATTACGCATTCCCCCGCCTCTCAGTACATTTTTCTACGAGTTTTCGAAAGAAAACTCGGTAGGTCGGTAACTCTACTCTATCTTTCAACCTCCTTTCTCCTCCGACCGCAAATTACCGAAACCCACTCCCCCAACACCATTTTCCCACGAGTTTTTGCTGCGGACGGTTGCTATATCGTCAAAATGATGAAACGTTATTTCATTCGCACAAGATTTTGTTTATCGCAAAATCTTGCAAAAAACGATGTCTGTGGGGCGGCGCACTGTTCTAGCGTTCAAGTACATTTCTTTACCGCCTGCCGCCGCCCGCAATTACGCACTACGCATTCCTCCATTTTTCCGTCCCCTCTCCCGTAGTCTCCAAGTTTGCCTATGGCAAACTTGTTAGGGCGGCACTCCGTTCCATCTTTCAAACAATTTTCTCCGCCGCCCGTCCGTCTCTGGCAAAACCGCGCCGTTTTATTTATAGTACGCGCAAATCACTAAAAAGCGAGGTTTGTATGCCGGAATTGGAATACAGCGGAACGTATGAGGCGGCGCTTGCGGCGAGCCGCAAATTGGAAGAAGATATTGTAAAGGAGCCTAAGAAGTATCGGGTTTTGACCGGCGACCGTCCGACGGGCAGGCTCCACATCGGGCATTATTTCGGGTCGCTCAAAAACCGCGTCAGGCTTTCCAAACTGGGCGTTCCCACAATGATTTTAATCGCGGACTACCAAGTCCTCACCGACCACGATTCTTTTCGGGAAATCAGTCAAAACACCAAGCAGCTTGTCATCGACTACCTTGCGGCGGGCATCGAACCGAGTGAAAACGTCGTCATTTACCCGCACAGTTACGTTCCCGAAGCAAATCAACTCATGCTTCCCTTTTTGACGCTCGTCTCAAATGCCGAATTGAACCGCAATCCGACGGTAAAAGAGGAAATCCAAGCGGCGGGACTTAAAAGCATCAACGCGGGAATGTACACGTATCCAGTCCATCAGGCAGTCGATATTCTTTTTTGCAAAGGAAACGTCGTTCCAGTCGGAAAAGATCAACTTCCGCATCTCGAATTGACGCGGACTATTGCGCGGCGATTCAACGAAAAGTTTTGCGCAGGCAGCGAGCCGCTTTTCCCCGAACCGCAGGCGCTGCTGAGCAAAACGCCGAGCATTTTGGGACTTGACGGCACGAAGATGAGCAAAAGCCGCGGCAATGCGGTTATGCTGGGAGCCACGGAAGATGAAACTGCCGCGCTCATCAAAAAAGCGAAAACCGACGCCGATCGGCGCATTACTTTCGATCCGGCGAACCGTCCTGAAGTCGCCAATCTTTTAATGCTCATCTCTCTGTGCACGGGAGAAGAGCCGGAGGCAGTCGCGGAAAAAATCGGGGACGGCGGGGGCGGACTGCTCAAAAAGACGCTCACCGAGGCGTTGAATGAGGAACTTCGTCCGCTCCGCAAAAGGCGCGCGGAACTAGAAAAACAGCCGGACTACATCAAACAGGTTTTGACCGAGGGGGCGCGCAAGGCGCGCGAAATTGCCGAACGCACGCTCACGGAAGTCCGCGCGGCGATGAACATGGAAATATGAAACTTTCCGCATTTCTCGACTGGCTTGACGGCTTTTTGAACTTTGAAAAAACGCAGGCGAAAAACGTATTTTGGCTTGAGTCGATGCGCTTTTTATGCGCGCGTCTCGGCAATCCGCAAGACGTCGTTCCGTGTATTCACGCAGCGGGCTCCAAAGGCAAAGGCTCCGTGTGCGCGCTGTGCGCTTCAATCGTTGAAAGCGCGGGAATGTCCTGCGGACTGTATTTGTCGCCCCATGTCAGCGATTTCCGCGAGCGCATAACGACGCCGCACGGATTTTTTGACGACGCGGTATACGAAGACGCCGCAGACGAACTGGTCGAGGCAGTCGAGAGTATTCGGAATGAAGACGTGCCGAACGGACAGGCGTTTACGTGGTTCGAACTGGCAACTGCCTTCGCATTCCTGTGTTTCCGCCGCGCGCGCGTCGATTTTGCCGTCTACGAAACGGGACTCGGCGGCAGGCTTGACGCGACGAACGTCGTAACGCCGCGCGCCTGCATTCTCATGCCGATTGAACTGGAGCACACCGCGTTTTTGGGCGGTACGATAGAAAAAATTGCCGCGGAAAAGGCTGGAATCATCAAAGATGGCGTTCCCGTCGTGATTGCGCGGCACGTAAATCCGCAGGCGGCGCGCGTTTTTGCCGACTGTGCCGAACGCCGTCATGCTCCGTGCGTTTTTGCCGACGAAGACGTGAAAAATCTTTCGTATCAATATGAATCAAACGGAATGCGAATTGCTTTCTATTCTGATCGTTTTGACGGCGGACGCGTTTCCGCGTTGATGAAGTTACGCGGCGCGGAACAAGCCGATAACGCTGCAGCCGCCCCTCTTGCGGTTAAAATTGCGCTTCCGTCGGTAACTGCGGCGCAAATTCAAACGGGACTGGAAGAGGCGGCTCTTCCCGCGCGCTTTGAAATTGTTTCCGCTCCGGCGCAGTACGGCGGCGTTCGGCGCATAATTCTTGACGGAGCGCATACGCCGGTCAGCGTGAGATACGCCGTTCAAACGCTCAAAGACGGGTTCGGCGCGGAAGACGGAGTTTTTCACCTGCTGTTTGCCTGCGCGAAGGACAAAGACGCCGCCGGAATTGCAAAAGAGTTGCGCGGCGTTTTTACGGAAGTTACCGTTACGGAAACAAGCGGCGGCAGAGCGCGGAATGCGGACGACTTGAAAACAGTGTTCGCCGACGCAGGAATACCGTGCACGGCGGAAAAAGACGCGCGCAACGCGCTTGAAAGTGCGCTCCAAAAAGCCTCCGCCGCGCGCGCGTCGCTTCTTGTTGCCGGTTCATTTTATCTTGCCGCGGAAACTGCCGCCGGTCTTTCGCGGTGAATGCTGCAAACAATAGCGCGCCGTCCAAACGCTCAAAGACGCGTTCGGCGCGGAAGACGGAGTTTTTCATTTGCTGTTCGCCTGCGCAAAGGACAAAGACGCCGCCGGAATTGCAAAAGAGTTGCGCGGCGTTTTTACGGAAGTTACCGTTACGGAGACAAGCGGCGGCAGAGCGCGGAATGCGGACGATTTGAAAACCGTGTTCGCCGACGCGGGAATACCGTGCACGGCGGAAAAAGATGCGCGCGATGCGCTTGAAAACGCGCTCCAAAAAGCCTCCGCCGCGCGCGCGACGCTACTTGTTGCGGGTTCGTTTTATCTCGCCGCAGAAACTGCCGCGGTCTTTCGCGGTGAATGAGGAGGCGCGTCCGCCGCGAACCATACTCAAACGACGATACGCGGAACGCGTTTGGAAATGCCCGTCATAATTTCGTAGGAAATGGTGCCGGAGTGCGCGGCGATGTCGGCGGCGTCGCACAGGGCTTCACGGTCTTTGGGACCGAAGAAAACGGCTTTATCCCATCGGCGGACGTTTTTGTTGTCCGCGCCGATGTCCGCCATACACTGATCCATGCAAATTCTCCCGACGACGGGATACGCCCTGCCGTTTATCGCAACCGTGAGCGCGGGCGAAAAGCGGCGTAAAAGTCCGTCGGCATACCCTGCCGGAAGAATTGCGATGTCGGTGTCTTGCTGCGCCGTCCACGTGCGCCCGTACGAGACCGTCGTTCCGGCTTTAACGCGCCGAATCGCGGCAACCTGCGTTTCAAACTGCATAACGGGCTTCAACGCAATGTCGACTCCGCGCCGAGCAAGGTAATCACGGTTTACGCCGTCGGGATAGCAGCCGTATACCGCGATGCCGGGTCGCACCATATCAAGCTGCATTTCAGGTTCGGCAAGGCTTGCGGCGGAAGACGAACAACTGCAAATTCCCGGATTGACGCCCGCCCGCCGAACGGACTCAACCGCGTCTAAAAACGCGCGGAACTGTTCCTGCGTATACGCTTTGTCGCGGCTTTCCGTCGAGTCGGAAACGGCAAAATGCGTCATCATTCCCGCAAGTTCAAGATGCGGGGACGACTGGATAAAACGCGCGATATCCGCCGCTTCCTCCGCATAAACGCCGAGCCGCCCCATGCCGGAATCCACAGCAAGAAAGACGCGCTGACGCTTTCCTTCCTGAGCCGCGGCCTCCGCAAACAAACCAATGTATTCTTTATCAAAAACAAGCGGAATAATATCGTGCCGCACCGCTTCCGCAACTTCGTCTTTGGAGCACAGACTCAAAAGAATAATATCCGCTTTGATTCCGTTGTCACGGAGTTCCGTCCCCTCCTGTACGGCAGCCACCGCAAAATAGCCGGCGCCCAGCGATTGCGCGATTTTCGCCGTAGTAACCGCGCCGCACCCGTACCCGTCGGCTTTGAGCGCGACGCACATTTTTACATTCGGTTTTAAGAGGCTCCGTATCGACTTTATATTGTGTTCAAGGTTTTCTTTATAAATCAGCGCTTTTGTACATCTCATCTTGGTATCCAAATTTTTGGGCATTCTATGAACCTGTATAATAATTTGCAAGTCGTATTGTGAAATACGCAAAAAATCGGTATATTGCGACCAAATCTTTCCGGCGAACATGCCGAATTGCAAAATTGAATGTATTTAAAAATAGTTGAAGTTGGTATTTTGGATCGAAGAGCGTATTGAGTGTATCAGACGCGGTATTTTGCGGTTTCCGACTGAAATTATTTTTAAACGTCATGCTTCGGCGGCAGAAGCCGGAATTTACGGAGGAAGACCGTTTATCGGTCGTTTTAGTCGGATGAAAAGTGTAAAAATCAAAGCCATTTGTATTGCAGCGGGAATTTCTTTTGCTTTCTCTTGCTCCACAACGCAGATTGCCGAAAAGGACGGGGGGCAGTTGGAGACGGAAACCGCGTCTGGAAAAGTTCCCCCAAAAGAGCCGCGTCCCATTCCCACGCAAAACGCTTCCAATCGGCAGGAAACGGAATTTAAAGCCCTGCTCCAAGATTTAACGCTTACCGTACAATCCGCGCCCAAGCCCGTAACGGCAGGCAAAAACTTTACTTCCCCCTTTTCAGTTATCGCGGAAAATAAAGACGGCGTTGTTCCCAACTTAAAACTTGCCGTCTCGTGGCCTGCAGGCAAAAACGACAACGCGGTAAGTTACGACACCGAAGTCGTAACGACCGACGAAAACGGCAAAGCCTCGTTTACGCCGCCGGCTTCGTCATTCGCCGTGAAAGACAAACTTACCTTTTATCTGGTGCCGGTTAATTCGTCTGCGGCTATAACGCAGATTGCGTACGCGGCGGGAGTCGAGATTCCGTATAAAGTCAAAACGTCCTATCTTTCAAAAGAGGGAATGTTATACGCATTCGACTGCAATGAAAAAGGACAGGCAACGACAAACTCGTTTAAACTTTTGCAGAGCCTCAGAAATTCCGGCGTGCGGGTCGGAAATTCCCCGATAAGTTCTTCGTCATACGTCGATAAACCGATTTCTTCCTTATATAAGGCGACTTACGACATCGTCGGCAGCGCGTACAAGTTTATGATAGTCGGAACGGTAAAGTTCAGCGAACCGCCGTCAACAGCGGATGGACTGACGACCGTCTCGCTCACCGCCGATATAACGTGCGTGAACATGACGGACGGCTCGGTTTTGTGCGCGTTGACGGTTTCCCAAAGCGTTACCGACAAAACGAGAGGGGCGGCGGAGCAAAAATGCCGCTCACTGCTTGCGGACAAAGCGGCTGAAGAAATAATTTACGGAATGTAGGAAAAATTATGATTTACACGGACACACGAGATAAAAACGTTAAAGCGGACTTCCGCACGGCGGTTATGGGCGGCATGAATGCCGCAACGGGAGGTTTATACATTCCTGTTGAGTTTCCAAAACTTGATAAAGCCTTTGTCAACAAAAATCCCGAACCGTCGTTTCGGGATATTGCGTTCAAGATGGCAAAACCTTACGTTGAAGGTGAGATTTCCGACGAAGGACTGATGGAAATTATACAAGACGCGTATACGTTCTCGCCGAAAGTTGTGCCGCTCGACGCCGTTACCTATTCGCTGGAGTTGTTTCACGGACCTACGTGCGCGTTTAAGGATTTCGGGGCGCGTTTTATGGCGCGCGTTATGTCTTACTTCAATAAGACTGAAAACGGCGCGCTTCACATTCTAGTTGCAACGTCCGGCGACACGGGCAGCGCGGTCGGAAGCGCCTTTCACAACGTTGAGGGACTGGACGTTACGATTTTGTACCCAGCAGGGAAGATAAGCCCGCTGCAGGAAAAGCAGCTTTCAACGTTTACGGGGAACGTCCGCGCGCTCAAAGTGAACGGTACCTTCGACGACTGTCAAAAACTGGTTAAAACCGCGTTTACGGATTCGGAACTCAGAAAGGAATTCCGCCTGTCGTCCGCGAACTCGATAAACATTTCGCGCCTCTTGCCGCAAAGTTTTTACTATATGTACGCCTCTCTTGCCGTCAGGAACCGCGCCCTGCTCGACAGCAAACTGGAAAACCCCGCGGTTATTACGGTTGTTCCGTCCGGCAACTTCGGCAATTTGACGTCGGGTCTCATCGCCCGCGAAATGGGCGCGCCGATTGCAGGCTTTGTCGCGGCGACGAATACAAACCGCACCATTCCCGACTGGATTGCGACAAGCGAATACAAGCCGCGTCCCTCTCAGGAAACGTATGCGAACGCGATGGACGTCGGCGCGCCGAGCAATTACGAGCGGATTCAAGCGATGTATACGCTGGAACAAGTCCGCGCGCTGTTCGCCTCGTATTGGCTTGACAACGACGGCATTCTTGACGCGATACGCGCCTGCCGCGTGCGCACGGGCTACACGATTGACCCGCACGGAGCAGTCGGCTGGAAGGCGTGGGACGATATCCGCTGCGGCGCGCTGGAAAGTCTCAAAAACGGACAAAAAGGCGACTACACGAAACCCGGTCTTACGCCGAATGTGCCTGCGTGGGCGGGAGAAATTGCCGCCAAAAACGCTGTCGGCATTATTCTTGAGACGGCGCATCCCGCAAAGTTCGGGCAGATTGTGCAGGCCGCAGGCGGAAAAGAACCGCCCGTGCCGGAGCGTCTTGCAGAAGTTTTGCGCCTTCCCGACCGCGCAATTCCGATGGAAAACGATTATGCGGCGTTTAAGGACTGGCTCAAAGCGAATTTAAAATGAGGCTTTAGGCGGTTGACGCCGCTTTTCCAGTCGACATGGCGATATAAAACAAACCGCCGGATATGTTCGGGCGGTAAAATATTTTTTTTGAGGAGGCTTATGATGAAATTCACGTTTTTGAAGGTGAGCGCGGCTTTTGCAGTCGGCATAGCGGCGCTTTCTATTGCGGCGGCAGAAGAGTCCGCCCTTTCGATAATGGAGAAGAACCGCGATGTTGAGCACGGCAAAACGAATATTTCCACTGCGGTGATGACGCTCACGAACAAAAAAGGCGCCGTCCGGGTGCGCGAACTTGCGTCGTTCAAAAAGGATTTCGGCGATACGGAAAAAACCGTTATCGTCGTCAAGGCTCCGAAGGACGTTGCGGGCGTCAGTTATCTGCAATGGGAGTACAAGGAAAAGAACGGCGTCAAAAAAGACCGCGACAACTGGCTGTACGTTCCTGCGTTGAAAAAGGTGCGGCGCATTTCCGGCTCGGAAAGCAGCGGCAATTTTATGGGAACGGATTTTACCTACGACGACATGGGCGAGCGCGCGCTTTCCAAAGACGACTTTGAACTGTTGGGCGAAGAGAATGCGGACGGAGAAGACTGCTGGAAAATCGAATGCAGGGCGAAAGACACGTCGGAAAAAGAACCGCGCCGGATTGTCTGGGTGCGGAAAGACAATTTCCTCATGCACAAGGCGGAATTTTTTGACAAGCAGGACAAACTGCACCGCGTTTTTTCCGTTTCTGACGTTAAAACAATCGACGGGATATGGACGGTCGGCAAAATGCGGATGGAAAACGTGCAGACGGGGCATTTTACCGTCATCGAAACGAAAGACGTTGCGTACAATCAAGAAATAAACGACTCGGTGTTTACGGTGTCCGCGCTTGAGAGGGGCGCCGTAAAATGACTTTTTGCGGCGCGTACCTAAAACCGCAAATCGGCGGCAGGCGCGTTCAAGCATCGCGGAAGGAATTTTTACGGCGTTTGGCGCGTCCGCTTGCGGTGATTGCCGTCTGCGCATTCGGCGCGGCGCACGCGCAGGAAGTTTCGTTTTCCGGCAGCGTAAAAAGCCGCGTCGGCGCATACGTCTACGGCAGCCGCGCAGGACGGTTTTCCGAAGTAAAAAACACCGTTTCAGGCGCGCTGGACGCGTCGGCATTCGGGTGCGCGGCGTATATCGACGGCGCACTTTCGTTTGACGGCGTAAAAGCCGCTGCCGAACAGCCGTTTTCCGTTCCTGCAGGACTTTCCGCCGCGCTCAAAGAAGCGTGGTTTTCATGGCATGCGGAAAATGCGGCGGGCACGTTGACGTTCGGCGTCAAAGCGGGGCGGCAGATAAGCGCATGGGGGAAGGCGGACGGCATAAGCATTGCCGACGTGCTCTGCCCTAAAGACATGACGAGTTTGTATTCGTCGAGTTACGGCGACTCGCGGCTCGGCGTGGACGCGTTAAAGTTGACGCTGGCGGGCACGTACTTTTCTACTGACGTGTACTGGATCCCGATTTTCAGACCCGCCGCTCTCCCGCTGGAAAAGTCAAATCCGCTGAGGGCGGTATTTTTGCCGGACTCCGTAACGACAGGGGGACTGACTCTGCCCGTAACGCTCGGCGCAATACGCGCTCCCGAGCCGGATTTACGGAATTCGGCATACGGCGCGCGGCTTGCGTTCAATCTTTCTGCGCTCGACTTTGCGTTCTACGGTTATTACGGATTTTCCGATACGCCGGTTTTGACCGGAACGCTTGTCCAGTCGGGAGGGATACCCGTCGGCATTACCGTCAACGGCGAGTACCGCAAGTTCGGTATGGCTGCGTTCGATGCGGCAGTGCCCGTTAAATCGTTTGTCTTGCGTACGGAAACCGCCGTCTTTTTTGACAAAGCGTATTCGCGGAAGAGCGGCGCGCCGGTCGCAAAGAACGGATTAAAAACGCTTGTCGGCGCCGACTGGATTCACAACTCGTGGACGCTAGCGGCGCAATATTTTGAGGAATTCATATTCGACTTTGAAGACGATATTGCCGGAGCGAAAAAACGCAAAAACGGTTCTACGCTGAGCGTAAGCCGTTCGCTGCTTGCAGAAACGCTGAAACTTTCGCTTTCGGCGGCGGTGCATTGGCAGGATTTCGACAGTTACGCGTCCATCTCCGCCGACTACGCGCTCACCGACCGCCTTTCGTTTCTTGCCGCCGTCGACGCCTATTTTTCCGGCGTTCGCGAAGGAGAGTTCGGCGCGTACAAGGAATTAAGCAGCGTCCGTCTGGAAGGAATTTTCAGATTCTGATAAGCGAAAACGTAATTTTCGCATTTATTTGTGTAACCATTACGCTTTATTGTGTTTGTATATGTATAGTACGACTGACAAAGCGAATGTTTTTTATGACCGCGGGTTTTCCTCCTTTGCCCGCGGTCATTTTTTTTTAACGCCCGTGCGGACTGCATTTATTTTTCCCAGCGTGCATAAAAAAACGCGGGCAGCGTGTTACGGCTCCCGCGTTCGTTCAATCGATTCAAAAAATTGTATTACAGCCGGACTTTATTCCGCGCAGATAGGTTCAAACGTGTCCGCTTTGAGAGACGCGCCGCCGATTAAGCCGCCGTCGATGTCCGGCTGGGCAAGCAGTTCTTTTGCATTCGACGCTTTCATTGAGCCGCCGTATTGAATGATAACCTCGTCCGCAACTTTTTGATTGTAGAGTTTTGCGATATGTCCGCGGCAAAATTTATGAATTGCCTCCGCATCTTCCGGCGTGGCGGTTTTTCCCGTCCCGATTGCCCAAACGGGTTCGTACGCAATGGTAACGCTCCGCATTTGCGCTTCCGTAACGCCGGAAAGTCCCGCGCTCAACTGAAACGCACAAACCTGTTCGGCATTTCCCGCTTCACGGTCAGAAAGTAATTCGCCGATACACAAGACGACTTCAAGTCCCGCTTCAAGCGCGCGGCGGACTTTTTTGTTTATCAGTTCGTCGCTCTCGCCGATTTCATGCCGCCGCTCGGAATGTCCCAAAATGACTACGCGCACGCCGACGTCTTTGAGCATTTCAGCGGAAACTTCTCCCGTATGCGCTCCGTTTTCAGTCGCCGCAACGTCCTGCGCGCCCAAAATAATATTCGAGCCGCCGACAATCTGCGACACCGCATCAAGATACACGAACGGCACTCCAATCATGTACTTTCCGCTCTTGCCTTTAAGCGCGGCGACAAGGTCCTGCGCTAACTTGACCGCCTCCGCCTTGCTCGTATTCATCTTCCAATTGCCCGCAATATAATGAGTTCTCGCCATATCAATTCTCCTGTGATTATTTACCGCGATGATAGTGGAAAGAGGGGGGGCTGTTCAAGGCGGACGGCAGAGGACGGAGTTTGAAAGACGGAATGGAGTTACCGTCCGCTCGAGTTTCGCTAACGCAAAACTCGAAGATAATGGAATTTGAGTGGTATCGAGCAAAGGGAATGGTATTGACATCCGCTGCAAGTTTTCTGGCGAAAACTTGGGGGAAAATAGAGTTTGGGGTATTGGTGAATAAAATGGCATTATTGAAAGTGCAGCGGCATTGTTGTTTTGTCTGATTCGAGTGGAACAACTGTGTTCGGAAGACTTAACGGAGTTGTCGTTCGTATGAGTTTTGCGGATGGGGGGAAATTGTATTTGAAAGATTTAACATAGTTTCCCATCCGCAACGAGTTTTGCCGTACGGCAAAACTCGCGGGAAACGGTGTCTGCGGGGGCGGGGTTTTTATGTAAAAAGCGTGTTCGCGCAATGACAAGATATGTAATATTGCCGCCGTCCCAAAACACAAGTTTCACGGCAACAACGAAATACCATTTCCATCGAGTTTTCTCCGGAAAACTCAGGAGGGCGGTACACAGTAAAATCCTTTAAACGCATTTCTCCGCCGCCCGCCATTCCTCATTACACCTTAAACTTCCCCACCTCCTCTTCTTCCTCCAGCCCCTCGATGCTGTCTTTATTTTTCCTCGCGAGAGCATTCACTTCCTGCACCGCGCGATTGATTTGTCCGCCGCTTGCCGCCATTTCGTT
>JBQNBN010000064.1:0-16386 GCA_052169915.1 Treponema sp.
GCTGTTGGAAAAAGCGTTCCCCGCGCGCTTTACGTTCACGGAAAATCCCGACTTTTCCGACTACGTTTACAACGCAGAAAGTATGGCGAGCCTCGCCGGAAAAAAACTGCAAAAAAAGCGCAATCACGTTTCGCACTTTATGAAAACGCATGCCGACGTCCGTTTTGAACTCATCACCGAGCACAATGCTGCCGACGCGCTGGCGATTGAAGACCAATGGTTTTCGGAAAACAATGGCGAATTCGACTTTGACAAAATCGTCGAACTTGAAATGATTCAAACCGCGCTGCTCAATATGGAAACGTTGGACTTGAAAGGCGGAATTTTATACGCGGACGGCAAACCTGCCGCAATGACAATCGGCTCAAAGATTTCTTCCGCCGCGTTTGACGTCAATTTTGAAAAATCCTGTTCGCCTTTCGACCGCGACGGCGCGTACACGGCGATTTTTTACGAGTTTGCAAAGTCGCTTGAGGATTTTCGCTTTATCAACCGCGAAGAAGACTTGGGAATCGAAGGCCTGCGCCGTTCAAAACAATCTTATCAGCCGGAAATGCTGCTTGCAAAATGGCAGGCGTTGGAAGTCATTGCATAAACGATTTTTCAGCAGCACGTAAAATCAACCTGTTCCGAGAACAGGTTGATTTTTTTTACGACAGGCGCCGGCGGAAAAAACGGTTTTTTATGCCGATTATAAAATTGTAACCGGCTATCCGGATAAGGGTACTTTTAACTATGCAGTGCCTGAAGGCAGCATCTTTTCGGAAAGTTCGTTTCAACACAAAGCGTATGATGTGGATCCGTTTTATCCGCTCATGAAATCGCTCGGTTATGATTTTAATTTGGCTTCGGATGTAATGTCATGGGGCTGGGAGAGTCTTTTGAATGAAAGCGCCTATCTATTCGGCTATAACACGGAAGTGTGGGATGTATTGCGAGATGAAAAAGTGTATAAAGATAAGTTGGAGAGTAAAAAGAAAGAGTTTGAAAAATTACGAAAAGGGCATATGTATACAGAACTTAAGAAAAACGGATTTAAGGGCAGCGGAAAAATGTATCCGCAAAGTTACATAGGTTTCTTTATTAAGGAGAGCAAGCACCTATGAATACGAGAATTTTTTATGCAGTATTTATGTTAGGAGTGTGCAGTATGGCAGTAACGGCAAGCGGGCAGGAAAAGGAAAAACTTTTTATACTTACACAGGATAATATGCCTCCGTTCGGCGCAGAAGAACGGCTTGCAACAAAGGGCGAATACGAACAGGAACTTGTGTTTTTATTTACCAACAGGTCGAATAAAAAAGATTTTATTCCGGTTATTTACACAAAAAAGAAATATAAAAAATTATATCTAAGGGCGATAAATCTTGTGTACAATGATAAGTATTATATAGTGATGTTGTCGACTGAATTTATATTGCCGGAAGCAGTGTACTACCATGTAGGAAGCAACGACATAGGGTGGAGATCGGACGGGGAATACTACTGGCTGAACGGTTTTTGGGTAGAACCTACAGAACCGTGGTGGTGGAGCGGCCATTGGCCCAGAGATTACGATTTTGGGAACATCTTTGAGGACAAGTTATATGCTGCAGAACCTTTTCCTTTCCGCATGGAAATTTGGTACCACTTTGATGATGAGCCGGAAAAACATATTGTATTAAACTATACCGTAGAATCGCGGGAAGTAGACGAGCAGCAGCGTAAGCGAGGGGGCTGGTAAAAGGAGCGAATGACTGATAGCAGTCAGGCATGGGAGGTGCTGGGTGCGTATAAGTAAAATAATAATTACTGCAGTACTTATGTTGGGAGCGTGCAGTATGACAGTAACGGCAAGCGGGAAGAAAAAGTTATTTATCATAACGCAGGATAATATGCCTCCGTTCGGCGCAGAAGAACGGCTTGCAACAAAGGGAGAATACGAGCAGGAGCTTGTGTTTTTATTTACCAACAGGTCGAATAAAAAAGATTTTATTCCGGTTATTTATACCAAAAAGAAATATAAAAAATTATACATAAGAGAGATAAATCTTGCGTACAATGATATGTATTATCTGGTGATGATGAAAGCTGAGATGAAATTGCCGGAAGAAGTGTACTACCATGTAGGACATAACGAAATAGGATGGAGATCGGACGGGGAATACTACTGGCTGAACGGCTTTTTTGCAGAAGCTAAAGATGAGTGGCATTGGAGTAAACGTTGGCCTAGAGATTATGATTTTGAGTTCATCTTTGAGGACAAGTTGTATGCTGCAGAACCGTTTACTTTCCGGTTGGAATTCTTATATCACTTTGATGACGAACCGGAAAAACGTCTAGTATTAAACTATACCGTAGAACCGTGGTAGAGGGCGGCTGTCTCCTAATCTTAAATGAAAGGGAGATTTCGCGCAGATATGACAAGATACGAAAAAGCAATGCTTATCATTGCAATTCTTACTTTGCTTATAGACGCGCTCGCTCTCTTCAAGAATTTCTTGTAAGGGCAAAAAATAAAGCCTACCCCGTGTAGCCAAACCGAGTAGGCTTTTATAACAGCTTAAAGGAGACAGCCGCACCGCTGCAGTGTTCCTTTTTTATTTAAGGGTACTTTAGTTTCATATTTCCGTCAAGATACTTGTTTTGTTCCGTCAAAAAATTCTTGCCTGCGCACGTGCGCTAATACCCGATTGCGTCCAGCCGCGCTTTTTCTTCTATTAAAGACTGACAGCTCGGAAGCCACGGATAGCACCCACGCAGCATATCCGCCGCTTGAATCTCATCTCCCCTGCACTCTTCAAGCGCGCGTTTAAAGTCAATAGAAACGGCGGCGGGACTTATTATTTCCGTTTCGACTGTCTGACGGAGTTTTTTTATCTGCCAGCGGTCGTTTTTCATGACAAGCGTAATTTCAGAATCGTGTTTTTCAATGTGAAGCGCATCGTCCACCGTGTGAACGAGATAAAATCGAGCCGAATGCAGTTTTTCTGATCCGTTTTTAATGCGCTCACCGTCTTCAAAGCGGAGACGCGGCGGATGATGTTTGCGGCTCGGAACCGGCAGATTGAGCGTTGATGGCGTTCCGTCCAAGTTAAAACCTGTAATGCCGTACACTGTGCGCGAATATGCGCGGCTTGAATCCGGCTCAAAGAAAAACCAGTTTTCCGGAGTCGAGATGCCCGATTGAAAATTGTACGCGCCGCGCATTTGCGAAAGCGCATATATCTGCGGAATGAGCGAAACGTACCGCTGGGCTTCAGGGCAATTTTTGGCGGTGGCAAGAATGAAGTCCGTGTCCATCGTGTGAATGCCTTTGTAAAAAACTTCGACGGTTTGGGCGGACGTAAGCCCGACGACGCACGGCTTTTTCCCCCGCTCGGAGACGACGGTTGCAGAAAAAAACGCGATAAACGCCGCCGTAAGCGCAACCGCCGCCGCTGCCGCAAACTTGCGGTTGAACAAGCGCATTCGTTTGATTTTCCGCTCCTGCCGTTTTCGGTATCGTTCAGCGGCAAGACGTAATTTTTCTTCCGCAATGCGCTGCTCTTCCGCGCTTTCTACAATCCTGTCTTCCGGCGGAAAAAACTGCGTTTTTAAGTCCTCAAGCGGAAACGGCGGAACGGAGCGCGCGCCTTTGAGCGCAGCGTTGACGGATTTTGCAAGCACCGCGCTCACGTCGAGCGCGCAGTATTCAAGCGGAAGAAAGTTTTTATGCGCAAGAGAAACGATTTTTTCCGCGCTCAAGTCCGGCGGGTACGGCAGCGCGCCTGAAACGGCATAATACGCCCACACCGCGCGCGTAAAACAAATCGCCGCTTCCCCGCGCAGAGCCGAATCGCGCCACGCATCCTGTACGCGCGTATAAAAATCCCGCCCGTGATTGGCGGCGGAGCGGTCAAACGCATCTTCCGGCACAAAAAGCAACGCGTTATCCGCGGCAAGAATGCCCTGCGGGGCGGATAACGGAAGCGCAATTCCTTGTTTGAGCGCGTGCGTGTACGCTTGGCAGACGGCGTAGGGAATTTTGCCGCGTATGCGTCCGGTAAGCGGTTGGGCGGCGGCAAACTTGCCGCAAAAAAAGACGGCGCCGTCAATCGTCTGAACGCCGTCGAACTTCCATTCGGAAAAAACGGAATACTCGCCTTCATCGTCTTTGCTGACAACAAACCCCGCTTTATCCCCATGCCGTGAAAACTTTGTCTTTGCGAACGCGGCTTCATCCAGTCCCGTGTCTAAAAAAACGGCTCCGCCGCGCTCATAAAGGATTTCAGCCATCAGCGGCGGCCGTCAGATGAGTACAGATACTTAAAATAGTCCATTTTTGTGCTGTAGGTCGCTTCGTAATCCTTGAGCGTCGTTTTATACGAGTCCATGCTTTTCCAAAAATTGTAAAACTCCGCATCCTTGCCGTAAGCGTCGGCATAAATCCGCGCGGCTTCCGCGTCCGCCTTTCCCTTCGTCTCTTCCGCTTTGCGATAGGCTTCCGACTGGATGGTGCGCTTTTCGTTTTCAAGTTTACCGAGCCATTCCGCCTTTTTGCCTTCGCCGAGCGAGCGGTACGCCTGCGCGACCTGATTGCGCTCCTTTATCATACGACTGTAGACTGACTGCGTCAGTTCGTCGGAATATTTGATTTGGCGCGGCACAATATCGATGATTTGAACGCCGTACTCGCTGCCGAGTTTGTTGGACTCTCCAGTCATGCGGCGGCACAATTCACTGCGCCCGCTGACAACCGACTCATTGACGGTGCTCACGTTGACAAGCGATTCGATTTCCTTCGTTTCTTCGTCCTTGTCGTCAACAGGACTTTGCGTCCGCTCGTTGATGATATTGGAACTGCGCACGATTTCGCTCAATCGGTTTTGCGTGATGACTGTCCGCGTCGATGAATCGATGATGTCGCTGAGTTTGCCGTAGGCGCTGTCGAGCGTCTTAAAACTTTGGTAGAATTTTGCGGGGTCTACAATGCGCCAGCGGCAGGTCGTATCGACGATGATAAATTGGTTTTCTTTTGTCGGAATGCGCTGGGCGTCGCCGTCAAGCGACAAGATGAGTTTGGGATACGCCGTAATCTGGTCGATAAACGGGACTTTAAAATACAAGCCCGCCTCCGTGTGCGACGCGACAATACCGCCGAAACGGGTTACGACGGTTTGATAGCCTTCGTCGATAACGTAAAACGGCCCCATCAAAATAAAAATGATGACCGCAGCGGCAATGACAGCAAGCGTAATTATACGTTTTTTCAGCGTTTTCTTCATATTAAACCTCAATATTATCCTACCATATTTTAAATTTCGGGGGCAAGCGGAGGGACATTCGTAATTCGTAATTACGAATTCCTCATTAAGAATTAAAAATGTCCTCGTTCAACAATACGCTGTTGAGCGAGGTCCGATTTTCAAATGCTTTCTACATCTTCTTTACTGAGACCTGTCGCTTGCATTATTTTTTGAACGGAATCGCCGAGCTGTTTTAATATCCGTGCTGTTTCAAACGCTTTTTGACGGGAACCTTCGGCAAGACCGATCGATTTGCCCTGCTGCATACCCTGCTGTATTCCATCTCTTCTCGCATCCATTTCAAATGCCTGCATTAACATATATTCTTTCCTCCTCTCTTCATTTTCTTTCAGTTCCTTAATATGCTTGTCTATTTTGCGGATAAACGGACTATCGCTTATCATGCCGTTCATGTATTCCAAGAATGCTTTGAGTTCTGGGGGTGCCGCTTTGTCCGCCGCAACGCTGTTAAAGCGATGTCCGATTTTCAAATGCTTTCTACATCTTCTTTACTGAGACCTGTCGCTTGCACTATTTTTTGAACGGAATCGCCAAGCTGTTTTAATATCCGCGCCGTTTCAAACGCTTTTTGACGGGAACCTTCGGCAAGACCGATCGATTTGCCTTGTTGCATACCCTGCAGTATGCCTTGCTGTATTCCATCTCTTCTCGCATCCATTTCAAATGCCTGCATTAACATATATTCTTTCCTCCTCTCTTCATTTTCTTTCAGTTCCTTAATATGCTTGTCTATTTTGCGGATAAACGGACTATCGCTTATCATGCCGTTCATGTATTCCAAGAATGCTTTGAGTTCTGGGGGTGCCGCTTTGTCCGCCGCAACGCTGTTGATGAGTACCTTTGGAACGCCGTCCGGTAGGACGATTGCGGTGTCTTCGCTGCATATCGTTTTGAATGTATATACCGGCAAACCGCCGCTTAGATAGTCGAACGGACAAAAAAATAGAATGAACGAATCCGGCAAGTCCATATAATGTCCGCCTTTTTCAAGACTGCTGACATCAATGATCGATTGGTAATAGCGCAGACGTTTTGCAAGGTTTTGTTTATTCGTGCTTTGCATTTCTACATCGTATACCTTGCCCTTATCGTCTTTAACCCACACATCAAGCCGAATGCCTTTTGCATAGCCTATTTGGTCGAATGTTTTTTGATAGGCTATATCGGCAATAGTCCCGATGGAGTCTGCCAGCACCATATTCAGTACTGTTGCGCAAATCGATTTATCCTGCATAACGGCGCAAAACATATAATCGTCGACTATTGTTAAATCATCAAAAGCTTTTCTCATTTTTCTCCGCAGCGTATTATAGCATAAGTTTTTCTTACTTACGAAGAAGATGAGCTTTCTCCGCACGCAGCCCAACTGCCGAGAGGCAAATCCTCTTACGTCGCACTGCAGAGACGCCGCCCGCACGGGAAAACCGTCTTTGCGTCTTCTCCACTGCCCGCCTACTCATCCAACTGCAGTCGGCAAACCGGTTACGGGGTCTTTTTCTGCAAAGCTCCGCTATTATTTACTTGCCATTCCTGCGCCGGAGACGTTTGCGGCGTTACACTGAACTTGCCGTGATGAGCGCTCATCGCGTTTGCGCTTCCCGTAAGAACCTGCCAACCAATAGAGTAATTGCCCGGCATAGTGCGCGCACTACTCGCGAAGCAAATGCTCTTGCACCGCAGAGACGCCGCCCGCACGGGAAAACCGTTTCCGCGTCTTCTCCGTCGCCCGCCTCCCCCTCCTATTGCAGTCGGCAAACCGGTTACGGGGTCTTTTTCTGCAAAGCTCCGCTATTATTTACTTGCCATTCCTGCACCGGAGACGTTTGCGGCGTTACACTGAACTTGTCGTGATGAGCGCTCATTGCGCTTGCGCTTCCCGTAAGCACCTGCCGACCAATGGAGTAATTGTCCGGTGAAATCCGTGCGGCAATGCCGCCTTGCGGATTAAGGATACCGGAAAGTTTTATCTTTGCTCCGGTAGCTAAATACACATCATTTTTACCCTGCGTGTCTTTATCGCTTCCAGTCGACGGGGTAACGACGGCGCTTCCGCTCATGCTGAACGTTACGGACGCGTCTTGTACATACGCGCCGCCGCCAGTGCTCGCCGTATTGCCGATAACCTTTGCGCCGTCTTCAAGCGCCGCGGTGCAGTCGGCACTAATATACACGCCGCCGCCGCTGTTGACTGCCGAGTTCGCTTCGCCTACGCCGGTACCGCCGATGACGCCGCCTTTAACCGTTACGCTGGACAGCGTTGACGAGTCTTTATACGCAAAAATGCCGCCGCCGTCCTTCGCCTTGTTGCCCGCGATGACGCAGTTCGTAAGTTCGACGACCGCGCCCTTTGCGTAAATTGCGCCGCCTTCGTCTCCTATCGCCTCGCAGTTTTTAACGGCCGTGTCCGTAAGCTTTACGGAGCCGTTCTTCGCCGCGTAAATACCGCCGCCGCTCCTATCCGCTTTACAGCTTTCGATAACGGCGTTTGAAATTTCCGCTTCGCTTTCATCAAAAATGCCGCCGCCCTGCGTCGCTTTATTTTCTTTTATCGTTACCGGATTGCCGGAAGCGCCTTCGACTTTCAACTTGCCTTTATTCGGCAAAAGCGTTTCAACAAAGATGCCGCCGCCTTTCTTAACAGCAGGAGCAGGCGCCGTTAATTCATTATACGAGATTTCCGCTCCGGCTTTTATCGTGCACGTTCCCATTGAACCGACGAGAATGCCGCCCCCGAATTGCGACGCTTTATTCCCCGTGCCGTTGCCGCCGATAACGGTGTACGCGCCGATCGTGCATTCGCCCTCCGTGTAGATGCCGGCTCCTTTGTCGGCAGTATTTTTCCCGATAATCGACTTACGCGCGCTGTCGCCGGTAATCGTGCATTTTCCGCCCTGTTTGACATAAATGCCGCCGCCTCCGCCGTGAGAACCGGGGGAATTTTCAACTATTTCACAAGAGACGACTGTCAGTTCTCTCTCATTGTAGATTGCGCCGCCGTTTTCGGTAGCCGCGCTCGGACTTCCATTTGTCAGCTTTAGATTTTTTACCGTGAGATTCCCTGCGCCGACGATTTTAAATATGCGATTCTCTAAAGCCGCGTCCAAAACGGCATCCGTTCCCTCTCCGGTTATTTCAAGCTGCCGGCTTACGGTTATTTCTCCTTTGTCCGTTGAATTTGCCGTTATCGTTCCTTTTATAATGATTTTTGCCGTGCCGTCGGCTGCCTCAACTTCGTTTTTCAGCTTTGTCCATGCGCCGCTCTTCGAGCCGTCTATGGTTACAGTCCCCTTTTGCAAATAGCCGTTGTCCTTTATTTTCCACAGCTTGGGCGGAGAGCCCGCTTCAGGCGTTACGATGAACTTCTCGTATTCCGTGCCGACGGCAGAGCCCGCAAGGACTTGCTTCGCCGTGCTGTAGATCTCCGGCGTAATGCGCGCGACGGGAGCCGAACCGGTCAAAGCGTCGTCGACGGTTATCGTCTTTCCGTTTTTCAAATAGACGTCGTTTTTGCCTTTCGCGTTTTCATCCGTTCCTGCCGACGGGGTAACGACTGCATTTCCGCTCATAGTAAAGCTGCCGCCGACATACGCGCCGCCGCCGTCTTTCGCGCCGTTGCCGACTATTTTAGTTTCGCCTGCAAGCTTTAACGTTCCGCCGTCGAACTGAATGCCGCCGCCGCTTCCGAGGAGATTGCCGTCGTTGCCGGTTTCGTGCGCCTTGTTGTTTTGAATGACGCTATCCTTTATGACGGCGTTCGCTTGATTGCCGAACCATATGCCTGCCCCGCGCGGAGTTTTGCCGGCGGCTCCCTTTATCGCGTTTCCTTGTATCGCGCAGCCGTCAATTGTGATGTCGACCGCGCAATTTCCGACTGCAATGCCGCCGCCGGAACGCGTCGCAACTCCGTCAAGCGAATTGACAACGTTATTTGAAATCTCGCCGCCCGTTATCTTGTACGTGGAAGTATAGGTTCCGCCGTCAAAGTTAATACCGCCGCCGTTGCCGTCGGTTACTTCGTTGCCCTTTATCGTGCAGTCAGTAAGCGTCATGCCCGAGCCGCCTTTCAGTCCGATGCCCCCGCCGCCGGTCGCCTTGTTGCCGCTAAGCGCGCAGTCCGTCATGGTAACGGAGCCGCCCTCTATGTACGCGCCTCCGCCTTTTTCCGACGCCTTGTACTTCCGAATCGTTACGCCGGTAAGCGCTGCCGTTCCGCCCTTCATATAAATGCCGCCGCCGTTTTTCGACTTTGCAACGGAAGCCTCCGCGCCGTCAATATCGGCGTTCGTTACGGTTACCGTTCCGCCGTCATTGTAGATTGCGCCGCCGTTGCCGTTCGATACGCTGCAGGATTTTATTGCGTTTTTCCCGCTGTCTTTGACGCCGCGCATAGTCAAAACGCTCTCTTTGATATAAATGCCGCCGCCTGCATCTGTCGCCGCGCAGCTTTGTACGAGGACGTTATTCAAGTCGACTGTAGAAGCCTCCGCACCCTTTTGCGCATAAATGCCCGCGCCGTTTTGCGCAGTGCAGGCGATAATAACGATATTTTCCGCAATCAGCCGCGCGCCGTCCGCATAGATTGCGCCGCCTGATTGCCCGCTAGGAGCCGTGCCGCCGGTAAGCGTCAGATTTTTAAGCGAAAGCGTTTTGCCTCCCGCCGCGTTGAATATGCGGTGTCCTTGAGCGTTTACATTCAATTTGTCGGTGCCTGCGCCGGTCTGCCCTTGTATCGTAAGGTCGCGCCCAATCGTAATTTCTCCGGAATTGCCGGCATCTCCGGTCGCTTTTACCTCGCCGACGATAACGATGAGACGAACGCCGCTTGCCTTTGCCGCCTCCGTTTTGAGCTTTTGCCATGCGCCAGCGTCTCCCGCATTGATGATCGCCGCGCCGTCTTCCCACTTTGCGTAGAGCGTTATATCGCCTGCTACCGCGCCGGACAAAAAGTTCCATCCCGTTTCGCCCGTCTGCTCCGTGTACCAGCCGACGAATACGAAACCGTCCCGTTCCGGCGGAACAGCAGGAGCGGTAATGACGCGTCCGTGCAGGGGGTGCGCGGTTTTTGCAGTCGTCCCGTCCGTAAATTTGCCGCCGTTCGCGTTAAACGTTACCGTGTGCCGCTTTAAGATTTTGTAATACTTCGTTTTGACCGCAGTCGGATTATACCCCGCGCCTTTCGTGTGATATTTGACTTCGTAGAGTTTTTCGTTTTCTCCGTTTAAAGGAAGTGGGACTTGAACGGGATTGCCGGAATACTGCGTCTGCGCCGAACTCAAAATGTCCGTTACCGTGCAGGAGACGCTTGTGCCGCTTGTAGAGCTTGCAATTTGAAGCTGCGCTTCGGGGGCTGCGACCGCAGGCTGAATGACGACGGGATCCGTTTCCGCCGTTCCCGAGCCTGAGTCCGCCGTACCTGCCGTAAGGGTAACGGTTCCTTCATTCGGCTTGTTTGTCGTCGTTCCGGCTTCAAGCGTTTCGGAAGTCAGTCCTTTTTCGTCCCTTAAGACGACTGGATAAACGGTATATGCGCCGCCTTTAGGCACGTCGGTTTTATAAAATAACGTCCATGCCGCCGTCGGAACCGCCTCCGAGCCAGCCTCAGGAAGCTGCGCTACGTTTGCCGAATCGATAAAACGCGCGTCCGCAGGTTTTACAAAGTCCGAACCCGCCGCGTTCATCGCAAGCGGATAAGAAGTCCCCTTTATCTCGATTGCCGCAATGTCTTTATGGAGCTTTTCGCCGTTGACCTCCGCGCTCATGCCGGAGACCGTCAAGCACAAAACATAGTGAGCGGGACTTTCCGTCGTCTCTGCCAGTACGACGGACGCTTCCGGCGGACGCGTATTCGCCTTAATGCTGAAAACGTAGGGCTTATTGAACTTTCTGCCGTCCTCCGCATAAAGCCTGACGGCCGCCCCAAAATCCGCGCTGCCCCACTCATGGCGTTTGAGGAACTGCGCGCTATACGTAAGCTTTAACTCGCTCGAAGAAAGCTCCTCAAGCGTATAATCCGTTCCCGCCGTAGGCTGAGGTTCAAGCCCGGTAAAATGAATCATCGCCGCGCTTCCCGCCTGCGGCATAACGAATCGGATTTGCTTGGGATTATCCATATTCAACAGGACTACGGCATTCTTGTCCGAGGCAACGCTTACAACGCCTGAGCCGTCGCTTTGATTCGGCACGCCCACGCGAGAGTCCGTTATATACGGTTCGCTCGCCCAATAACCGAAGAATTCCTCAATCGGCGCGTTCCAAAATGAACACGACGCTAACGCCAATGCCGAAATTACGGCAAACAACACTTTTTTCATATGGCACTCCGTTTCGTTCAAAAAGCAAAATGAGCGGAAAAGACGAGACAAACCCGTATCCGCTCAATAATCGTTCCGATTCCCGACTTCATTTGTCGGTACACTCTCCGGAGCAGAATTAGGAATGCTTAATTACGAATTCCTAATTGAAATTTCCCCCTCCCGCAGCGGAAAGAAATTTCATTATTTCAATAATTATAAGGAATAATAAGAATTGTGTCAGCAAAAGTGAGAGCGACTGCTGGCAGCGGAGAACGCCGGTCGGCAGAGAATGGCGTTTGAATGATGATGCGGAGTTACCGACCTAACCAGTTTTGCCGGAGACAAAACTAGGGGAAAAAACAAGGTTCGACGAGGCGGTGCGGATAGCGGAGGAAGGCGTGCGTAAGGATGAAGAAAGAGTGACGCCTACAGGAGTTTGTCGAGCGGTTGCTACAGGCTTTGAATGACATAGTTATGTACCGCTCTCCCGAGTTTTGCTGACGCAAAACTCGCGGGAAACGGTGTCTTTGGAGAGGGGGCTTCTATACAAAAACAGCGTTCGCGCAATGACAAGTTATGTTAACTATTGCCGCCGCCCCAACACTCCACTTTCACGCCAGCAGACAAAATTAGGCGTTATGAATTCCCAATTATTACCCCTTCCCCAATCAATAGACCTGTTTGATAACTTCGCTATCGCTCTAGGTTTAATTATTCCGAAAAACCTCGCCTTTCCACTCGTCCTATAAAAAAATCCGCTCAAGTGCGATTAAACACCGAGCGGATTTTCGTATTGCTATACGGCTTTTAGGTTATTTTGCGCCGAGAGCCGCCATCGTTATGTAGTTGTACGGCTGGTTGAAGTGCGGCAGGAAGAAAATATCGAGCAGTTTGAGGCGGTCGATTGTAACTTTTTCCTGAATCGCAAGCGAGAACAAGTGGATACCCATCGACATATCGTATTCGGACGCCATCTGCGCGCCGACGACAACGCGGGTCTTTTTGTCGTACACGATACGGATTTTGACTTTCGGATTTTCGTTTTCCATAAACGGAGCGCGCTGCAAGTCCTCAAAATCCGTCGCTTCGACATCCATTCCCAAATGTTTTGCACGCTTGAACGTGATGCCGGTCGAAACCATCTTGAGTTTGTAGATATTGATGCCGTTCGAGCCCTGTACGCCGATGCTTTCAAGCGGAATGCCGGACGCGTTGTGCGCGGCAACGATACCGCTTCTGACCGCATTCGTCGCAAGCGCAATGTAATTCTTGTCGCCGATGGAATTATCGAACACAACTGCGCAGTCGCCGACGGCATACACGTCTTTTACGCTCGTCTCCTGCTTGCGGTTTACGATATACGCGCCGTTCGAGAATGTCTCAAGTTTATCCTTTCCAAGTCCGGTATTCGGTCTAAAGCCGATGCAGATAACCGTCATGTCGCACGGATATTCGCCCTTGTCGGTTACAATCGCTTCGACTTTGCCGTTGCCCTTAATCTCTTTGACCGTCTGCCCAAAAGCAAGGTCGATTCCGTGGGATTTAAGATTTGCGTCCATGAGCGTCGTAAATTCAGGATCGTAATAAGCGGAAAGGCTCGTGTCCATCGAATCAATCAAAACGACTTTCTTATTGTGCCGCTTAAACGCTTCTGCCAATTCAACGCCGATATAGCCCGCTCCGACAACCGCAACGTTTTTGATGTCCGGATTTTTCAGTTTTTCGATTACCGTCTGCGCATCTTGAAAAATCTTTACGCGCTGTACGTTTTCAAGTTCCATTCCCTTAATCGGCGGCATAATCGGAAGAGAACCCGTCGCAAGAATAAGTTTATCGTAACTTTCTTCAACGGAAGAGCCGTCTTTGAGTTTGCCGTATACGACTTTTTTATCGAAGTCGACGCGATCGATTTCCGCTTCCATGTGGACTTTCGCGCCTTTTTCTTCAAGTTTATCCTTACTTGAATAGAAAAGACCGTTCGGCCCGCTTATCTGGTTGCCGATCCACAACGCCATGCCGCAGCCTAAGAAACTGATGTTGCTGTTGCGGTCAAACACGGTTACTTTATTATCTTTCGACAGCGACGTCAGAAAATTAACGACGGCTGTCCCCGCATGGTTTGCGCCAATAACAATAATTTTGTTCATAAAAACCTACCTACTGAATATGGGATATCCTCTCTTATTATATGGAATAACAATTTTTTTTCTATAGAGAAATAATATTTTGTTTTATTTTTTTGCACGGGAAAGTTCTCAATACGATTGACTGGATAAGCGGACTTCAAGCCCGCCTGCGATTTACTGAAGCCGGAACATAAAAAAGCGCGCGGACTTGCAATCCGCGCGCTTTTACAATTTTTTCTACCGCTTAAAACATATTTTTAGCGATGTCTTTCATAGAAACCGTGTATTCTTCATTTACGAGCGGCGATTCGCTGAACTCGTATAGATTTTTCACGCCTTTCTTTTGGAACTGACCGAGTTTTACGCCGCCCGATACCGCAATCTTTCCCGAATGCGACAATGACGCCCGGCCGGTAAGGCGATAGTCGGCATAGACATCGGCGGCAAGTCCTGCGGTCAGTTTATACTGACCTTCAAGCCCCGCCTCAACGACGACCACGCTCACGGCAGGCTTAACGCTCACTTCCGGTTCCACCGTCAACGCAAGGTTCACGCCCTTTTTCGCCGCTTCTTCAAGCTCGTCGCTTTCAACGCCCAAGAAGAATATGCCGTCGGAAACCGCATACGGTTCGGCGGACGCCGTGATAAAGCCTTTGGAAAATGCTTTGTTCCAGTTTACGTACGAATTGATATCGACGCCCGCGCCGTACAGTCCCGTGAATTTGATCACAATATTCGACGTATCGACGGAAACCTTCGCTTTCAAAGGGACTTTTACGCTTATCGGACACGAAAGCGTTATCGGAATAGGCCCGATAGCAACTGTCGTACTGTAGTCCATATCCTTTTCAAACTTCGTCAGCGTTTCCTCAAGATTTTTCTTCATCGAAAGGTCGAATCTGCCGTCAACATACGCGCCGGACATCAAATCGCATTCGACATGCTCCCACGTCAAAACAAATTTGCCGAACAATCCCATCTTCGCATCGACTTTTACGTTGTCGTATTCGTTGAGTTTGTCCGTAAAGTTCTTTGCCGCTTCAAGTTCCAAAAGCGTAGAATACTCCTTGAACTCCGCACCGATTCTGTCCCGTTCGGTCAAATAATCCGCATTGCTTTTCGCGATTTTGACGACATTTTTCGCAAGCGATTTGCGGATCGCAGTTTTGTCGCTCTGCGCCGTAAACGCAGCGAGCTGCAAAACTTTTTCCGTCGCAACGGGATGCGCCTGATCCAAATCCGCCGCAGTCGCCGCGCGCCCTTCGGGGATTGCATCCGGCTGGACGTAACGCCCCTCCGCAATGTCGAGCACAAAGTCGCCGTTTGCAATGCCGGTAACAGCCGCCCTGCTCGTTGCCGCCGCGTCTTCGTATTTCGTGTACAGAAAGCGCCCCTCGTCGTTGACTCCGATGACGCCCGACGGATACGTATCGTTCGCGTACTGTTCGGTAAGCACGGCGAACATCGCGGTGGACTTCGTTTCGGGGGAACTCAAGAACGTCAGATGAACGGCGCTCGGGAACGCGGCTCTCGACTGCTCAGGGAACGCATAGCGCACGTCGGCAATACCGTCGCCGTCAAGGTCGGCAGTCCCGTCCAGCGCAACATCGTATTTTGCCGGCGACGCGCGCCCGTTTTTATCGAGTAACGTGAACGTAAAGGCGATTTTTTCTCCGCTTACCGCGCCGACGGTGATATATCCGTATTTTTCTTCATCCGCTTTATCCGCATAATAGGAATGTTCGCCGTCGGTTTTCAGTTCAAGTTTTCCAAGACGAACCGCAACGACGGCGCCTTTTGCCAAATGCCCTTTGCCGGGATTTTCAGGATTGTAAAAAACGCTTCCTCCCATATACCCCAGCCGGTTTAAGTCCGCCGCCGTAAGCGCGCGTCCAAGCGGAGTAATGCCGCTTTCTTTGCCGTCGGAAACGTTCACCATATTACGGCATGTCGTTACCAGCGCCGTTACGGCAAAAACCGCCAGCGCGGCGGGTAAAAATAAATATTTCTTTTTCATACGAACCTCCTCTGCATTCCGCAGATTTCAAAACTCTCTGCCGCATTAAACCTGAGCGATACAAAGTTATCGAACAGGTAAATACAGGTATATTATATAACAAATATTTTATCATGCAAGGAGTAGGCTATGAGCAGCGACAGGCGGGAAAAAAAGAAGTTTGAAGGATTTAACGGTGCACCCGCCCGCACGAGTTTGCTATAAGCAAACTCGCAGGGAATATTGCTTACTGCTGAACAAAGCGAATGCAAAACGACTCTTTTGAGTCCGCATAAGTTCGATTTACAGTGCCCTTCAGAAAAAGACGACTGCAGTCGGCAACATCGAATAAGGAATTGCAAAGCCCGAGTTCGACCTCATCATAAAAACGGCGGATTTTTTTGAAATTCATCCGGCGTTTTCGTTTTCCGGCAATCCAACGGAAGACTTTTATGAAAGAGAACACAGCCGCCGACCGCTTGTGGAAATAAAAAAGATAATAGAGTTGTATTTGGAAGAATAATCGGCGTTATTTTTACGAATAAAAAGAGCTCAGGTAATCTACGGCACGGACTTTATCCGCATACCGTTGCTGCCTTCCGGCTCTGGCGGGGTTTTGCGGCAAAGCTCTGCATAGCACCTGAGCTCAAGCGGAAAGAGGGGGATTCGAACCCCCGGTACCT
>JBQNBN010000065.1:0-16215 GCA_052169915.1 Treponema sp.
TCTTTCGTTATGTCACTTGGATAAGGCTTTCTCATGGTTTTAGTATAACATATTTATGAGAGTTTAAACAGGCTCTTAAAAGCTGTTTAAACTCTTCTAAGAAGGAGGGCAACAAAAGTCACTATCATAAATTGCAATGCAGTATTGTATTTACGTTCACAGTTCTCCTAAAGCCTGCGTTGCTTTTCCAGCCATGCAAAGTTCCGCTCTATTACCTATCGCTTGGGAATAACTTAAAACGTGTGTAATTCATTGTATTTAACGATTTGTATTGTTGCCTTTTCTCCTAAAAGCACCTTCACCTCATCAAAAAATGATTTTCTGCAAGATCCCCTGTCATATAAAATATTTTTCATTCAATCTTTCTTTAATTTTACTCAAAAGCGAGGAGTACTCCGTTTCTGTCGGTAATATTCACCGGCATTATAGCAGATTATGAGTAACTTCAGAGTGTCGACTGCAGAACGCTTTATTCCCGATATTTTCTTGCCCGTATTGTAGTTTTTGTCTCATACCCTGTCGGTAGTTTTAATGCTCTACGCACTACACATTACGCATCATTTATCCTCCGCCGGCGTCAGCGCGTCTGCCGTCCGCAACTCAACTCCCGGAATTGCAAGCGCTTTATCCGACAGGGAATAGGTTTTTACGTCGGGACAGGCGGCGATGCGGCTTTCAAACCACCACGCAAACATTTGCATGCGCGCATCGGTGCGGACGGGTCTTCCACGATAATCTTTGCCGGTTTTAATATTGCCGCCGAACAGCGCAGGCATTCCCCGTGTTTCTGCGGGATGAAGCCGCGCGGATTCGATGTGCGCGCTCTGTTCAAAGGCGCTGCCGCGGATGTGCGTAAGGTTTGCAGGATAGGCAAGATCAAGTCCTGCCGTATAGATTTCCGACGCTCCGGCAAGATAGGCGAAATTCCACGCCGCGCTTGCAACCGAACCGCCGGCGCCCAAGTCGCCTTTTGCTTTGAGTTCGTTTTCAAACTCGCGGCAGACGGGCAGCATCGAATAGGCGGTTACGATTTTCCGGCACGGGAAGCGGAAGACCGCGGGCACGACTGACGCCTGCGTTATAAGCACGCTTGACGGCGCGGCAAGTCCCGCAATGTGCCGGTACGCCCAATATTGCGGGTCGGTGAGGACGATAAAGTCAGGCTCAACGCCGCAGGAAAGGCAGGCGCGGAGCGCGGTATCCACGCAAACGGTAACGAGCCGTTTTTGCAAGTCGGGCAGATGAGGCAAAATGTCTTGCAGTGAAGGGCCTGCCGCAATCAAGAGGAATGACGCCCCTTTGTACCGTCCGCAATACTCCTCTACGCCGCCGAGCGAGCGCACCGTATCCATGTTCGCGCGGATATTGCGCTCCCACAGCGCGCCGAAGCGTTTGAGCGTCGCGGCGTTGATTTCTTCTTTACGGCGGCTGCGCTCAATCAGCGTTTGTACGACGGAAAAATACGCTGCGTCGTGTTCGGTGTACGCTTTTTGCGTTAAGACGGCGGTTTTACGCACTTCGCGGCGGTTTATGAGCGTCAAAAGCTGCTCCGGCGTACACGCGACTGCGGTAACGATGTTCGGCAGGGAAAAAACGTCTTTCCAGTCGAGAAGCAAAAGGGATGCGAAAAAGTGCGCGGGGTCGCTTTCCGCGATGAGAAAATCCTTGTGCGGAAATCGCTTTGCCGCCTCGATGACGGCGTACCCCAGTCCGAACCCTGTGAACAAAACGGCGTCCGCATTTTTACAGTCGTCTTGGCGCGCGTTGATAAAATTTTCCGCCTCGCGGAGCGGATTGTACGCGGAGTGCAGGCGCAAGTCCCCTTCTTCTGCCGTCGGCATGCCGTTTTTTGCAGTCGATACGCGCCAAAAAGGATGGAGCGCCGCCTCGTTTTCGCTTCCGGCAAGGGAATTGAAATGCGCGATGTGATTTTCAAACAGTTTTGCAAGTTCGGGGAAGCGCGTTTGAAATAAGCGGATGTTTTTATTCCAAATTGAGTTCAATGATCATGTTCTCCGTAACGGGCGTTCCGGCTTCGGGATTTTGCGACGTTACCCAGCCTGAACCGTTGAGTTTTACTTGGATGTCGCTGCGTGAAAAAAGCGGCAAAAGTTCCCGCTTGGACATACCGGTAAAGTCCGGCAGTTTGTCGCCGAGCGCGACGGGCTTTTGCGGCCGTATGCTGATGCGCCCGCTGTGTTCAAGCGAGGCTGCATCCCCGCGGCTCATGCCCAAGTGGTCGATTATCGCGTCGGCAGTCTCTTTAATGACGGGCGCGACGATACGCCCCGCGTAGGTTTCGCCCTTCGCTTTTTCAATGACGATGTACAAGATGATTTCGGGCTTATCGATTGGAAAGATTGCGATGCAGTTGGAAATAAAATCCGTTTCGCTGTAGCCGCCGTTTTCTTTGTCCGCCATCTGCGCCGTTCCCGTCTTTACGCCGATTGCGATGTCGTTGATGTGCGCGCGGGATCCGGTGCCGGACGTTGCCGTCGTTTCCATACAGCTTAAAACGTAGGAAGCAGTCGATTCTTTCATCACGCGCTCTTTGAATTGCGGCGTGTGCTCGAACGAAGGAGTGCCGTCTTTGTTCGTGATTTTTTTGATGACGGAAAGTTTAACCGGCACGCCCCTATGCGCGATTGCAGTCGCCGCCTGCACCATTTGGAGGGCGGACACGCTGATTTCCTGTCCGATTGAGATTGTCGGCTTTGACCGTCCCGACCACAGCCGACTGTTGACGTCTTTTACGGAGCCTGCCGTTTCGCTCGGCAGTTCTATGCCGGTTCTCTGCCCAAATCCCAAACTCCGTATGCTTGAAACAAAGGCTTCGTCCGTCATTTTGTCGCTGATCTGCCCGAGCACGGAGTTGCACGAATATTTAAGCGCGTCGCGCGCCGTCAGCCAGCCGTGCGTGCCGAGGCACTTTATGCGCACCGTTTCCGCGCCTTTGAAACGCCGTTCGTACATGCCGTTGCAGTAAAAACTGTCGTTTGCGTGCAGGAGCCCCGCGTCGTAGGCGACGGCAACCGTAAAGATTTTGAAGACGGAGCCCGGTTCAAAGGCGGACATTGCCGGACGGTCGATCACCTGCTGGACGGAAGCAAAGTTGTATTCGTTTAAGTTCACGGACGGAAGGCTGATGTACGAAAGGATTTCGCCCGTGTTCGCGCTTGCGGCAACTAAAATCATGCTTTCCGCCTGCGTATTTGCCATTGCCGTCCGCGCAATTTGCTCCAGTTTGTATTGCAAGTTCGCGTCGATTGTCAGATACACGCTTTTTCCCTGTTCGGGGGAGGCGCCGCCGTTTTTAAACGCCGGTTCCAAAACGTCCTGCATCGAATATTCAATGCCCGCAAGTCCTTTGCCGTCGTCTCCCATGTAGCCGATAAGTTGGGAGGCAAGCGCGTTTTCCGGGTACACGCGCCCGGGAATGCGGTCGTAGTTTACAAAATTGTAGTTTTTGGCGTCGGTGATTTTCTTTAATTCAAGATACGTGTTGTGGTCAATCTTTTTTTTTAGATAAACGAAACTCGACTTGTCCGCGCCCGCTATGATTCGCTTTAAGCCGGATTCCGACATTTCAAGGACTTCCGCCGTATCCGCTGCAAACTCGTCAAGATTTTTGATAAGACGCGGCGTAACGCCGACGTGATAAAAATTCGTCTGTACGGCAAGCGGCTTTCCCGCCCTGTCGACGATGGAGCCGCGTTCAACGACTGGAGAAGACGGCGTAATGTGCGCCGACGGCGTAAAAGCGAGTTTTGCATAACGCGAAAAAACGTAGGTAAAAAACGACGCGCCGAGCACGAGGATGATTATTAAGGCAGGTTTTTTGAAAAATCCGTTCATCTTGCGTTTACTTCCCGATAATCTTTCCCGTTATGTTTTTGACGGAAACAAAACCGTAATCTCGTGAGTCAATCGACTGTCCAAGATTGTCGCCGAGCATAAGCGCGTACCCTTCCGGAACTTCGGAAAAGGGACTTAAACCCTCGTATTGCACTTTAGTCAGCGGGATTTTCTTTCCGTTTACGGTCAGACTATACTCCGGTTCGCTTAAAAAATCCAGCGGGGCGCCGGAAACGGCAATGCACCGTTTGACGACGATTTTGTCGTTGTGAAGGTAAATGACGGCGTCTCCGGCTTTGGGCGCCGCCCACTGCGCAAAAAATCTTCCATTAAATGGGACGGCAAGTCCGTAGGCAAGTTTGTTCACTGCCGCAAACGAGCCGTTTTTAAGCGCCGGCTCCATTGAACTGCCGGAAATGCGCAGCACGTCGAGCGCGAACAACTTTATCAGCAATCCCGCCGCCGCTCCGGCAATGAGTAAAAATAAAAAATTGTCCGTCCGTTTGCCGCTCATGCGCTGCCAGTCCTCATGCGCGGGATTGTCCGCGCGCAGTGTGCGCCTATGGTATGCGGTTTTGCGGAAAATGCAAGCAGGAGGCAGGCGGTTACAATGGTATTTGAAAGACACAACGTAGTACCGCCTGCGACAAGTTTATCCACATCCCGCAGGGATACGGATAAACTTGTCGCAGGGAATGGAGCTTTTGCAGTCGATGAAGACGCCGGCGAATAAAGAATTGACTGAAAAGATATAGCGATACATCTCCTCACACCTGTTACCGCAAGTTTTGCCGACCGGCAAAACTTGTCAGGGCGGCGCTCCGCTCCAGCATTTCAATATCGTAATAACCGCCCGCCCATTCCTCTTTTCCCTCAAAAAAACTCTAACCTCCCCCGTTCTTTTTGCCGAATATGGAATATATGAAAATCCTTTTAAAATTTCTTGCAGTCTGCGTTTTTGCAGTTCTTCCGGCAGCGTATGCGGTCGCGGCGGAAACAGCGGGCGGCGGACAAGATTTATACGAATACAACAATCTTATTGCCGGACTTGAGACGAGCGGAATGCCGTTGGTAACGGAGCGGTACGTCGTGTTTACGCATAAAGCGGGACCGCGCTTTGTCGGCATTGCATTCGATTTTGAAAATTATAAGGTAATTCATCCGTATCAGGCGCACGTCAACCGCAGCGCGGACGGCAAAATAACCGGTTCCGTGCTTTTTTACGCGCTTGAACGCCCCAAAAATCTGTCCGAACTTTCATACCGCGTCATCATCGACGGACTGTGGACAGCAGACCCCGACAATCCCGATAAAGAATACGACGGCGAAAACGGAATAACCGTTTCAAAACTCGACCTCGGCGGCTCTCTCCCCGAAGTAACGTACGAAAAAGAAAATTCCGGCGTCAAATTCATTTATAACGGAGAGCGCGGCGAGCAAGTCAGGCTTGCAGGCACCTTTACCAACTGGGACTCGTGGATTTACGAACTCAAAGAAACAAAACCCGGCTTTTACGAACTGACGCTGCCCCTTCCGCGCGGCAAATATTACTACAATTACTACCTCGGCATGACGGCAGTCGTCGACAAAACCAACCCGAACAAAGTCTACACTCAGGACGGCAGAGCGGCGTCCGTCATCGAAGTACGCTAAAGTGTTAGGGAGGGAAATCGAATCGAGATTCCCTTCCGTCGGCACACAATTCCAAATCGACTTTTTAAAATCGGCATTGAATTCAAAAATCGTATTTACGGAATGCTTACGCTTTCGGAAGCAATGATACGTTGCCCGCGGGCGCAAAAACCAATGAGAAAAAGTCGGAACGAAAATGCACGAAAAGTCGACTGGAAATGAGCTGACGTAAATTGAATATTTTGCGTAAATAATTCATATTTCTCAGCAGAGGTGAAATATGACAATCTACGATTATTCCGTTCAGGATGCGAAGGGAAATGATATCCTGCTTGAAAACTACAAAGGAAAGGTTTTGCTGATTGTAAATACGGCGACGCACTGCGGATTTACGCCGCATTACAAAGAACTTGAGCGAATGTACGAAAAGTATCACGGCGAGGGCTTGGAAATAATCGATGTGCCGTGCAATCAATTCGGAGAGCAGGCGCCGGGCACGGATGAGCAAATCAGCGAATTTTGCGCGCTCAATTATCATACGAAGTTTCCGCACATGAAAAAGTCCGACGTAAACGGGGCGGACGCGCTGCCGCTTTATACGTACTTGAAGGCGCAAAAGCAATTTGAAGGTTTCGGCGATGGCGAGACGGCGAAAATGCTGCACGACTTTATCACGAAAAACAATCCGGATTATCAAAACAATTCCGACATAAAATGGAACTTTACCAAATTCGTCGTTGCGCGCGACGGGACCGTCGTCGCACGTTTTGAACCGCCGGCTCCCATGTCCGATGTCGAAGCGTGCGTTGCGCAGTGTATGTAAAAGGGACGCGCGGGGAATTATGAAAAACGCCAAGTGTATAAACAACGCCGAATCGGACTTGAAACGCTTGTCCGACAAACCAACAGCGGAAGGTTTATGAAAAGCGGTTTTCAGGTAAGGAATGTAAAAAACATAGCGGCGATATACGGTCTGTTGTTTTTGGGACTTATATGTGTCGGCGCTTTGACGGAAGTTTTTTTCTTCGGCGAGCCGCTCTCACTTCTTTTGCAGGAACACTATTTTCTCTATGTTTTAATCGGCGGCGCGCTCGCCGCGGCAGATTGGTTTGGCGGAGGATTATGTTTTTGCAGCGCAGGCGGCATACTAACCGAAATCGTATTGCTTGCGCTCATTGCAGGCACACCCGCTTCCGTGTTCCTTTCCGTAAAAAAAAGAAAACTGTTTCCGTTCATCGTCATTTTTATTCTTTGTTCATGCGTTTATATTTTTGTCGGTATGATTGCATTTGGCATACGGGACGGGGAGGTTTGATTGGGAATGAGGGGAATGAGTAATGAACCGTTTTGTGCCCTAAAGATGTGCTTTGGGGCGACGACAATAGCTAGGCGCACTTCATCATTGTGTGAACACGCTTTTTACATAGAAGCCCCACCACTCAAGACATCGTCTCCCTCGAGTTTTGCTGACGCAAAACTCGGGAGAGCGGCAACTCCGCTCTATCTTTCAAACTCCTTTCTCCGCTGACCGCCTGCTCCTGCAACTGGTTTGCCTATGGCAAAGCTGGGCGGACTGAAAAAAACGTAATCGATGTTAAATAACGTTTGTGCAGTCCGCACCATTACTCTTCCCCATTACAAATTCCCTTGATACAGCCGGTAATAATGCCCGCCGCGCGCCAGCAAAAAATCGTGGGTGCCGCGCTCGATGACGCGTCCGCGATCGAGGACGATGATTTCGTCGGCATTGCGGACGGTAGAAAGGCGGTGCGCGATCACGAACACCGTTCTGCCTTTCATCAAGCCGTCCATGCCGCGCTGAATGAGGCTTTCGGTGCGCGTGTCGATGGAACTGGTCGCTTCGTCAAGGATTAAAACGGGCGGATTTGCCGCCGCCGCGCGCGCGATGGAAAGCAGCTGCCGCTGTCCTTGACTCAACGGCTCTCCGTCGCCGGTCAGCTGCGTCCGGTAGCCGTCTTTGAGGCGGGAAATAAAACCGTCCGCATTCGCAAGGCGCGCCGCCGCAATCACTTCCGCCTCCGACGCGTTCAAGTTCCCGTAGCGGATATTGTCGGCAATCGTGCCGGTAAAAAGGTGCGTATCCTGCAAAACCATGCCGAACGAGCGGCGTAAGTCGTCTTTTGCAATCGAATTGAGCGGAATTCCGTCAAGCGTAATGCGCCCGCAGCGTTCCGGTACGTCGTAAAAACGCATGAGCAGGTTTGTAATCGTCGTTTTACCGCTTCCCGTCGAGCCGACGAGGGCAATTTTCTGTCCGCTTTTTGCGTGAATGCACACGTCGAACAAAATCGTCTTTCTCGGCGTGTAGCCGAAGTCCACGCGGTCAAAAACGACTTCGCCTGCAAGCGGAACGAGCCGCTTATCTTCCGGATTTTTCCACGCCCATTCGCCCGTACGCAAAAACGACTGCACAAGCCGCCTCTCCTTCGCCTCGCCGGCGTACGCCCGATACGCGTTGACAAGCGCCGTCTTTCCGCCTAAGTCTTCTGCCGTTTCATCAAGCGCGGTAAAAATCCGCTCGGCTCCGGCAAGCGCATTCAAAATATTGACTGCAAGTTGACTTATCATCGAAAAAGGCTGACTGAACGAACGCGTATACTGCAAAAAGGCGGCCGCGCTTCCCAAGTCCAGTCGTCCCGCAATAACCAGATACGCCGCCGCTGCCGCAATAACCGCATATTGCACGTGCGAAAGGTTTGTCGTCAGCGGAAAAAGACGGCTTGAAAGCGAGAGCGCCTCCGTTCCCGAACGGCACAGCGCGTCGTTTAAGACGGCAAAACGGCTTTTCGATTCGTCCTCATAACTGAAAATCCGCACGACCTTTTGCCCGTCGATCATTTCTTCTATATAACCGTTAAGCGCCGCCATGTCCGATTGCTGCCGCCTGAACGCGGCGGAACTTTTTTTTGCAATGCGGCGCATTAAAAGCGTCATTGCGGTCATGCTGACTGCAGCAAGCAGCGTCAGCGCGGGACTTAAAATCATCATCATTGCAAAAACGATTGCAACCGTCAGCACCGACGAGACAAGCTGCGGCAGCGATTGGCTCATCATGTCGCGGAGCGTGTCCGTATCGTTCGTAAAAAGCGACATTAAGTCGCCGTGCGTTTTTTTATCGTGAAAGCGCACCGGAAGCGACAAAAGTTTTTTTTGCAAGTCCGTCCGTATTGCGAATATGAGCGACGTCGAAATGCGGAGCATTAAGCGCGAAACCGCCCACGACGAAGCGGCTCCCGCCGTGCACACAACGCCAAGCGCGCACAACATGGCGCGAAGGTGTGAAAAATCGGGATTTTTGCGCCCGATAAGCGGCAAAATGATGTCGTTGAGCGCAGGCTTTATCATGTAAGACGCCGCCGCGCCTCCCGCCGCGCTGCAAACCGTACAGACAAACACGAAAAACCAAAGCGTTTTCCGGCGCGCCGTATAGCCGAGCAGGCGGATAACCGTTTTTTTGGCGTCGCGGGGTTTTTGCACGCCCTTCACTTTTACCGGCGGCATTATTCGTTTTCTCCTTCCGAAAGTGGAATGTCCGCGTCCCCTCCGGTCGACTGCGAAGCGGCGACTTCCTTGTAGATTGCGTTATGCTTCATAAGTTCCTCATGCGTTCCGACGCCGCAAATTTTTCCGCCGTCGAGCACGACGATAAAGTCCGCGTCTTTTACGGAAGAAATGCGCTGCGCGATGATGATTTTCGTGATTCCTTGAAAGCGCGTGCGGAGCCGTTCCCTCAGTTTCGACTCGGTAGCGGCGTCAAGCGCGCTTGCGCTGTCGTCAAGGATGAGGATTTTGGGATTTTTTAAAAGCGTGCGCGCAATGCAAAGCCGCTGCTTTTGCCCGCCGGAAAGATTGACGCCGCCCTGCCCCAACTCCGTTTGATAGCCGTCCGGCAGCGACTCAATAAACGAATGCGCTTCTGCGTCCTCGGCGGCAGTGCGGATTTCTTCAAAAGACGCGTCCTTATTCCCCCAGCGTAAGTTTTCTTCAATCGTTCCTGTAAAAAGCGCGCTTTTTTGCAAAATCAGCGCGGCGTTCGAGCGCAGCGTCTCAAGCGCATACCTTTTGACGTCGACGCCGCCGACTTTCACCGCCCCCGATGAAACGTCGTACAAGCGCGGAATGAGCTGCACCAAAGTCGTTTTTGCCGCTCCCGTCCCGCCGATAATGCCGACTGTCCGACCGCTTTCGATGCGCAGGTTTACGCCGCTTAAAACATCGCGCTCGGAGTCCGCCGCATACCGAAAGGAAACGTTTTCAAATTCGACGGAGCCGTCTTTGATTTCAGTCAACGGGTTTTCGCATTCGACAAGAGAACTTTGAACATTCAAGACTTCAAGAATGCGCTTGACGCTTGCACGGGCAAGGACGATTCCGATAAAAACCATGCCGATTATCATCAGCGACGTGAGAATCTGCCAAACGTAACTCAAAAAACTCACGAGTTCGCCCGCCTGCATCGTGCCGAAGACGACCATGCGCCCGCCTGTCCACAACGCCGCGATAATCGACGAATAGACGACCATCTGCATGACGGGCATTAAGAAAATAACGACGCTTTCGGCGCGGATTTGCGCCCTCCGCACCGCGTCCGCCGCCTTTTCAAACTTTTCGTTTTCAAAGTCGCCCCGCACAAAGGACTTAACCACTCTGATTGCGCGGAGACTTTCCTGCACCGTCCGGTTCATGACGTCGTATTTTGCAAGCATCGCTTCAAAGCGCGGATGAGCCGCGCGCGCAATGATAAAAATCATCAGCGCAAGGAAGGGAACGGCAGCGACGAAAATGAGAGCAAGGCGCGCGTTGATAAAAAACGCCGCCGCCGTCCCCGTGATGAGCATAAACGGCGCGCGGAAACAAATACGCGCGAACATCATATACACGTTTTGCGCGTTCGTAACGTCCGTCGTAAGGCGCGTAACCAGCGCCGCCGTCCCAAACTTATCCGCATCGGAAAAAGAAAAACTTTGGATTTTGTCAAAAAGGTTCCGCCGTACGTTCCGCGCAAATCCGACCGCAGCCGACGCTCCAAGCCGCGCGCTCCCGACGCCTGCAGCAAGCGCAAAAAGCGCGCACAACGCCATCAAAAGTCCCTTACGCAGCACGAATTCGAGATTGCGTCCGGCAATTCCTCTGTCGATTATGTCCGCCGTCAAAAGAGGAATGATAGTTTCCAAAACGACTTCCGCCGCGACAAGCAAAGGACACAGCAGCGTATACGCCTTGTAACGCGTTTCAAGACCTGAAAGCAGCGTTTGCACCGAACTTTTTACCGACCGCATAAAGTTTTTACTTCCCGCCGTAATTGCGTTTGACTTTTTTTGTCGTCGTCATTTCAAGCGGCTCTTTTAAAATCGTGATTTTTGAGATTTTGGCGTACGGCGCTTGATTTTTGTTGACGCGGGAAACGATTTCGCTCAAAGCGCCCCGCACCTTTGCCGCCGCCGTCTCATCGCCTCGTTTTACGCCGAGCCGCATAAACAATTCTTCCGACGGAAAAATGAGCGCTTCAATTCCCTCTGCCTTTGTCGCTTCGTTTTCAACGTAGCCCTGCACCGTAATCTGTTCAATATCGTCAAAAAGCGTAAACGCGTTTTCAATCTCTTCGGGGAAAATATTTTTTCCGCCTTCGGTAACGATGACGTTTTTCGCCCGCCCGGAAAGCGTAAGATAGCCCTCGCCGTCAAGCCTGCCCAAGTCTCCGGTTTTAAACCATCCGTCCGCTGTGAACACTGCCGCCGTCTCATCCGGCATATTGTAGTAGCCTTTCATCACCATCGGCCCCTTAACCTGCACTTCCCCGATTCCGCGCGCATCCGGCTCAGCAACGCGCATTTCCATGTGCGGAAAAAAATACTGCCCCACGCTTTCGATTTTAAACCGCTCGACGGGATTGAGCGTGATAATCGGAGAGGTTTCAGTCAGTCCGTAGCCCTGCACAAAGTCAATTCCCAGTTCATTGAATTTTTTGAATACGCTTGCAGTCAAAGGCCCGCCGCCGCAGATTGCAATGCGCAAAGTCCCGATTCCCGCCTGATTCAATACTGCGGCAAACATTTTTTTACCCGGATTGACCTTAAAAATCTTCTTTATAAGATAAGAAACGCCCATCAGCATACGGACGACTGCATATACGGCAAGTCCCTTCGCCTTAATTCCTTTGAGAATGCCTGCCATCAACTTATTGAACAAAAGCGGAACGCCGAGCAGCATCGTAACTTTTCCGTCTTTGAGTTCCCGCACCATCTTTTTTGCAGCCATCGACTGTGCAAACACGACTTCCGCGCCGACTGAAATCGCTTCCAGAAAAACCGCAAGCATCGTATACGCGTGATGAATGGGAAGGAGCGCGTAAAACACGTCGAAAGAATAGAGTTTCATGCGCGTTTGCGCAATGTAGCAGTCGGAAACAAGATTTTTGTGCGTGAGCATAACGCCTTTGGGATTTCCCGTCGTGCCGGACGTAAACAAAATCGCCGCAACGTCTTCGCACTCAAGATTTTCTGCCGGAGAATGCGGCTCCGACTGCAAAGAAAGCGCATAACGCGCCGCGTCTTTTTTAGAAAGGGAATAAATGCGCGCGCCGGACGGATTGGCATCGAAATACGCGATTTTTTCTTCGTCGACGAAAAAGAAACGCGGCTTGGAGGCGGCAAGCAGATTACCGATTTCTTCGTTGCGGAGCCCGTAGTCAATCGGAACGATTACGCAGCCTGCAAAAAGAGCGGCAAGGTAGACCGCCGCCCATTCGGGGGAGTTTTTTCCGCTGACGGCGATTTTATCTCCCTTTTGAACGCCGTTTGCAAGCAGCCAGTTAGAAAGCCGCCGTACCGCGTCGAGCGTCTGCTCATACGTCATCGCGTTTCTGTCCGGCTCGAACGCCGTAAAGCACGGACGCTTTGGGTACCGCTTGCAGGAAATCTCGAACATTTCGGGAACGGTCGGCCATTCCCCGCTGAAATCCTTTCCTTTATATTGCGCCAAAAACGCCCACGGCAATTCCGCTTCTTTCATACGAACCTCGCTAAAATGGAATGCTGCCATTATACCCCTATTCGGAGAGGGAGACAAACGGAATTGGGGAGCGGTGTGCGGCGGTGTGCGGCAGAGGACGGGATTTGAAAGATTGAATGGAGTTGCCGCACACCCTAGTTTTCTTGCAGAAAACTAGCGGAAAAAAAACTACACGCGGCAGAGAACCTGATGCGGTGGAGAAAGGTATTTGAAGGATTGAACGTGGTTGCCGCATGCACTCGTTTTTCTATGAAAAACTACACGCAGCAGAGAAAGCGTCTTGAAAGATTGAACGGAGTTACTGCGTGCTCTCGTTTTCTTATAGAAAACCTGCACGCGGCAGATAATTAAGTTTGAAAGATTGAGAGGCGGTACCGCGTGCTCTCGTTTTTCTATGAAAAACGAGAGGGAAAATGGTCTGTGGTCGGCAATCGTGATAACAGAAAAAAATACGACGACTGTGCTTTATCCCGTCTGCCCCCCCCCCCCCCCACACACACACACACGTACTTTTTTCAATTCCTGCGCCGTGCTATACTTCTGCCATGACGAACACAACGACGACGGCGCCGGACAGGGACGCGTTTGCGGCGGAAATGCTGAACTTTATTGAAAAAAGTCCGTGCAATTTTTATGCGGTGAAAAACTTTGCCGACGAATTGACGGCGGCGGGCTTTATCCGCTTTCACGAAAATCAAGAGTGGCGCCTTGAGCGCGGCAAAAATTATTTTGTAACGCGCAATTTTTCTTCCATTATATCGTTTAAGGTGCCGGAAAAACCGTTTAAGGGATTTTTGCTCTGCGCTTCCCACAGCGACTCGCCGTGCTTCAAGGTTAAAGAGGGCGGCGGCATTGCGGCGGAAAAATGCTATGTTAAACTGAATGTCGAAAAATACGGCGGAATGATTATGGCTCCGTGGTTCGACAGACCGCTCTCCGTTGCGGGACGGCTCATCTGCAAAGCGCAGGGCAGACGCGACGGACAAGGCGGCAATGACGGAAACGCAGTCGAACTTGAACAGAGGCTTGTCAACATCGACCGCGACCTGTTGATGATTCCCCATCTTGCCATTCACATGAGTAAGGACGCGCCTTCGGCAAACGGGTTCAACGTTCAGGAGAATATGCTGCCGATTCTTTCGTGCGGCGGCGCGACGCAGACGGATTTGAACGCGCGCGGCGGACTTTTACATCTTGCGGCGGCGGAAGCGGGCGTCGCGGAAGACGACGTTCTTTCATTCGACTTGTACGTGTACAACCGCGGCAAGGGAACGTTTTGGGGCGCGGAAAACGAGTTTATCGCAAGTCCCCGGTTGGACGACCTTGAGTGCGCGTATACGACTTTTCAGGCGTTTTTGGACGCGCAAAACGACGAATACGCGACCGTTCACTGCGTTTTCGATAACGAGGAAGTCGGAAGTTTGACGCGGCAGGGCGCAGATTCGACTTTTTTACGCGATACGCTTGAACGGCTGTGCGCCTCGTTCGACATCGGAAGCGGAGACTTGAACAGAATGCTTTCCGACAGTTTTATGGTCAGCGCGGACAACGCGCATGCAGTCCACCCGAATTATGCGCAGGCTGCCGATCCCGTAAACCGTCCCTTTGTGAACGGCGGTCCTGTCATCAAGTTCAATGCGGCGCAAAAATATACGTCGGATGCGGTGAGCGCGGCGATCTTCAAAACCGCCTGCCGGAATGCAGGAGTGCCGTTTCAAATCTTTACAAACCGCTCCGACATGGCCGGCGGCTCGACGCTCGGCAACATCAGCGCACGGCACGTTTCCATTCCCTCCGTCGACATCGGCATTGCGCAATGGGCGATGCACTCCCCATTCGAGAGCGCGGGCGCAAAAGACCCGGAATTGATGAAAAAAGTGATAAAAGAATATTACGGAATACGCTGGAGGCTGTATGAATGACTGCATTTTTTGCAAAATCTTGAAGGGCGAGCTGCCCTGCATGAAAATCTATGAGGATGAGCGCACGCTGGCGTTTTTGGACATCGCAAAAGACGTTGACGGACACATTCTCGTCATTCCCAAAAAGCACGTGACGAACATTCTCGATGCCGACGGCGAAACGCTTTCACACGTTATGAACACCGTCAAAAAAATCGGCGTGCACCTTACGGAAAACTGCGGCTACGAGGGCATGAACATCTTGAACGCCAACAACGAATGCTCCGGTCAGACGGTTTTCCACCTGCATATCCACGTCATTCCCCGTAAGCGCGGCGACGGCGTTGCAGGCTTCCCGAAATTTGCCGGAGCCAAGATACCGCTTGAGGAAATGCGGGAACGGTTGAAGATGGATTAAGACGAGCGGGGCGGGCGGTAAAAATTGGGTTTGAAAGATTTAACGGAGTTGCCGCCCTACCAAGTTTTCCGTACGGAAAACTTGCAGTGAAGAGTGCTCGCTTCCACGTCACCTGCCCCAGATTTGCCGCAGACGGCAAGTCCGCTTAAACATTCAAACGCAGTCTCCGTCAATACCATTTACTGCCAGTTTTGTCGCATGGCAAAACTGGTGCGACCGGAATACCGTTAAATCTGTCAAACTCCATTTTCTACCGGTCGCACGTTCTCCTGCTATAAAAAATATGCTATATTCGAATCGAGGAGATTTATAATTATGATCAATATGATTAAAAATGCGGACGAACGCCTTTTTCAAGATACAAAAAAACGTTTATCGTTTCAGCACAATATTGAAATTCTTACCGACCGCAATGAAATTCCGAATGAGTTGACAACTCAAGTATTGAATGAAGCGCAAAGCGGCAAAAACCTAAGTCCGACATACTCATCCACACAAGAATTGATGGATGCGCTGAATGCTTAATGTCCGGTACACGGCCCAATTCAAAAAAGATTACAAACGAGCTGTCAAGCGAAGTTATGACATAACGGCGCTCACAACAGTAATTGATTTATTAAGGACGAGAGAACCGTTGCCGCAAAACTGTAAAGACCATTCGTTGTCGGGAGCATGGAAGGATTACCGAGACTGTCATATCAGTCCCGATTGGATATTAATTTACAGAGTAATTGAAGCAACGCTTGTTCTTGAGCTAAATAGAACCGGCACTCACAGCGATTTATTCAAATAGTAATAGCGGCGGGGCAGCGGCGGATGGTTGTTATAGTGTTTGAATGACTTAATTACTTGCTATCCGCCCGAGTTTTGCCGCGGACGGTTGTTATGCTGTTAGGAAGATGAAACCTTGTTCCGTCCGCACAAGATTTTGCTTATTGCAAAATCTTGCACAAAACAATGTTCCGCAGGCGGTAAAATAGTGCGGGCGGTAAGACGCGATATAAAGAGAAGACTGCACCGCTCCCGCTATACATGCCATCTGCTGCTGCCGCCAAACAACATTTTCTTGCGACTTTGCTGGAAGCAAAGTCGGGCGGGCGGGACGCAGTTAAATCTTTCAAACTCTTTTCTCCGCCGTCCTCCTCCTCCCGCCGTTTCCGCAAAAAAGACGCCGTAAATAATTTCGTTTCCCGCAATTTTGTCTTAAGGCAAAATTGCGGCGGACAAAAAACAAAGTTCAAACTGTAAGACAAAGTTCCCCCATTCGCACCGCGTAACCGCTTAGTAAACTGCACTTTATAAAAAAATATGTATTTTACTCCTTACAATTGATTTTCAGGATCTATCCTCTTGACATAACGGGGGGGGGGGGGGGGG
>JBQNBN010000066.1:0-15628 GCA_052169915.1 Treponema sp.
CCTACCGATGCCTGCCGTATTTACTACTTCTCTCCCGAATGTAGTAGATGATTTCATAGGAAACGCTCCTTGCGTACATTTAATATGCAGCCGTTATCCGGCTGTTTACTTTTATTTAAACCTGTTCAATAACAGGGGTATCTTGAGGAGTCTATTATAAAAACATGCGGGAATAAAGCAAGCAATTTTAAGACTTGATAGCAAACCTTACGAACGGGTTACGCGGCGTTTGCTGTTTTCTATATTACCGTCTTTTCGTTTGACCAAATCGGCGTATTCCATTATATTTTTCCAAAATCAAAACATAGTAAAATCTTCTGGAGTTTGAAATGGGTGTTGTTGGAATTATTCTGCTTGTGGCTTTTGTAGTTGTCTGCGTTCTTTTGGTGCTCCTCGTTTTAGTGCAGGACGACGGGAACAACGGTATGGGCGGAATTTTAGGCGGACGCGGAACGGCTGCGTTCGGCTCTCACTCGGCGGGCGTGCTTACAAAAGCGACTGCCGTCTTTGTGGCGCTTTTCTTTGCCGTCGCGTTTATTCTTGCAGTTCTCAATAAAAAAACGAAACTTGAAGACGATTTGAATCCGACTGCCGCTGTCGAAAAAACAAAAAACGCTCAAACCCCAAGCGAAAAGTCTGCGGATAAGAGCGGTGAAGATAAAAAACTGTGGTGGCAGAAAGCTTCTTCAAAGCCGAAAACTACGGAAACTGAAAACGGCGAAACGCCTGACACCGAAATTAAGAATGTTGAAGGATCTGAAAATCCCGCCTCCGAAACGGCGCAAACGGAATAACATAAATAAAAAGTAAGAATGAATTGAAATAAGGCGGTCGGAATATGTTAAGCAGTTTTTTAAAGCCTCAAACCATTCTTGTTGATATTGAAAGTTCCGATAAGGATTCGCTTTTTGCAGAACTTTTAGAAACGCTCGTCCGCTCAAATCCGTCTATAGACCGCACGGAAGCGATGGACGCGCTCATTGCGCGCGAAGAGCAAATGAACACGTGCATCTGCAAAGGAGTTGCCGTCCCTCATGCGGTCTGCGATTCGGCTTCCGACGCCGTTGTCGCGCTCGGCATAAGCCGGAAGGGTATCGATTACGGCATTGATTTTGATTCAGGCGGCTTAAATGCGAACTCTTTTGACGACAGTCTTGTTCACATTGTGATAATGATGCTCGGCGGCAGAGAAAATACCGCCGGTCGTCTCAACATTCTGACTTCCTGCGCGGATATCTTACGGAAACCCGGCTTTTGCAGCGATATTATGAGCGCAAAGTCCGCCGACGACGTTATGCGGACGATATGGGCGTATGAAAACGACTGATATAATTTTTTGCGCTTTTAAGCGTTCGTAAAAGCGTTTTACGGGGTACGGCGATGGCGGAATCGGAAATCAATATAATCAATCACCTTATTGAAGTTGAACAGCAGGCGGAGTCGCTTGTAAAAGAAGCGCAGTTGAGCGCCGATAAAAAGATTTCTTTAGCCCGCGCAAAAGCCGATGCCGAGTACGCACAAAAATTTGAGGCAATCGTAAAAAAGTATGACGGCGTACGCGCCGCTCGGAAAACTCAAATAGAAACGGACTATAAAAAACGATTTGATGAGTACGTTGCCGCCGTAAAAAACGCCGGAATGGATGCGGATGCGTTTAATGCGCGGCTTAAAGAAGCCCTTTCTTCCAATTAAAAGAGGATACGATGGAACATTCGGAAGCGTCCGCCTACGTCTATGCAAAAACCTCCGGAATGCTGCAAAAAGCGTTTGTCGGAAGGAGTGCGGAACGGCTTTTTAATGCTCAATCGCTTTCGGCGCTTTGGGAGTTGATTTTTTCTTCTCCCGTTCCGTCCGTTCCCGAAGTCATGCTTGCCGGTAAGATTGAGCGAGAAGCTTTAAAACTTTTTATAAAACAATACATGAAACTGCTCGGCGCGTATTCAAAACCTGCACGCTTGCTTATCGAACTGCTCCGCCGCTATGAAATCGAAAACTTAAAATCTCTTGCCGCAGCAGTAAGTCAGGGACAGGAAATCGATGAGCCGGTGCGGATAGGCAGATACGGCGTTTTTAATTACGACGCGTGGCCTGACGTCAGGCTTTTTACCAAGGATTCCGAATACGGTTGGTATGATAAAGTTCCTTCCTTTGACGCGCTTCCCGATTATTCGTTTAGGCTTGACGTACAGCGTCTTCATATTATTTGGCGCGCGGCAAAGAAGGGGCAGGGGGACGCAGGAGAAGCGGTCGCTTCCTATATTAAAAACGACTATTCGCTTAAAAATATGCTTTGGGTTTTGCGCCTCCGCGTTTACTATAATATGGAAAGAAAAAGCATTCTGCCCCATCTTTTTTACGCGGAAGAGTCGGCGCACGTGTTCGATCCGTTCTGCGCGTACGCCTTCGATGCGCTTGACCGTCCGCTTGATTCGTATGAGGCATGGAAAGATTGGAAATTCGCCCGTTTTTTGAACGATTATGAAGAAGGCGTTCCGTGGAAAATCAATCCGATGTGGGTCGAACAAAAAATCCGTATTGAACAGGCGGATAGAGCGCAGCATATTTTTCACCGGTATCCGATGACGGACGCAAACCTTGCGATGTTTTTTATGATAAAACTGCAGGAATTGAACTGCATTCGGGCGGCGGCGGAGTGCATCCGTCTGAATGCGGACAGGACTGAAGCGATGTACGCGGCAGGCATTGCCGGAAGCGGGAAGGAAGGAGTTTAGCGATGGCGCGGACAACGGAAATGCGGCTCATCGAAATGATGATTCTAAAAGAAGACATTTCGAATGTCGTTGAATATCTCGGACACAGCGGGGAATTCCAACTGCAGTCAAAGCGTCATGCGGATGCAGGCACCGCGCACGGAGTTGACCCTGCAAAAGCCGACGGCGCGTTTTTCGACGCGCTGCAAAAAGCGCGCGCATTTTTAGGTCTTCCCGACAGGGAGTCAGGAATTCTCACCTGCCTCGCCGCAAAGGATGAAGACCGCGAAAACGCGTCGAAAGTTCTTGCCGCAGTCGATTCTCTTTCCAAACGCTTTGACGCACAGACAGAAGAGACGAACCGCGTCCGAGACGCGTATAAAGAAGCGCTTGCCTTTTCCAATTTGCAGATTGCGTATTCCGAATTGGAAAATCTTTCGTTTTTGTCGCTTAAAATTGGGAAAATCCCGCCGGAAAACATTCCGTCCCTCAAAGCCTCGCTCGGCGGGCACGCAGTTGTCGTTCCGCTCGGCGAGGACGCTTCGCGCATTCTTGCCGCGTCGACGAAAAAGGGGCGTTTTGCCCTCGATACGGAACTGAAAAAGTCAGGCTTTGTCGGTATGGAGGTTCCGAAAGACTTTAAAGGCATTCCTTCCGACGTTCTTTTGACGCTTGAAAAAGAAAAGCGCGAAGAAGAAAAAAAACTCGACGACTTAAACGAAGAGCGCAAAAGTTATGCCGAAACGCATCGCGCCCTCATTCTCCAACTGCTGGGCGCTTTTGCGGTGAGCGTGCAGATTGCCGCCGTTGAAGCGCGCCTTGAAGCGACTGCGATGGTCTACCGCTTAACCGGCTGGGTTCCCGCTTACGGCAGCCGCGCGTTTATCAAACATTTGGATTCTCTTACCGAAGGGCGCATTGCAATCCGCGAGTATCTTCCGACGGAAGTGCCGGCAGTCCTTTCAGGAGAGGAGAGCGTGCCGGTAAAACTCAAGCACGGAAAATTTGTGCAGAGTTTTGAGCGCATGATTTTCAGTTACGGCGCGCCGGTGTACGGCACAATCGATCCGACGCCGTTTGTAGCGGTTTTCTTTACGATTTTGTTCGGCATTATGTTCGGCGACTTGGGACAAGGGCTTATTTTTTTGCTTGCAGGAATTTTAATGGCGAAAAAAAAGATAAAGGTCGGCGGCTGGAACAAATTCGCTCCGATTTTTATCGCAGTCGGCGTTTCAAGTTCCGTTATGGGGCTTATCACCGGCGAGTTTTTTTCCAACGAAACCGTCCTTGAGCCGTTTGCGCATTTTGTAACGGGGCTGTTCGGAAAACCTCGCGCTCCGATTGTCAAAATGATGCCGTCCTCCGACCCGCATTCGATAAAAGTCATGTTTCACGTTTTCGGGATCGCCGTCGGAATCGGTTTTATCATCAATTCGGCAGGACTGGTTATCAACCTGCTGAATAAAGCGGCGAAAAAACACTGGGGCGCGTTTTTCTTCGGCAAAACGGGACTTGCAGGCGCCGTTTTCTTTTGGTACGTCGTCGCCTTTGCCGTCAGAATTGCCTCTTTTTCGCACCGTCCCGCTGCGTACGACTGGATTATAATCGGTTTGAGCCTGTTTTTCGCCGCGTTCGGACATCCGTTCGAGCGTCTTATCGAAGGCAAACGTCCCGCTGCGGAAAACGGATTGGGGTCGCTGCTTATCACGGGCTTAGTCGAACTTATCGAAGTCATATCAAATTATATGTCGAATACGGTCAGTTTTTTGCGCGTCGGCGCTTTTGCGCTTGCGCACGCGGTGCTGGGCTACATCATCAACACGATGACGCAGATGTGCGGGGGCGCTTTAGGCTTAGGCATTCTGGTGCTGATTGCCGGAAACGCGATTGTAGTCGTCCTTGAGGGCATGATTGTCGCAATTCAAGTTATCCGATTGCAGTATTATGAATTCTTTTCGAAATTTTTTAATGAAACCGGCACGGAATTTGTTCCGCTCACGTTTTATTATGGAAATAAAATATAGGAAACAACGAGGTATTCTATGAACAAGAAAATTTTGATCTTTGCCGCCGCGCTTTTTTTGACGACAGCGGCGTTTTTGTCCGCACAAAGTGCTCATTCCCATTCCGGCTCAATGGAAACGGGAAGCGCCGCAGAAAAGAGCGAGTCTTCTCCGATTAAATACGTTGCCGCCGCTTTTGCAGTCGGTTTTGCGTGTATCGGCGGCGGCATGGCGGTCGGAAAAATAGGAGCGGCGGCGATGGGCGCGATGAGCGAAAACGCGGAATTGTCCGGAAAAGCGCTCCCGTTCGTCGGTCTTGCCGAAGGCATTTGTTTGTGGGGCTTTTTGGTCGCGCTTTTAATCATCATTCTTTGATTGGACGCTCATTTTGAAGTTTTACATAATCGGCGACCGGGAAATTGTCCTTGCCTTTAAACTGACGGGAATAAGCGGAGTTGCCGCATATACGCGGCAGTCGATTTTGGACGCGTTTAACCGCGTTACCGGTCTTTCTTCTCCGTCTTCCGCGCCGATGGATGAGATTCCGAAAGTGCTCATTTTGACGGAAAGCGTTTCCGTTCAGATTGAAGAAGAGGTGATTGCGTGGCAGAAAACCGGAAAATATCCGCTGATTGTAGAAATCCCGGGTCTCAACGGGCGGCTTGAAGGAAAACGCTCGCTTTCGGACGCTATCAAGGATGCAGTCGGCGTGCAGGTGTAGCGTTTTGCGGCTATGCCTCCAGCGAACGGTTTTGCAGGCGCGTTTTGACAGTCGAACTTTTGGTAATGCTTACGTTTTTTAAGGAAAAAATATGGAAGAACTGCGTTCTACGGAGATTCTCGATAAGGAAATACAAGCGGACGCCCGCAAAAAGGCTGAGCGGATTTTAGAGCGCGCGGAAGCGGAGGCAAAAAAACTTTTAGCCGCCATCGATGCGCGCCTTGAAAAGTCGGAAAAGGAACTTGAGGCAAAGACTAAAGAAGAGTGCTCCGAGTTTCAAAAGGATAAAGAGGCGTCTTTTCCGCTTGAAAAAGCGCGTTTTTTCGTTTCGTACGTCGAAGAGTCAATGGAAAAATGCGTCGGCGCGTATTTTGAAAGTCTTTCCCAAGACGAGCGGCTCGACCTTTTGCTCAGGCTTTTTCAAAAGTACCAAGACGCGCTCACGTCGAAAAGCGCGGCGGTTTACGTGTACGGCTTTCGCGCGGACGACGTAAAAAAGCGTTTGGACGGCGTTTTGCAGGTAAGCCGGTACGAACAGACCGAATTCAATAAGTTTATAGTTGAAGACGACTTTGGCGCGGTAAAAAAAGAAGGAATTATAATTGAAAGCGACGATAAAACCGTCCGCGTGAGAATGACAATCCCGGAATTGGCGCGCTCCGCGCTCAACGCGCGCCGGACTGAACTGTATTCGGCATTGTTCGGCGGGAGGCTTGAAGATAAATGATTGAAGGAAAAATTACGCGCGTTTCAGGGCCGATTGTTTTTGCCGAGGGACTTGACGGCTGCGGTTTATACGACGTCGTTGAAGTCGGCGAAAAGCGTCTCATCGGCGAAATCATACGGCAAAATCAAGGAAAAGCGACGATTCAAGTTTATGAAGACGATTCGGGACTGAAAATCGGCGAAAAAGTTATAAGCGAGGAGCGGCCTTTGTCGCTCAAGTTGGGGCCGGGGCTTGTCGGTACGATTTACGACGGCATTCAGCGGCCGCTTAAAGATTTGGCGGAACAAAGCGGCGCGTTTTTGAGATCCGGCGTCCGCACCGAACCGCTCGACGCAAAAAAAATCTGGCGTTTTGAGGCGGCGGACGGCGTAAGACAGGGGAGCGCGGTAAATCCGGGCTTTCCGCTTGGGACGGTAAAAGAAACCGAGTCCGTTACACAGACGATTATGGCGCCGCCGTACATACGCGGAAGGACGCTTGCATCTTTTAAGGGAAGCGGAGACTACGCCGTCGACGATGTGATCGCGGCGACCGAGTTTGACGAAGAGATTACACTTTCGCAGTTTTGGCCGGTGCGAAAACCGCGCCCCTACACGGACAAACTTGAAGTCTCCGAGCCGCTTATTACGGGCTTACGCGTCATCGACGTGTTTTTTCCCTTGAGCAAGGGCGGCACTGCTGCCATTCCCGGCGGATTCGGGACGGGAAAGACGATGACGCAGCATTCGGTTGCAAAGTGGTGCGACGCGGATTTAATCGTGTACATCGGCTGCGGCGAGCGCGGAAACGAAATGACGGAAGTGCTCACCGAATTCCCCGAACTTATCGACCCGCGGACGGGGCGTTCCATCATGGAGCGCACGATTCTTATCGCGAATACGTCGAATATGCCGGTTGCCGCGCGTGAAGTTTCGCTGTATTCGGGGATTACGCTTGCAGAATATTTCCGCGACATGGGTATGCACGTTGCGATTATGGCGGATTCGACGAGCCGCTGGGCGGAAGCGCTCCGCGAACTGTCCGGCCGTATGGAAGAAATGCCTGCCGAAGAGGGCTTTCCCGCCTATCTTCCGACGCGTCTTGCAAGTTTTTACGAGCGCGCGGGGCGCATAACCAGTTTATGCGGGCGCGAAGGCTCGGTAAGCGTTATCGGCGCGGTCTCGCCTCCGGGCGGAGATTTTTCCGAGCCGGTTACGCAGCACACCAAACGCTTTATCCGCTGTTTTTGGGCGCTCAACCGCGAACTTGCAAACGCCCGCCACTATCCTGCAATCGGCTGGATCGATTCGTATTCCGAATACGCGGACGAAGTTAAAGACTGGTGGGAAAAGCACGATTCGGCATGGTGGACATTACGGACGCAGGCGCTGGATTTGCTTAAACGCGAGCAGCGGCTTGAGCAAATCGTCCGTCTTATCGGGCCTGACGCGCTGCCGGATTCAGAGCGTTTAATTCTCCTTACCGCCGAAATGATAAAAAACGGATTTTTGCAGCAAAGCGGTTTTGATAAAATCGACTGTTACTGCGCCGCTTCAAAACAGATAAAAATTCTCGAACTGATGATGACATTTTATGCGCGTTCTCTTTCCGTTATCAAAAACGGCTGTCCTTTGACGAAAGTCGGCGCGCTTGGCGTCCGCGAAGACATCGTGCGCATAAAATTGAGCGTTCCGAACGATGAACTTGAGATGATAAACGAAGTTTCGCTGCATCTTGAGCGGCAGTTCAGCGAACTTGAAAGCATTTACGGCAAGGCGGCGTTATGAAAGGAATTGAATACCGCGGAGTTCAGTCCGTCGACGGGCCGGTTGTCGCCGTCAAAAGGACTGAAAACGCTTTTTACAACGAGACGGTCTGCGTCCGCGACAAACGGGGCGAAAAGAAAATCGGGCGCGTTATCGATTTATCGAAAGACGCCGCCGTCGTGCAGATTTTCGGAGACACGACGGGAATCGATATTTCGTCGTCTACGTTTGAGTTTTTGGACGAGCCTTTACGCTTACGCGTAGGCGAAGGGCTGCTTGGACGGATTTTTAACGGACTCGGCGAACCGCTTGACGGCTATCCGCCGATTATCTCGTCTGAAATGGAAGACGTAAACGGCAGCCCCATAAATCCGTATTCGCGCGATTACCCGCACGACTTTATTCAAACCGGAATTTCTGCGATCGACGGCATGAACTCGCTGGTGCGCGGGCAAAAATTGCCGATTTTTTCCGGCAACGGTCTTCCGCACAACAAACTTGCCGCCCAAATCATCAGGCAGGCAAAACTGCGCTCCGGCGACTCGCAATTCGTTATGGTTTTTGCGGGCATGGGAATTAAATACGACGTTGCGCGCTTTTTTACCGATTCCTTTGAAGCCTCAGGCGTCCTGTCCAAAGTCGTTATGTTCCAGTCCTTTGCGGATGCGCCGTCTATTGAGCGTATTATGACGCCGCGCTCGGCTCTGACCGCCGCCGAGTACCTCGCGTTCAAAAAGGGCATGCACGTTTTAGTCGTTATGACGGACATGACCAATTACTGCGAAGCGCTGCGCGAGATTTCTACGACGCGCGGGGAAGTGCCGGGCAGGAAGGGGTATCCGGGCTATCTGTATTCAGATTTGGCGGAATTGTACGAGCGCGCAGGAAAAATTAAGTCTTCTGAAGGCTCCGTAACGCAAATTCCCATTTTGACGATGCCGAACGACGATATCAGCCACCCGATACCGGACTTAACCGGCTATATCACCGAAGGGCAGATTGTGCTTGACCGCGAACTTGACCAAAAGGGACTCTACCCTGCGGTATCCGCGCTGCCGAGTCTTTCGCGTTTGATGAAAGACGGAATCGGAAGCGGCATTACGCGCGACGACCACGCAAACGTTTCAAGTCAACTTTTTGCCGCGTACTCAAAGGTAAAATCGATTCGGAATCTTGCCGCGATTATCGGAGATGAAGAATTGTCTTCGCTTGACCGGAATTATTTAAAATTCGGCGATATTCTTGAACGCGAGTTTTTTGCGCAGGGCGAATATGAAGACCGCACCATCGAGCAGACGCTTGAAATCGGCTGGAAGGCGCTCTCCGCGCTTCCGCAGTCGGAATTATACCGAATTGAGCCGCGCTTTATTCAAAAATATCTTTCGGCCGGAGGGGCGCGTTAAAAATGGAAAAACTCAACGTCGCGCCGACAAAATCCAATCTTCTTTTGATGAAAGAGCAGCTTGCCGTCTCTGAAAACGGCTACGGTCTGCTTGAACAAAAGCGCGAGATTTTGGTGCAGGAACTTATGCGCATGGTCGGCAAAGTGAAAATGCTTGAGCGCGATATTGACGCCGTTATTGCGCGCGCATACCCTGCGTTTAAGCGTATGCTTATGGCGGACGGAAGCGATCAAGTTGAGCGCATTTCGCATTCGGTGCATTACGATTTTGTTATGCAGGAAAAACTTTTGACCGTCGGCGGTATGAATTTCCAGTCGCTTGACGTTACGTTCCCTGAAAAAAAACTTTTTTATTCGATGATTGGCACATTTGCCAACACCGACGAAGTTATTTCTCATTTTTTCGACTTGCTTTCGCTGCTTGTGCAGATGGCGTCAATCAGAACGATTGTCTGGCGGCTTGCGGCGGAAGTCAAAAAAACGCAGCGACGCGTCAACGCGCTCGACAAAATGATTATTCCGCAAACGCTCGAAACAAAAAAATACATTGAAAACGTCTTGGAAGAAAAAGAGCGGGAAAACGTATTCGTGCTGAAGTCGCTGAAAAAACGTGCGGACAAAAATTCCGCAGGCGTAAGCGGATAAAGAGAGGTGAATTTTTGAAACCTATTTTAAAAAATATTGTAGTTGCGGTAAACGGCTCCGAGTCCTCCGTGCACGCGGCGATGTACGGCATAATCCTTGCAAAACAACTTTCGCTCAATATGAAAGCGGTGTTCGTAACGGACTCAGCCGCCGTCAAGTTTTTGACCAATTCCCGCGTTTTTACGGCGGATGAGCGCGATTCCTATCTTTCCGACTTGGACGCTGACGGGAAAAAATATCTTGCCTACGTTTCTGACCTTGCAAAGTCCAAGGGACTGAAAATTCAGACGGAAATACGTTCAGGCTCCGTGTGGGCGGAAACGATTCACGCGGCGGACGAGTTTAAGGCGGACATGATTTTAATCGGCGGCGGTTCGGCGAAAAAAACGTCCTACGTTCCCGATAATTCGTACCGCCATAACATTCATACGACTGCCAGAATGGAAATTGCGACGTACGCAAACTGCCCCGTCCTCGTCGTGCACAAAGAGCAGGTCGAAGATTTGTTTAAGATTCTTTAATGATCGACTGCTATAAAGTGCTCGGCGTCAGGAAGGACGCGACTGCAGCGGAGATAAAGAGGGCGTACCGGAAAAAGGCGAAACTTTTGCACCCCGATATGACGCAGTCTCCTGAATCGGAGCAGTTCCGAGAACTTGTTGCGGCGTACGAAATTTTAAGCGACCTGCGCCAGCGCGAGATTTTTGACAGCGCGTATACCGGCGCCTACCGCGCCGCCCGTTCGGCAAAGGTTAATTTTGACTATCGCACGTGGCTTTTGGAACGCGAAGACTATGAAAGCCGCGCAAAACTTATCTTTTTTGACCTCATGCACGGGCGGGAAGACGAAGCGGTTGCAGAATTTAAACGGATGTCGACCGAGCACGCGGATTTTTCGCTGAAATATTGGTTTTCGCGCGAGGATTTTATGGACTTCGGCTATATCCTTGCCGAAGAATTGACGCTCCGCGGGGAGTTTTACGACGCGTTCAATCTGCTTGAGCAGATAATCAAAATGGAATACGGCTATAACTATTTTAAGATTTTTTTTCCGGAAGTTATGGCGTTTACGCTCGGCATTTTGAAGCGCAATATTGAAGGGCGTTTGAGCGGCGAACTTGCCCTTGACGTATGGGAGCGCGCGCTGGATTTAGGTTTTTCTCCGTCCGACGACGCGTTTTTCCTGTCGAAAATGGCGGCGGTCTACCGCGAAATGGGTGATCTTTGTACCTACGACGCCTGCATGGAAGAAATTGCGCGCATTTCAAAAAAGAAGAAAGGATAATGGGGAATTCTTAATGCGGAATGTGAAATTAAGAATGCGTAATTTTTAATTAGGAATTGATGGAGGAAAATATGATTCGATTAAAAAACAGCGATGAAATCGACGGGATTCGGAAGTCCTGTCATTTGCTTGCGGATATGTTTAAGGCGGTAATCCCTGAGGTAAAACCCGGCGTTTCAACCAAGCGGATTGACGATTTGTGCAAGGATTTTATGCTTTCGCACGGGGGAACGCCTGCGTGGTACCGCGAGGACTTTCCGGGAGCTGCCTGCATCAGCATTAACGATGAAGTCATACACGGCGTGCCGTCCAAAAAGCGCATAATCCGCGACGGCGATTTGGTTTCGCTCGATGTGGGAATAGACTTAAACGGCTATATCAGCGACTCGTCGCACACGATTTTGGTGGGAAACGTCAAACCCGAATGGCGGAAACTTGACGAAGTTACGCTTGAGTGCCTTGCCGCCGGCATAAAAGCCTGCCGCGCAGGGAACAGAATCAGCGACATTTCAAACGCGGTGTACAATATTGCGGTTAAGCACAATTACGGCGTCGTTTACGATTATTGCGGGCACGGCGTGGGGCTCGACGTTCATGAAGATCCGAGCATTCCCAACTGCCCCGGACGCGGTCCGAACCCGCGCATTCAGGCGGGAATGGTGCTTGCAATCGAGCCCATGCTCAATCTCGGCACGGCGGACGTGTACACCGACGACACCGGCTGGACGGTGCGCACGGAAGACGGACTTGCCTCCTGCCACGAGGAGCACACCGTCGCAGTTTTTGCCGACCACACCGAGATTCTGACCGATTTGAATTATTCATAAAACGACTGCAAAGCGGGGAGCGGGGACGCAATGCTGTTTGCCGCTTGTTGTTGGGCGCGTTGCGAGTGCGGGAGCGGGCGTGTCCGTTGCCGGAGCAAACAACATTTCCGCGCTCGTAAAATGCCGTTCCCGCCGCAAAAATGGCGTTTTACAGTCAGCCTGCCTGAAACCGCTTTTGCCGTCCGTCCGCGTTCATTCTCCGAACGCTAAAACGTTTTCCATCGCTTCTTCCCACTCCGCGTTGAGCGCATCAAGGCTGGCTGCAAGGGCGGCGATTTCTTTTTGCGTCTTTTGCGCCGCTTCCCCGTCGGAATAGACTTCAGGCAGCGAAAGCCGCTCTTCCGCCGTGCGTTTTTGCGCCTCGCACTCGGCTATCGCGTCTTCTATGCGGGAAACTTCTTTTTCCGCCTTGCGCTTTTCGGCTTGAACGCGCTTGTTTTCTTCCCATGAAACTTTTCCAGTCGATTTAGGTTGGTTTTCCGCCTCTTTCGGCATTGCTGTAGCTGTTTGACTTTCCGTAAGTCCTGCCCCAAAGGACGAATAGCCGACTTTTCCGCTTTGTTCGGCTTCAAGGCGTTCAAGATAGTAGCCGTAGCCGCCGGGAAACTCGCGGGAAGCGCCTTCTTTGAGTTCGAGGACTTTGGTCGCAAGTCCTTCGATAAAGCCGCGGTCGTGGCTGACGAAAATCACCGTACCGCCGAAACTTTTGAGCGCGTCAAGCAACACGTCTTTTGAGTGCATGTCGAGGTGATTGGTCGGCTCATCGAGGATTAAAAGATTGTTTTCGCGGAGAAGGAGCGTAAGCAACGCAATGCGGCTTTTTTCCCCGCCGCTTAAAACGTCAAGACTTTTAAACACGTCGTCCCCGCGGAACAAAAAGGCTCCGAGCATATCGCGCGCTTTGGGAATGAGTTCAAGCGGCGCAATCGACTCAAGATAGTCGAGGACGCTGACTGAGCCTGAGATTTTTTCCGCGCTGTCTTGAGAAAAATAACCTGCCGTAACGCCTGAACCGAATACCGCGTCTCCTGAAAAGTTTGAGTCAACGCCTGCGATAATGCGTAAAAGAGTCGACTTTCCTGCGCCGTTCCGCCCCGCGACGACAAGCCGCTCCCCGTTTTCAAGAACGAGGTTTAAGCCTTCGAGAACGTTTTTGCCGCCGTAGGATTTTTCGATGCCGTTTAAGCGGAGAACGATACGCCCAGAGTGCGGTGCGGGCGGAAAACTAAAATGGATTTTTTTCAGTTGTTCGGGGATTTCTATGCGGACTATTTTATCAAGCTGCTTTTGCCGATCCTGCGCCTGCGCCGCCTTTGTCGCCTTGCTCCCGAAGCGGCGGATAAAGTCTTCAAGATGACGGATTTCTTTTTGCTGCTGTTCGTATGCGGCGACAAGCGTTTTCAATTCGACTTTCCGCACCTGTTCGTAATGCGTAAAGTTTCCCGGATAGCGTTTTAAATCCCCGCCGAACAGTTCGAACACTTCGTTTATCGTCGTGTCCAAAAAATAGCGGTCGTGACTGACGAGCAAAAACGCGCCTTTGTAACCGAGCAAAAACTGCTCAAGCCATGTCCTCGCTTCAAGGTCGAGGTAGTTTGTCGGCTCATCGAGAAGGAGAACGTCGGGATTTTGCATTAAAGCCTTTGCAAGCGCGATTCTCATCTGCCAGCCGCCGGAAAACTCTTCCGTCCGCCTTTCAAAGTCGCTTTGTAAAAAGCCGAGCCCCGTCAGTACGCTTTGTGCCTGCGCGCGCCTCCGGTGCCATCCGCTCTCTTCAAGTTTTGCAATCAATGCCGACTGCTGCAAAACAAGGCTTTCCGTGTTCTGCGGATTTGTTTGAAGCCTCTCGCCGAGTTCGTCGATCTGCTCTTGCAGTTGGTAGCCGAATGCAAAAGCGCGGTCGCATTCTTCTATTAAAGTCGTCCCCGAATGCGTAAGACCTGCCTGCGGAAGATATGCGATGCGCGTGTTTTTTTCGATTGCGACGGCGCCTGAATCAGGGGGAAGCAGACCTGCCATCACTTTGATAAGCGTCGACTTTCCAGCTCCGTTTGCGCCCGTGAGCGCCGCTTTGGTGCCGGTCTGCAGGTTTACCGAAACGTTTTTGAGAATGTCGCGATCCCCGAAGGCAAGGGAGACTTGAGAAAACTGAACGAATGCCATGCGCTCGCCTTCCTAGCGGTTCGCGCTGAAAAATAGCACAAGCGGACTTAAACGCCGTTCGTTTATGACGCCGTCTTTTATTGCCGATGGGGCGGCGTCTTCAAGCCGGAGCCCGTTTGCTTCCAGTCGGTACAAGAAATTGACTTCCTTTGCCATGCCGTCAAAGGCGAATGTCAAAACGCCGTCGTAGTTTTTTGAAAGCGCTGAACCGGTAAAATATTTTATTGAAACGACGCCGCTTTTTTTTGCCGACTGCGCAATAACTGAAAGCACAAGCAGTCGGTAGCCGTTCCACGTAAAGGCGCGGTCTTGCTTGAACGCGAGCGTGCCGTAACTTGAACTTTTGAACACGGGACCCGCCGCGTATATTTTTTCAAATAAAAGCCTGCGCCGTTCAAACTCCTGCTCGATGAGGTCGCCGATGTTCTCTTCTATTAAAACGAGCGTAAAGTTTGCAGGCTTGCCGTCATCTCCCGTATAGCGCGCCGTGAGGCTGTCCTCCGAGCGGAGCGTAAGCGTCAAGGGCGTGTCGTTGAGCCGGTATTCGCCGTTCGCAAGTTTTTCCGCCCCCGTATAATCCCATTCGCCTTGAGCGTCGGGCATTTTAAATAAAATATGCCGCGTTTCATCGTCGTAGGATAGACCGTAAGATTCGGAAAGCATCTGCGGGTCGATACGCTTTGCGCCTATCATCTGCCGATAGATTTCAGGGCGCCAGACTTTGGAAAGCGCCGCTTCCAAGTCTGTAAAGTCCTCTTTTTCTTCCTGTTCGTCGGCTTCAGGGAGCGCGCCGTCTTCCTGCGTTTTAAATTGCTTCAAATTATACGAAAAACACCAGCCCTGCGTGCCGTCCGACGTCAAAATGCGGAGCCAGTCGCCTTCAAGCGCGGTTTTTCCGGACATAACCGCCTGCCCTTCGCCCTTAAAGAGGACGCGCACCGTTTCGTTTTTTCTGAGACGGTAGACTTGCTTTGCCGTGTTGAGCGGTTCCGCTCTCATCGGAAGTCCGTCGAGCGTAGCTTTTGCGTAGGTGTGCCGGAACGCTGCATACTTTGCCGCCTCCGCGCGCGCCTTTTGCTTTGAAACAGGCTCCGTTATCTGCCACAAGGGCGCTTCGATTTTTTTATCCCCCGCGCCGATAACGTAAACTTGAGAAATATTCGATTTTATGTAGACGGGAACGACGTCTCCGTCTTGAATGCGGTGCTCCGGCATATTCCACAAAACGACGCCGTATCCGATGGTTTTTGCGCAGGACTGGAAAAACAGCCCCGCCGCTGTCAAAAGAAAGGGAATGAACTTACGCATGGCCCATAATAACAAAAAGACGGAGGATTTGCTATTATCCGGACGTGTGTGTGTGTGTGTGTGTGTGTGTGTGGGGGGGGGGGGGGGGGAG
>JBQNBN010000067.1:0-15288 GCA_052169915.1 Treponema sp.
ATACAAAGATATATGAGGGACAGCCGGAGCTTGATTTTGGCTTATGACAAAAGACATCATAGATACCCCGACGCTCTGCGTCGGGGTGATTTATTAAAAATTATCCCATCCTCCCGCTCTCTGCTCTTCCAAATACCGTTTTCATGTTAGTTTTGCCTTTAGGCAAAACTAAAGTTGGCGGCAAGTCCTCTAAATCTCTCTGACTGAGTTTTTACCGTTCGCTAAATCCGCCTCATTCCAAGCCTGTTTATCTTCTAGTTTTCTGCTGGAAAACTAATGAGGGCGGTAACTTAGTTAAATCTTTCAAACGCCATTCTCCGTCGCCCGACGTTCTCCGCCCGACAAATACATACTTGATAACTTATTCCATACATGTTATTAACTCTAAAATTCTTACGATTGCGGAAAATATATGAATATGACAGCTCTTTTTTCTCTTATTTCGAACGTCGCCCTCTTTTTCATGGTTATTTACTTTTTATTCAAAATAAAACCGGTAAAGTCCGCCATGGTGTACCACAATAGAACGCAAAGCGAATTTATCGCAGCGATAGGACTGACGATAATATTCGCCGTTTTAAACATTTTCGCGTCGATACTCGGATTGAAAATCGGAAGCGCAATCGTCAATATCCGGACAGGCGTTGCAGTAGTCGCGACTGTGCTTATCGGACCTGCAGCCGGAATTATAGTCGGGCTTGTCGGAAGCGTGTACCGCTACACCATTGGCGGCTGGACGGCTCGCGGCTGTTCTGCGGCAACGTCTCTTTCTGGCATTATCTGCGCCGTCATCGTTCTTATTCTCAAACGGAGGTACGGACGCATAACGCTCACCGGCAAAACCATTTTGCTTTTTTCCTGTTTTGCCGGAAGCTGGGAAGTCATTCATATCATGGTTTTCGTTCCGATACTCGGCGAAAAAACCTTTCAAGAAGCCGTTTCCATCATGCTCCAGTATTTCCTTTTTCCCCACGTCATTATCAACGCCGGTATTACCGGAATCATTTTGTTCCTAGTCGCCGACCTCGGAAAGCAAGAGCACGTAAAGTAATTGGCAAAAGACGAATCCGCGCTGCGGTCAAAGCAAACCGCTAATCGAAGTATAATAGAAACGATTGATAAAACGCTTTTACATTTGACTGAACAAGATGCGCTCCTGACCCAGAGTATGGTGCGCACCGCGAAAGACGCAGGTCACATTGAAGAAAATATAAACGCGCTCAAACAAAAACTGACATATCAGGCGGAAAGTATTTCGCAAACTGACGATACCGTTAAAGCAATCATCGAGACGCTCCAAACTTTGGATAATTATATTGAAACGCAGTCGGAAAAAGTTGAACAGTCGTCGTCTTTGATAAAAACGATGATTGACAATGTCCGCGCCGTTACCGCCCGGCTTGAAGAGAGCAATGCGCTGATGCAGGAGGCGCACGGTTTGACTGAAAACGGTAAGTCGGGGGCGAAAAACGCGAAAGACGTTGCTGAACAGATTGCCAAAAAGTCCGGGGACTTGCTTGAGGCGGGTGAAGTTATTCAAAACGTCGCAAGCCAAACGAATCTTCTTGCGATGAATGCGGCGATTGAAGCGGCTCATGCAGGCGAGGCGGGAAAAGGATTTGCAGTCGTCGCCGGTGAAATTAGAAAACTTGCCGAAGAATCGAACGTTCAAGGAAAAAAGATTGCGGCGGTTATCAAGGAATCGCTGCAAATCATCAAGAACTTGACGGAGGCGGGCAATAAAACCGAACGGACGTTTGAACAGGTGTATGCGCTCGTCGATAAGATTTCCGAACAGGACGCGCATATTTTGGATGCGATGCAGCAGCAGGAAACCGGAAGCAAAAAAATTACGGCGGCGATTACCGACATCAACGCAATAACGCACGATATTAAAGAGAAGTCTCAAGAAATGTTTAATAACGGCACGCGTACGGCAAAAGAAATGAAAACGCTCAACGACTTGACGGACACCATCGCCCGAAAAATGAACGAAATGACCGACGATATTCACAACATAAACAACGCTATTCAGGAAGTGCATGAAACAACGCAAAAAAATACCGGCACCATTCAAAAAGTCGTACAGGAAGTGGACGAGTTTAAGCTGTAATGAGGAATTTAGAATGCGTAATGCGGAGTTTTATCCCGCGGCGTAAAGTTGCGCTTTTGGGCAGCGGCAGTAGTTAACATACCTTGACATTGTGCAAGTTCGCCTTTAGAAACCGCAAGACACTGTTTCCCGCAAGTTTTGCACTAGCAAAACTCATGCGGGCGGGAATCCAAGTTGTATCTTTCAAACATCTTTCTCTGCCGCCTGTAAGAGAATTAGAAATAGCGGGCGGTTGCTGTGGAACTTGATAGACTTACCGGTGTCCCGCCTGCCTGAGTTTTCTGGAGAAAACTCGATGAAAATGGTTTTAGGCTGCCGCTCTGAAGCAGAGTGTGGGGGAATGGTTAGCGCGTCCTATCATTGAGCGTGCGTTTTGCATAGAAGCCCCATCCTGCAAGACGCCGTTTAATCCTTCAAACTTCGTTTTTTGCCGCCGGCAGGCTCCCATTTGAATAAGGCTCAAAAAATCTTTATACTGCGCCCATGTTCGTATTTATGATTGCGCTGCTTCCTATTTCCGCCGCGTTCGTGTGGATAAAGGCGCGCGACAAAGCCCTTCGCCTCGTCATCATCGCAGGTTTTTTGACGGGCATACTTGCAACGACGGCAAGAGCCGCTTTTTCGTTTATCCACCGCGTAGCCCCCTATTCGTTTATACAAAACTTTCTTTATTATTCCGCGCACGAATACGCGCTTCCTGCGGCTGCGCTTTTTGCCGTGTATTTTTTTATCGTAAAAGATAAAACCGAATTCAAAATAAAGTCGTTTTTTCCGCTTTCCGCAGCTTTTTATTCAATTTATATGCCGTACTGCATTATCGCTCCCGCAGGCGCATTTTACTTTTTCACGCTGTTTGTAAAACCTGCGCTCGTTCTTGCAATGCTGATTTTTTACTCTCAGTCTGTCTTTGCGGTTTATAAAAATGCCGGAGAAAAGTCGAAAAGCAAAACGAGGCGCGCATTCGTTTTACTCGGACTTGCGGCAGCCGCCCCCTCCTGCATCGAAACCTTGTGGCTGCTTAACGCGTTTCCGTTCGCAGTCTATCTTGCATCCGCATTATATATTTTATCCGCCGCATTCGTAATTTTTACGCAGCGGCAAAAAAATTCATTTTTATCATAGTTTAGGAAGGTTTTATGCAAAACGAATTGCTGCTTGCGTTATCGCTCGTCATTTCATTTTCGTCGCTGTTGATTTTTCACCGATTTTTCGGCAAAAGCGGGATTTACGTGTGGATTGCTCTGTGCGCCGTCTTTGCCAATATCGAAGTTACCGTTCTTGTCCGCGCATTCGGATTGGATCAAACGCTCGGCAATATGCTTTTTGCCTCAAGTTTTCTTGCGACCGATATGCTAAGCGAATTATACGGTAAAAAAGACGCCGATAAGGGGGTGAAAATCGGCATTTTTACGACCGCGCTTTTTATTGCGTTTTCTCTGATGTGGACGCGCTATATTCCGGCGGAAGGCGACTTTGCCATGCCTGCAATAAAGCAGCTTTTTTCAAACACGCCGCGCATTCTTATCGCAAGCCTTACGGCGTATACCGTTTCCGAATTTTTTGACGTGCGTCTGTATCATGCGTGGTGGAATTTAACGGAACGCATCACCGGCAAACGAACTACCATGCTCTGGTTCCGCAATAATTTTTCTACGCTGCTTTCGCAGTTGCTCAACATTGTCATGTTCAATTTCGGCGCTTTCCTCGGCGTGTACCCAATGCGCGAACTTATCTCTCTCACCCTTTCATGCTACCTCATCTATATTGCAACCAGCCTGCTCGATACGCCGTTTTTATACCTTGCCCGCCGCTCATTCTCACGCCATACGGACAAATTTTACGCTGTTTAACAGAGATGTGGGAAATCCATAAATTGGTAATTCGTAGTGCTTAATTAAGAATGCGTAGTTCCTGACCCCATTTCCTTCCACGTTTGCGTTTAGCAAACTTGGAAGGACGGAAACGTCATTCAATCCTTCCAATCTATTTCCACTGCCGCCCGTCAATTACGCATTCGACATCCCTACTTCCTCATTATTTTGCCCCATTCCCTCGGGAATATACGGCGTAAACTCCAAGCCGCGTTTCATGTCGATGCGGTAAAAAACGGCGTTCGTTTCCCGCTGCGTAATTGTAATCAGAGCAAGACTTTGCGGAGAGCCGTAACGCGGCAAAGCGCAGCTTCCGGCGTTGACCAGATAGACTTTTCCACGCCGTTCTTCGGGATAATGCGTGTGCCCGAACACGGCGATATCCGCTCCCATCATGTGCGCTTCCGCTTCAAGAATCTTCGTGTCGGAGTAGACGCCCTGCAAATGCCCGTGGACTGCATAGATTTTCTTTCCCGCCGCCGTAAACAAAACGCTTTTCGGAATGCGTAAAACTCTGAACGCAAAAGAGCGGTACGCGCCCGCGTCATTATTTCCCATAACCAAAACGGCGACGGCAGGAACGGACTGCATAAAACTTATATCAGTCTCCGCCCTGTCAAGGCAGCCGATAAAATCTCCCGCTCCGTCTCCGGTAAAAACGACTGCATCAACGTCTTTTCCAAAACGCTCAAGAATAAAATCGATGATTTTTCTTCCGTGCGAGTCGGAAATAAGGAGAATATGCGCTTCCTTTTTTGCCGCAAGCGCGTCCGCCGCTTTTTTTGAGCCGATAATGCCGTTTTCAAGCTGCTGCAAGTCGTTCACGGCTCACTCCATAACAAAATGATTGACGGAAACAAGTCCCGTATCGGCGTCGACGTAACGCGCGATTTTTGCGCCGTTCGTAAGCCGTTCGGCAATGTCGAGCAATTCCGCATTCTTTTCAAACGGGGAATCCGATAAAGCGACTATATCCGCGGCATTTCGTAAAAGCTCAGGCGCTTCTTTTGTAAATAAAAGTTCGTTTTCCTGCTCTATAACGCCGTCGATTTCAGCCTTTTGCGCCCGATCAATGAGAATATCCGCAGAATCTTCCATCGCAAGCACATCGTCTTGAGAAAAAAACGAAAAAACCGGATACGGCAGCTTCCCGCCGAACGAATCTTGCAGTCGAGCGATTGCCTTATGCGTTCCGTCCGGCGCGCCCAAAAGGATAATGCCGCGCAATTCCTCGTCTTCCAAACGAGAGCTGAAATCCGCCGCAAACGCTCTTCCGCCGCGCTTAAAATCATCGGGAAAGACCAGCGGCAAAATAAGTCCGCCGTCTTCAGCGCCGCCGTAACGGGCTTCAAGCTCTTCGGTCATCTTCGCCGTAAAATCCGCGCCGTTATAACCGTACCCGAACAAAACGCAAATTCGTTCCGGCGATGAATGCCAAAGCTGCACCGACGGAGCCGCCTTCGCCCTTATGCCATGCGAGCCGCGCATAGACTTTTTCCTGCAGGAACAAAGCGAAGCGGAGAGAAATGCAGCTATTATATAGAACAAAAAACGACTTTTCATCTTTTTCTCTGGAGCAGATGATAGTGGATTTACTGTTGAATGAAAAGCGAAGAGGGCTTCGGCTAAACGCAAACGGCATGTTTGACTTGATCGCTTTGTTTCTATATAAAATTACGGATAATTGAGAATTACGAATAGGGAATGCTGCAGGCGGGAATGGCGAACGGGTAAACGGAGTTTGATAGACTTAACAAAAGTCCCGTTCGCTGCACGTTTGTCGAAAGCAAATTTGAGGGAAAACTGGTGTATTGAGGACGGGCTAGCGGTTCTCAAACTCGTGCAGACAGAATGCCCTGTGGCATTCAAACTCGGTAATGATTGTCCGTAAGGGAGCTAAAGAAATGAGAGCGGTTTTATATGTGTTTTCAGGGACGGGCAATACGAGGCTTGTCGCGGAGTTATATAAAAAATATTTGACGGACTACGAGACTGTCATTTACGACATTCAGCGGAAAAAGGACGGTAGTTTTAAAACCGCGCCGAATCCGAGCGACTTTGACCTTGTGGGATTCGGGTATCCCATTCACGGATTTAACGCGCCTGAAGTGATGGTCGATTTTTGCAAGTCGCTTCCCGACGTGAATGAGGGCGCACAGGGCAGACGGCATACAAAGAAACGGGCGTTTTTATTCAAGTCGAGCGGGGAAGGGCATTTTTTGAATAATTATTCAAGCGGACTAATGATTAAGATTCTTGAAAAAAAGGGATTTGAGTTTTTGACCGAGCGCCACTACGTCATGCCGTACAATATGATTTTCAGACATTCGCCAGAGATGGTCAAAAGCGAATTTATTTACGCGGACGCGCTGGTTCGTTTGAGTGCGCGCGGACTGCAAAGCGGGCGGAAGGAGAACGTGCATTTTAATCCGCTCAAGGCGTGGTTCGTCCCGATTATCCGCATCGAGTGGATTTATGCGCGGCTGCAGGGACCGTTTATGAAAGTCGACATGAAAAAGTGTATCGAGTGCATGAAGTGCGTCAACAACTGCCCGTTGGAAAATATCGACTTTGACGGGGCTCGGTTTAAGTTCGGGACGGAATGCGCGCTGTGCGTTCGCTGTTCGTTTCATTGCCCAACGTGCGCGATAAGCATCGGTCTTTTGAACGGCTGGCGAGTCAACGGGAGTTACCGCATAAAACAGACTGCCGCCGATAAGTCCGTGCGCTTTCCATATTTCGGCGAAGATCTGAAAGGACTGCACCGGCTTTTATACTACAACTATTTCCGCCGCGCCGATAAAGAACTGGCGGCTGCGGGGATACGGCTAATGGATAATTGGGAATTAGGAATGTTTAATGCGTAATTCCTCATTACTCACTACGAATTACCCCAGAACCCCATTTTCCCCTAGTTTTGCCAAAGGCAAAACTAGGGAGGTCGGTAACTCCGCTCAATCATTCAAACTCCTTTCTCTGCCGACCGACGTTCTCCGCCGCCCGTGGAATTGCGCCTTGATTTTATGAAAAAGTTTTGTTATATTTTTCAAACTTTCGGGACTCCGTTGGAAAGGAGGTGAAAAATATGGCGACTATTGTTGTAGAAGATTCTGAGAATTTGGAAAAAGCGATTAAACGCTTTAAAAGAATGGTTGAAAAAGAAGGCATTATCCGCGAGTTCAAAAAACGCGAATATTATGAAAAGCCCTCTACAATTCTTAATCGGAAAAATAAAACTCTTCAGCGCAAACTGATGAAGAAAAACCGCAAATCTCATGATTCGCGCTCGGCATACTAAAAATGCAAAAACGGCTCCGGTTCGGCTATCGGAGTCGTTTTTATTATGCGCTCTTCTTTCCGCGTTCTTTTTACCTTCCTGCAAGACGGCTGCCGTTTCTCCAAAAGACGCGCCGCTTCCGTTCGATAAATCCTTCCATAAAACGCACGGAACGCTCAAATATCATCAAATCGATGAAGGAATTTATTTTACTTCATTTACGTCTAAGCAAACGGGAATTCAATATCATTTGGTAAAAATCGACTTGTCAAATCCCGCTCTCGCAATTTCAGCGTCTCCTCATTCGGACGCATGGCGGCGCGCGGAAAGCGTCAAAGCGTTTGCGGCGCGGACAGCGTCTCTTATCGCGCTCAACACCGTTCCTTTTTACGCGGAAAACCGTCTGCCGTTTGCAAAAGTCAAACCCGCAGGACTTGTCATTATCGACGGAAAGACCGTATCGGAACCGAAAGCGGGGTATTGCGCGCTTGCGTTTTTCGCGGACGAAAGAGGTTTTTGCGGGCGGATTTTTCATTCGCAGAAGGAATGTTTAACGCAGTTTCCCTCGCCGAAGTACGCGTTCGGCGGATTTTGGGTTATTCTTGACGGCGGCGTTATTATTCCGTTTAAGGAATACAAAGATTTCCGGAGCGCGGCGGGGCTTGCCGACGGCGGAAAAACTTTGTTTTTGCTCGCCGGAAAAAATCTTTCGTTTTACGATTGCGCTCTTATTCTCAAAAACGCAGGCGCCGACAGCGCAATGGAGTTTGACGGCGGCTCGTCGTCGCAGATGTGCGTCAAGCAAAAACGGCTTTTAATAAAATTCGACCGCAATCCCGCGTCCGTTCTTGGAATAAAGTTTAAGCGCAGCAATGATGAATAAAGTTCAACTCCTTATATAAAAAAGAAATAAAAAATTATTTTAAACTGGTTTTACTCATTCGGATAAAGAGCGCATTTCCAGTCGCCCTTATTAAAAATACCGTTTTTACCGATTTTAAAACGTTCCTTTCATTGACGAACAAGTGTTTATAAATTATTATAATTTACGTTATGGCATTGAGTATCGCAACAAATCAGCTTATAAATAATTATTATGACTTGTACCGTGAGGACGAAATCGTCTTTACCAAGGATATACTGCGCTCGCTCCATCTTGACCCGCGTCAGGTGTATGTAAAATGCGCAGGATCGCAATGGCCGTGCATCATTAATTCAACTTCATTCCAGACGGCAAAAATAATCATCGGGACGACCGGCGGAGCGTTTCAGCAAATTACGCAAAAAGACGCGCCGCCGGTGAGTTTGCGCTATTGTTTTATCGAGCAGGACAATCAGCCGCTTATCTTTTTTGTTTCATGCCGCGTTACCAATATAACGCCGTATATGAATTCAAGGGAATTGGCGATTGTAACGCTCACCTTTACGCAGCGGCCGCCGGACGACCTTATTTTTAAGTTGGGAACGCTTTTGGCGGCGAACGACAGTTTTACCAAACGCAGCGAAGAGCGCATTCTCATCAACGAAAACACGAGCAGAAAACTCGGTCTTGATAAAAAAGAAACTATTGCCTACATACAAAACGTGCCGCGGCGGTGCATTTTGTGGAATATATCGTTTTCCGGCGCAAAAATTATCATCATGGGCATTGCGAAGTTTATCGAAGGCAAAGATATTTCCATTCGTCTTACGTTTTCCGAACCGAACGAAACAATCGATATGAAAGGTACGATTATTTCCGCGCGGAACGTCGAAGGGAGAACCGACCTCATTCAAGCGGGAATAAAGTTTGACGTAAATCAAGTGCCGCTTGCGTACAAAATCCGTATCAACGAATATCTTACGGCGAGCCGGAAGTCGTTGCTTGACGCGTCGTCGCGCCTGCAAAACGGCGCAGACCAAACGGTTGCGACCGAAGAAGCGGCGACGGCGAATATGTTGAACGAAGCGGAAGAAAAGGAAAAAGCGCGCAACAGTTTGCAAATCCTGCAACAAAGTCCGTTTTTATAGCCGACACGGAGCCGTTCGGATAGATACTGCGGCTCCGTAAATCTTTTTATCAGGAATCGTTATGAATTCTTCAAGTCCTCTGGAGTCCGTCTGTTTTATAAAATTACCGGACGGATTTTCGTTGTCTCTCAATACCGTAAAAGTCGACGCCGGCATTCCGCTTCCCATTCAAATGAAGGCGGGAGAGGAAAAGCCTGATTTACAGTCCCTTGAGCCTGAGCAGGTGCTTGCAGGAATTTTGACGGTTCTTGCGTACGACCGGCGCAATCCCCGTCTTGACTATTACCGTTCAATTATAAAAGAAGCGCGCCCCGACATTCAAAAGGAATTGACGGAAGCGGCGATTTTAAAGTCGAAAGACGAGGACTGGGAACTTGCCGAAGAACTTTTTTTGACTTTGCGCGGACTTGAACCTGACAATCCGGTTACGGCGCTCAACACGGCAATTTTTCTTGATCAGCGGGCGGACTCGTACCGCAAGGCGGGGCTGCACGAGGATGCGGACGCATACGATAATGACGCGTTCCAGTTTTACAAAGAGGCGATGAATGCGGAGCCTCCGCTGCCGGACGCGTTTTTCAACTGCGGATTTTATCATTTGAAGCAATACGATTTCCGCGAGGTGAAAAGTTGCTTTGAAACTTACGTCGCGCTTACCTGCGATGCGGACGACGACGCGCTCGGCGACAACGGTATTTACAAGCGGGAGCGCGCGCAGGAATTGATAAACCGTATCGGCAACGAAAACTTGGACGATCAAGCCTTTTTGAACGCGTACCGGCTTATTTCCGGCGGACAGGAAGAAAAAGGGCTCAAAGAAATCCGCGCGTTTCTTGAAAAAAATCCAAAAGTGTGGAACGCGTGGTTTTTGCTCGGCTGGGGACTGCGGAAACTTGAGCGGTGGGAAGACGCGCTCAAAGCGTTTGAAACGTCGCTTGCATGCGGCGGGGAGACGAATGCCGATACGCATAACGAAGCGGCGATTTGTCTCATGGAAACCGGCAAGACGGCGGAAGCGAAAGCGGCACTCCTTAAAGCGCTTGCAATCGCTCCCGAAGATGAAAAAATTATTTCAAATCTGGGATATCTTTGCCTAAAAGAAGGCAAGCGCGCCGAAGCGCAAAAATATTTTGCCGCCGCGCTTGAATACTGCCCGAACGATAAAATCGCTGCGGCGGAACTTGCAAAACTTGAGGCGGGACTTTAGCGGTTTTCAGCGGATAAACATCGCATCTCCGTACGAAAAAAAACGGTACCGGTGTTCGACGGCGTTTTGGTACGCGGCAAGAATGTTCTCGCGTCCGGCAAACGCGCTTACAAGCATGAGCAGCGTCGATTCGGGCGTGTGAAAGTTCGTAAATATTTGGTCAACGACTTTAAACTTAAAACCCGGATACATAAAAATGCTCGTCGCCCCTGCGCCTGCCCGTACCGTTCCGTTTTCCGTGCAGGCTGATTCAAGCGTGCGGACGCTCGTAGTGCCGACTGCAAGGATCGGACGACCGTCTTTTTTTGCGCGGTTGATTTTTTCCGCCGCGTCTTCAGGGATGCTAAAAACTTCTTCGTGCATTTTGTGGTCTTCAATATTGTCTTCGCGTACGGGAAGAAACGTTCCAAGCCCCACGTGGAGCGTAAGCCACGCAAAGTCGACTCCTTGCGCTTTGAGCCGCTCAAGCATTCCGCTTGTAAAATGCAATCCGGCGGTGGGGCAGGCGGCGCTTCCCGTAGCGGAGGCGTACACGTTTTGATAGCGTTCGCCGTCTTCCGCACAGTCGGCACGTTTTATATACGGCGGCAGCGGAATGTGTCCGTTTTGCTCAAACCATTCTTCCGTGACAGGAAAATCAAACTTCACCGTGCGGATTTCCGTTCCGGCGTTGCCGATCTTTTCTACAATCGTTCCAATGCTGCCGTCGGGGAACGCATAGCGCATTCCGGGCTTTTGCTTTTTTGCGTTGTGAACGAGCGCGTCCCATTCGTCGCCTTCGGCAGTCCGCTTATTCAAAAAGATGAATTCCTGACTTCTTCCCGTCGATTCTTTTACTCCGTAACAGCGGGCGCGCCTCACGCGGGAATTATTGAATACCATGAGCGTTTCAGGCGCGATAAGCGAGGGCAACTCTTCCATTCGGCGGTGTTCAACGGCGCCGGTTACGCGGCTCAAAAGCATAAGTTTATCCTCTCCGCGCACCTTGGACGGCTTCTGTGCAATCAATTCGTCCGGCAAATCAAAATAAAAGTCTTTCCTCTGCATTTTTATCGTTCCTTGAAAGGGGATTTAAGCCCAAATGCGCGTACGCTTTGTCCGTTACCATGCGCCCCTTGGGCGTGCGCTGCAAAAATCCGCACTGAATTAAATACGGCTCGTAATAATCTTCAAGCGTGTCGAGCGATTCGCCGATTGAAATGGCGAGCGTTTCCGCTCCGACAGGCCCTCCGCCGAAATTATTAATAATCGACAAAAGAATTTCCCTGTCGTAGCGTTCAAGTCCCATTCCGTCGATTTCAAGACGCTTTAAGCCTTCTTCAACAACGTCAAGGCTTATGCTGCGCTTTCCGGCAACCTGCGCAAAGTCCCGCATACGGCGTAAAACGCGGTTGGCGACACGTGGCGTTCCTCGTGCGCACTGCCCCATCAAAAGAGCCGCGTCGTCGTCAACGCTGCATTCAAGCAGAGCGGCAGAACGACGGATAATATCCGACAAGTCCTCTTTTGTATAATAATCGAACCGCTGAATGATTCCGAACCGGCTTCGCAAAGGACTTGCGACGGTTCCCGCCTTTGTTGTCGCGCCGACAAGCGTAAATTTGGGAATGGGAATGCGGACGGTGCGCGCGGCGGCTCCCTGCCCGATTACCCAGTCAAGTTCGTAGTCCTCCATCGCGATGTAGAGCATTTCTTCAATCGTGTGCTTGAGGCGGTGTATTTCGTCGATGAAAAAAACCGTCCCCTCAGAGATTGTCGAAAGAATGCCCGCCAAATCCTTGGGCTTCTCCAAAACCGGCGCGCTCGTAATCTTAAAATCCGCTCCTAGTTCGTGCGCGGCAATCTGCGCGACAGTCGTTTTACCGAGACCCGGCGGCCCCATGAGAAAAAGATGATCCAAGGGCTCCCGCCGTTTCCGCGCCGCGTCGATAAACACGCTTAAATTCTCTTTGACTTTATCCTGCCCGATGAATTCTGAAAGCCGTTTGGGGCGGAGACTTACGCCTTTTTCCGCATTGGCGTCGTCATCGGGAAAAGGCTCGTCGGAGCGGACGATGTGCGTGTACTCGTCGTCTTTGACGCGCTCAAAACTACCTGCGTCAAACGCGTTTGAGGGGTTTGAAAAACTCATTGCGCCATCTCCATAAGCGATTTTTTAAATACGATGTCTTCTTTTTCCGTGCGCGATTTTTTTGCAAACGACGCGTCGCTCGCCAACTGCGCGGCGATTTTTGAAACGGCGTCGGCGCAGAGAGAGCGCTCATAGCCCATCGAACAAAGCGAATCGATGACGACTGCGTACTCGTTTGCCGCAGGACTTTGCACAGCGGCGGCGGAGTTCTCCGGCAGCGTCAATTTTCCTTTGAGGGCGAGCATCATTTTTGCGGCGGTTTTTTTTCCGATTCCGTTGATTTTTTCAAGAACGTCAAGGTTTCCCGCGTCAAGCGCGGAGACAAGCTGCGACGCCGAAACGCCGCTCATAATCTTTATCGCCCCCTTTGCGCCTATCCCGTCGACTTTCAGCAAATCGAAGAACAAATCGCGCTCCTCTTTGCGGGCAAATCCGTACAAGTCCATGCCGTTTTCCGTGTGGCTGAGCCATGTGTAAACCCGCGTTTCCTGCCCGACTGCCGGAAGTTCGTCAAGACAAACGTCGGGAACGGTAATTGCCCATTCGATTCCGTGCGTGTCGATGTGTATTTGCTTGGGGAATTTGCCGGTAAGGGTGCCGGAAATACTGTTGAACATGGGCTGAGTATATCAAAACCCCGCCGAATAATGAAGATGAGTGACGGCTCCGGCAAGCGCGTCGGCGGCGTGGTCGGGCTTGGGCTCCGTTTTGAGGTTTAAGATGAGTTTGACGTATTTTTCAACGAGGGCTTTATCCGCCTGCGCGCCGCCGGTAACGGCAAGTTTTATCTGATTGGGCTTGTATTCAAAGAGGGGAATGGCGTTTTGCGCAAGGCAGAGCGTTGCCACTCCGCGCGCTTCCGCCACTCCCATCGCACTCGATACGTTCCGCGCAAAATAGAGCGTTTCCATCGAGGCTTCGTCGGGGCGGAACTCGTTTATGACGGCAAGGAGCTGGTTGTAAATCGTGAGGAGGCGTAGTCCGTGCTCGGTGTGCGCGGGCGTTTCGATGACGCCGTAACTGACCATGCGGTATTTGTTCATACACCCGTCGACGATTCCAAAGCCGGTTGACGCAAGTCCCGGATCAATTCCGAGTATGCGCCGGATTTGGGGACGGGAAAGGCGTTGTTTTTCAGGAAAAGGACGTGCGCTTTTTGTGCCGGGAAGCGAATTGAAAGTTAAGTTGTCGTTTATTGACATAGTTGCAAACGAAAAAGACCGCAACTTTTGCGGTCTTTTTTACGCCGAATCGAATCGGAGCGTTATCCTCGCGTGGATACAAGTCTTACACCGAATCCGGATCAAAGTCTTCCGGATATTCGACATTGGAATACACGTTCTGAACGTCGTCATTGTCTTCAAGTCGATTTAAAAGTTTTGCGACTTTTGCCGCTGTGTCCGAATCGACTGCCGAATACGCGTCGGGAACCATTCCCACTTCTCCGGAAAGCGACTCAAAGCCTTTTTCCGTAAGCGCGTCCGCAACCCCTGCGAACGCTTCCGCGCTCGTCGTTACGGTGATAATGCCGCCTTCGTTTACGATATCGTCCGCGCCCGCTTCAAGCGCGATTTCCATCACTTGGTCTTCGGAAACTTTTTCCGCGTCGTATTCGATAGTGCCTTTGCGCTGGAACATACGCGAAACAGAGCCGGAAACGCCTAAATTCCCGCCGTTCTTATTGAAAATATTGCGGACGTCCGCCGCCGCGCGGTTTTTGTTGTCGGTAAGCACTTCAACCATAACGGCAACGCCGCCTGCAGCGTATCCTTCGTAGACGAGTTCTTCAAATACGGCGGCTCCCAGTTCGCCGGTGCCTTTTTTTATTGCGCGGTCGATGTTGTCCTTCGGCATATTGGATGCGCGCGCTTTGATGATTGCAGTTCTCAGGCGCGGATTTGAGTTCGGGTCGCCGCCGCCCATTCTTGCCGCGATTGAAATTTCTTTAATGAACTTGGTAAAAAGTTTACCGCGCTTGGCGTCGGCAAGCCCCTTTGCGTGTTTGATTGTTGCCCATTTGCTGTGTCCAGACATAGGAACGACTCCTTTGTAAAAAAACGAATTAGATTTGTTGCCGAATATTACCTTAAATTAAAACGCCGGTCAATTATGGGCGTTTTTGCTCCGCTGCGACAGGAAACGCGAATACCAACGGACTGCGCTCCTCGTGGGCTTCAAATGCCGTTAAAGCGGAAGAATTTGTTCCCGCCAACGGAACGCTTTTCCTGCCGCTGACCTCGCCGCCGCCGGCAAAACATTTTCCCGCGCGGAAATCTCCGCTTCCTGTCGTCTCTCGCGCTGCCGCCGCGTCCGCCGCTATTTCCGCGACCAGACGGGTCCCTGCGGCGTATCGGTAACGATTATGCCGCGCGCGTTTAATTCGTCGCGGATTTTGTCCGCTGCGGGGTCTCCGTCGTGATTGTCGGAGGACTGCGTCCCGCACAAACGAAAAACGCTGTCACCGCGGAAAATACGTTTCCCGCAGACTAATTGCTTTTCCTGCCGCTGAACTCACCGCCGTCGGCAAAACATTTTCTCGCGCGGCAGTCTCCGCTTCCTGCCGTCTCCTGCGTTGCCGCCGCGTCCGCCGTTACTTCCGCGCCCAGACGGGTCCCTGCGGCGTGTCGGTAACGATTATGCCGCGCGCGTTTAATTCGTCGCGGATTTTGTCCGCCGCTG
>JBQNBN010000068.1:0-15195 GCA_052169915.1 Treponema sp.
ATGATAGTGACTTTTGTAGCTCTTCTTCTGAGGAGAGTTTAAACAGGTTCTTAGATGTTACATCCTGAATATGATGCATTGCTCCAAACAACCTATGAATTCTAAGCGATTTTACAAATAATGTTGAGTTTGGAGCGAGGACACTAATAAAGTATTCCTACTTCTATACTCTTTTTATTCCCCTTCTGAATAGTCGTTTCAACCATGCAGATGCTATCCTAATTGCTTTTGCTGTAAAGTCGGTTTATATCATCAGTTTGGTAATATTCTCTAGTTTCTAGTGTGCTTTTTCAAAACTCTGAGTACAGTTGTTCCTTTATCTCAACGACAGCGTGGTATATTTGACTTTATCAACGCCATGACACAGCGGATTATATCACCTTCGGAAATGCTATTTGCTAAACATATATATTGTTTAAAAACTCAATATTATGATGGGTAAATATTTCCTTATAATATAGCAGCGGAAGCATCACTCCTAACACAGGGCATCGGAAGCGTTATTCTCAGAATGCCTCGACAATCAGCGCACCTCTGCTGCGCGAATAAAATATCAATTTTTTAAGCATGATTTCTTTTATTTGAAGTCATAGCGATTTTCGTCCTCTTGTTATGGTAGTCATAAGGACGATTTGAATCCAGTCTCCGTTCCCCATTTTCATCGAGTTTTCTTCAGAAAACTCGGGAGGGCGGTACACAGGAGAGTCTATTAAGTTCCGTAGTAACCGCCCGCCATCCCCCGCCCGCCATTAAAATCAATACGTCCAGTTCTCCGTCGCAGTCGACTTTTCAATCATGCTCCGGTACAGCGCGGACTTTTGCAAAAGTTCTGTGTGCGTACCTTCGGCGTCGAGGGCGCCGTTGTTCATCACGACGATTTTATCGGCGTTTTCGACCGACTTGAGGCGGTGTGAAATAATGACGACGGTTTTGTCTTTGATGAGCGTGTTCAGGCTTTCCTGAATTTTCATTTCGTTTTCAACGTCGAGCGAGGCGCTGATTTCGTCGAGGATGATAATCGGGGCGTTTTTCAAAAAGGCGCGGGCAATAGAAAGGCGCTGCCGCTCCCCGCCTGAAAGTTTGCTGCCGTTTTCGCCTATCATCGTGTTGTATCCGTCCGGCAGCGCTTCGATAAAGTCGGCGCAGTTGGCAAGGCGCGCGGCTTTTTTTACGTCCTCCTCGCTTGCGTTTTTGTTGCCGAGCCGGATATTTTCCATCACTGACGTGTTAAACAGCATGACATCCTGAAAGACAATCGAGATTTTGTCAAAGAGACTGTCGGTATCGATATGCGCAATGTCTTTCCCGTCGATAAGAATCTGCCCCTTATCGTAATCGTAGAGGCGGGACATGAGGCGCAGCACCGACGTTTTTCCGCAGCCGGAAGGCCACACGAGCGCCGTTACCTCGTTTTGCTTTGCCGTAAACGAAAGTCCGTTGATAACTTTCCGGTCAGCATTATAGGCAAAGTCAACATTTTTGAATTCAATATCGTATTTTTGCAGTTCGACTTTTTCGCCGGTTTGTATCTGCGTTTCGCGCAGTTCCTTAATCCGCTTAATCCGCGCGTCGATGTACATGATTTCGGCAAGGTTCATATAAAGACCGGCAACCGCATCCTTTATCTTCGCGGACGCGATGATAAAACCGAGAAAGAACAGCAAGGACACTTCTTCGGCAAGCAGCATCGGCACGCCGAAAAGCAGCGTAAGTCCAATCATAAAAACAAGAAGCGAATTTGCAGCCGTTGTCGGAGCAGCCTGCGCAAATTCAACAGGAATGTGCATTTTTTCTCCGTCCTGCACTTCTTTTATCAACTGCTGACGCACTGTTTCCGTCTGTCCGTAACTTTTAATTTCCTGCTGCATCTCAATCGCCTCCTGAAAGGCTTCCGATGTTTCGCGCAATTTTTTGTGGTATTTTCCCGTTTCCAGCACTTGCAGTTTTTTTGAAAGTAGCACCAAGGCAAAACTCACGGCAATCGGCACGACAATGCACAGCGTAAGTTTTCCATTCATGATGAACATCGACGCGCCGACAAGCGCAAGGTACAAAGTCATTCCGAACGCTTCGGGAATCGCATGACTTAAGGCATGCTCGATCGCCGCAACATCGGCCAAAATCGTCTGCGACAAATCGGAAATGTCGTGCTTGGAAAAATACGAAAGGGGCAGACTCTTTAAAATGTCCGCAATCTCAATGCGGAGTCCTGCGCTTTCCTTGTACGTTTCCCGATACAGAGAATTGTACACCGCATACAAAATGACATACATAACCGCCGCCACGACGGCAATCGCGCCGATAAAAAATCCCATCGAGCGCAGCCCGCCTTCAAGCGCCCCTTGCGCAAAAAGCACGACTACCAGCATCGGCAGAATGTACGCAGCCGGCATCAACGCCGAATAAAAACTCGCCGATACCAGCCCCCGCGCTCCGCTTTCCGTCAGCGCAAATATTTTTTGAATTTTCTTTATCATAGATACCTCCTATAATAATTCGTAATACGTAATGAGCCGCATCCCTCCATTCGGAATTATGAATTACGCATTCCTTTATTATCAATTACTTCACCGCGCGCGTCGCAATGAACGACGGAATATTCAGTTCGTGCAGGCGGCCGGTGCCGTTCGTGTCTTCGTAGAGGTCAGTGAGCGTGAAACCGGCACGGAGTTGATCGCCGATTTGTTCGCTCAGCGTGTGCGAAAACTGCCAGCCCGAATCCTGTTCCTCAAGTTGTTTGCGGTGCGCTTCGTTAGCGAGCGGATTAAACGGAAGCGCGTTGATAATCCGCTCCTCCATTTGATCGACAATATAGTTTATGCCGATATCAAGCCCGCAGAGCAGAACGCCGCCTTTTTTAAGCACGCGGAAACATTCGGCAAACACCGGCTCGACTTTTTCGATATAGCAGTTGCTCACCGGATGAAAAATAATATCGAAAGAGGAATCGGCAAAGGGCAGCGGCTTTGACATATCCGCGCGCACGATGTTTATGCGATAGCCTTCGCGTTCTGCAACAGCCCGCTCCGATTCAAGTTGTTTTTCCGAATAGTCGAGCACGGTGCATTCGGCTCCGGCTGCGGTAAAAATCGGCATTTGCTGTCCGCCTCCCGACGCAAGTCCCAAAATCTTTTTTCCTTTCATTTCGCCGAACCATTCGCGCGGCACCGGTTTTGTCGGCGTCAGCACTACAGACCATTGCCCGTTTTTTGCCCGCACAAAGTTTTCATGATCGACAGGCTTTCCCCATTCCCAGCCTTCTGTAATCCAGCGATCGATTACCGCCGCGTTCGCGTCTTGATATGACGCACTCATAAAGTTCTCCTTACAGCCGTTACAATTGCAGCAACTGTCCACTGCCCATCTGCATTCAGATATTCCTTCCGCCACTTGAACGTATCGGCGGTTATTTCCGAAAAGGCGTAGCGCATTTTACCCTCTCCGTTTTCGGTGAGCACCACTTCATCGCCCGCTTTCACCGCCGTCAGACAAAAGGCGCTGCCGGTACATCCGTAGAATATATCCCACGCCGTCGTTTGGGGATTGTAAATCCGCAGCGTCGTGCCGTATTCGGCGTCGGATTGCGGATTGTTTACCCGCTCCGTACGCGACGGCACGATAAACAAATCTTGAACGGCGGTTCCGTCCAAAACCCGCGAGAATATCCATTCGCCTTTTACGCGTCGGGGTACGGCATCATCCAAGCGGTCATTCCATTCGATATCCCATTCGCCTATCAAACCTCCGAAGTAATCGTATGCTTCGGGTATCTTTTCATTTTTCTCGTTGCTGCATAACGCTTCTGCAAATGCTTTCATTTTACACCTTTCATCACAAATTAAACCTGTTCGGCAATGCAATTATCGAATGGTATCCACTACCGCCCGCCTACCCCCGCAACCGGTTTGCCTATGGCAAAGCGGAGCGGACTGCAAAAACCGTAATCGGTGTTAAACAACATTTGTGCAGTCCGCCGCATTCCGACTTCCTCATTCTCTCATCCCTCTACACCTTCCACTCATTCGCCTGTGCGTACATCTCCTGAAGCCGCCGGTATTTTCCGCCGCTCTGCATGAGGCCGGCATCGCTGCCGCGCTCTCTGACTTTCCCGCCGTCTATCACTAAAATCTCATCGACATTCCGAATCGAACTTAAGCGGTGCGCAATCATAATGACGGTTTTGTTTTTCATCAAATTGGAAAACGCCTGCTGAATTTCATACTCGTTTTCGGGATCGGCGGCAGCGGACGCCTCATCCAAAATAATGATGTTCGCGTTTTTCAAAATGGCGCGGGCAATCGCAATGCGCTGCGTCTCGCCGCCGGACAAATGTACGCCCTTCGAACCGATGACCGTGTTTTCGCGTTCGGGGAATTTGTCGAGTATGTCGCCGCACCGCGCATCTTCGAGCGCTTTCATAACTTCTTCGCGCGTCGCTGCAGGATTCCCGATATGCACGTTTTCAAAAATACTTGTCTTGAACAACTTTGCGTTTTGGAAAACAAAAGCAATATTGCTCAAAAGCGCCCGCTCGGAATATTCGGCAATATCGTGCCCGCCGATTAAAAGACTGCCTTCATTGATTTTATAAAAACCGGAAATCAGTTTTGCGATAGTCGATTTTCCGCCGCCGGAAGAGCCGACCAGCGCATAGGTTTTATGCTGCGGCAGCCGGAAACTCACGTCCTTTAAGACATAATCTTCCGCATATTTGAACGACACGTTTTTGAATTCAATGTCAAAATTGTCGAACGTTTCGCGCGCGCCGTGTTCCAGTCCGTCCTTTTTCATCGACTCAAAAATCTCTTCGAATTTATCGACCGTCATTTTCGCCTGCATCTGATACATGCCGACATACATAATGCGCATCAAAGCCGAAAACATCACGCCGCCGAACGCCGCAAAAAAGATAACGCGCGTTAAAATTTCGGCAGCCGCTTCGCCGCGATTCATTGCGATGATTGCAAAGGGGACGACCAGCGCAATGATGATATTAAAAATGACTTGAAAAATGACATAGGGCGTGCGGCACGAGTACACGTATTCAATCGAATATTTTGAATACATCATAATTGAATCGTAAAACGTCCGGAACGACTGTACCGTGCTCTTAAAAATCTTGACGACCTGCATTCCGCGCACGTATTCCACCGCTTCGGCATTCATTTTATCAAGGGAAGCTTTATAGATTTTGAAAAATTCCTGATTGCCGAACATCCACCGCACCTGCGCTGCTCCGATGATTGTTACCGCTATCAGCAAAATGCCGAGCCGGTAATCGACGGCAAACATGACGCCGATCATCAAAAACGGCGTGAGGAACGCAGTAATGTTGTCGGGAATGAGGTGAGCGACAATCATGTGCGTTTCGCCGGTGTTATCGTCGATCGTTTTACGGATCGTACCCGACGCATTCGTATCGAAAAACGCAAACGACGCCTTCATCAGATGATTGATTCCCGCCGTTTTCAGATTCGTTTCCAGCCGGAACGCCAGCAGGTGTGAAGCCCACAGCGAGCAAAAATATATCAGCCCCTGCGCAATCATCACGCCGACGATAACGGCAGCATAATATTGACTGCCCGCATAGTTTTTTGCCGCAATCAGTGCGTGCAAGAACTTCCATAAATACCAGTACGGCAAAATCGACAAAACCGCGCTTGCCGCCGCCAGCACCGCCGAAATATACGCGTAGTGCATTTTTTCCGGCACGTATTTGAATAAGCGTTTGTATATGTTCATATAAGCCCCCTTTTGGTTAATGAAGAATTGGGAATGCGGAATCATTGATACCGTTTAGCAGCGAGTTTTTCGAAAGAAAAACTTGTGCAGGCGGCGCACCGTCTTATCTTTCAAATACCTTTACAACCGCCTGCGGCGTCTCCTGATTTTGCACGCCGTACTCTCAATTACGAATTACGCATTCCTACTTATGAAATTACCTTTTTTCGCACTTCCAACTGGAATACCGAAGTTCTATCATAAAGATATCCACCACGAGTCATCTTTTACGTATTCCCCAACTGTTTTAAGACCGGTTTTGCGTATTTGCCGCAATGCCGCCGGCTCGAAAATCCGTTCGCCTTTCGCAGCTTTTTCAGTCAAATAATTTAAATACTTCATAAGCGCCTTATAATAATCTTGCGGCAGCGCTTTTATCTTCCGCTCCACCGTTTCATCCAGCATTACAAGCCTCCTTTGTTTAATTGAGAATTGGGAATGCGCAATTTTGTCCGCCGACGTGAAACAGATTTTTGGAGCGGCGACAATGTTTAGCGTACCTCGCAATTGCGTAAACACACTTTTACGTAAGAACCCCACCCAGCAAGACACCGTTTCCCGCGAGTTTTGCGCTAGCAAAATCTCGTGCGGATGGGAAACTATGTTAAATATTCCAAATAAAGTTCTCCCCATCCGCAAAAACTTGTGCAGGCGGCGCATCGTCTTATCTTTCAAATACCTTTACAACCGCCTGCGGCGTCTCCTGATTTTGCAGACCGCACTCTCAATTACGAATTACGCATTCCTAACTATGAATTATTTTATCTTTTTCTTTGCAATATTAAAACCTATAACTGACGTCATCGTCTAATATATTTTCTCAATACACGCGCTTGACTCCTAAGCAACGCCGCACAAACACCGTTTGCCTGCACGTTTTTGCCGTTAAGTAAAAACGTGTCAGGGCGGCGTAACTCCGTTATATCATTCAAATACCTTTCCCGCCGCCGTAAGACCTTCCGCCCTTGCAAGGCGTACGGCGTTTAATTATAGTCCACCCAACCGCACGGAAGGCAGTCGGTGCTGGCAGATTGTCTAAGACGACTACACAAGCGGCGCGAAAAATCGAAAGTCGGAAAAATCCGGACGGGAACAGTCGAAAGTCGAAACGGGTACGGGAGGCAGGAATGTACGAACAGCAATTAAAAGAAAACATGGGCGAATTGACGGCGCGTCTTTTTGAATTATACGGCGGGCGCTGGAATTTTTACGAAATCGTGCAGCGGCTTGAAAAAATCATGCGGAAGGCGGCGGACGAGCGTCCCGCGGACTTAAAACAAAGCGACGAAGATGCCGTCTGCGGAGAAAACTGCGGATTGTGGTATCAAAATCAAGATACGGTCGGCATGACGCTCTACGTCGATTTATTTGCGGGAAATCTCAAGTCTCTGGTCAAAAAAATCCCCTATCTGATGGAACTCGGTATCAAATACGTCCACCTCATGCCTCTGTTCGACTGCCCCAAAGACGAAAATGACGGCGGTTATGCAGTCAGCAGTTACCGCAAAGTCCGTCCTGCGCTCGGTACAATAGAAGATTTGCGCGCGCTTGCGGAGGAATTCCGCAAAAACGAAATCCGCCTTGCGCTCGACTTTGTTTTTAATCACACGAGCGACGAACACGAATGGGCAAAAAAGGCGCGGGAAGGCGACGCGCATTACAAGGATTTTTACTATATCTACAAGGACAAAGCGGACGCCGACGACTGGAACCGCAGTTTGCGCGAAATCTTTCCTGAGGCGCGGCGCGGCTCGTTTACTCATCTTGAAAAAGAAAACGAATGGGTGTGGACAACTTTTCATTCCTTTCAGTGGGACTTAAACTATTCCAATCCGGAAGTTTTTCTTGCCATGTGCGAAGAAATGCTCTTTATCGCCAATCTCGGAATCGACGTTTTGCGGCTCGACGCGCTTGCATTTATATGGAAGGAAAAAAACACGACGTGCGAAAACCTGCCCAAAGCGCATACGCTCATCCAAGCGTTCCGGCTTACCGCGCGTATTGCCTGCCCCGCTCTGCAATTTAAAAGCGAAGCGATTGTGCATCCCGACGAAGTTCCGCGCTACATCGGCGAAAAAGAGTGCGCGCTCAGTTACAATCCCTTGCAGATGGCGCTGTTTTGGTCGACTGCGGCAACGCGCGACACGCGGCTTTTGACGTATTCCCTGCAGCGGCGCTGGGCAATTCCGCCGTCCGCCGCGTGGGTCAACTTTATCCGCTGCCACGACGACATCGGCTGGACGTTCAGCGACGAAGACGCAGCCGCGCTCGGAATCAACGGAAAGTCGCACCGTAAATTCTTAAATAGATTTTTTACCGGTCAATTCAAAGGAAGTTTTGCAAAAGGCGAGCCGTTTCAGTTCAATCCGGAGACGGGCGACTGCCGCGTGTGCGGAACGGCTGCAAGTCTTGCCGGTCTTGAGCAGGCACAAGTGCTCGACAACGCGCTTTTCCGGAAAATGGCGCTTTCCCGCCTCAAAATGATGTACGCGGTTTTGTTCGCGCTTCCGGGCATTCCTCTTTTGTACGCGAACGACGAAAAAGCCGTCTTGAACGACTATTCCTATCACGAGGACAAAAACAAACATGCCGACTCGCGCTGGCTGCACCGGATTAAAACCTACTGGAACGTCGACGAGCAAAACGAAGCGCAAAAGGAATTTGAACATTTTTTGCGCCGGCTTATCGTGCTCAGGGGCGCAGAGCCTCTTTTTGGCGGCAGCGACGTGTATTTTTACGACGTGCAAAGCCCGCACGTCTTTGCATTCCGGCGCGGCACCCTTCACGTGGTCGCCAATTTTTCAGAAACGCCGTCCACATTTTCAACCGGCGCATGGTCGGATGAAAGCACTGACTTGCTTTCCGGTAAACTCTACAAAAACCACGTTCCGCTGAAACTCGACGCGTATCAAGTCCTCTGGCTTAAAGAACGGCTGTGATTTCAAAATGGGGACTTTCCAGCGGAGCGGAAGGAATTTAAAAAAGTCAGCATGTGCAAAATTTGAGGGAATGGATATGCAGAATACGAAAATCGACGTTACGGCGCTCGGAGAAATTTTGATTGACTTTACGCCGTGCGGCAAAAGCGAAGACGGCAGAAATCTTTTTGAAGAAAACCCCGGCGGCGCTCCGGCAAACTGCGCGGCGGCGGTCGCAAAACTCGGCGGAAAGAGCGCGTTTATCGGCATGACCGGAGACGACGCGTTCGGGCGCAATGCGCGCGCGGCATTGGAAGTTGTCGGCGTTGACACGTCCGCCATGCGCGTATCGCAGACGCAGCACACGACGCTTGCGTTCGTTGCGCTTGATGAAAACGGAGAGCGCAGTTTTTCGTTTTGCCGCAATCCCGGCGCGGACACGCAGTTGGCTCCAGTCGATCTTGATGCAAATCTTCTATTGAATTCTCGTATCCTGCACATCGGCTCGCTGTCCCTGACAGACGAACCGGCAAAGTCGGCAACGGTTGAAGCCGTAAAAATCGCCAAAAAGGCGGGCGCGCTTATTTCTTACGATCCGAATTGGCGCAAAGCCTTGTGGCGCGGGCGGAGCGACGCTGTCGGCATGCTCAAAAGCCTTTTGCTGTACTCGGACATTGTAAAAATGAGCGAAGAGGAATTGTTTTTGCTGTTCGGAGAAGGAATTTCATACGCGGACGGCGCAAAAAAGATTATGGACTTCGGCGCGCGCCTTGCGCTCATTACGCTGGGATCAGGCGGCGCGTACTTTGCGGCAAAACCCGATAACGCAGGCTCCGATGAACCGTTCGAAGGACGGATTGCCGTTCCCGATGTGCGCGTCATCGACACGACCGGAGCCGGAGACTGCTTTACCGGCGCGCTTCTCTACCGCCTCACCCGCCGCGAAAATCTGCTTGCCTTCACGGAAGAAGAAATTGCCGGCGACGTCCGCTTTGCCTCTGCCGCCGCCTCAATATGCGTAACCCGCCGCGGCGCAATCCCCGCACTCCCGACGCGGGAGGAGACGCAGGCGTTTATGCGTGAGTATGGAGGGAAGGTTTAATGGGGGATGCAGCAGGCGGCTGTAAAGGTATTTGAAAGATAAAACGGTGCGCCGCCTGCACGAGTTTGTCGAGCGGCTGCTATGGGGCTTGAAAGACATAGTTATGTACTTCTCCCCCGAGTTTGCTAAAAGCAAACTCGGGGGAGAAGGTGTCTTGAGGGGGAGGTTCTTCTATATAAAAAGCATATTCACGTGCGGTACGCAAATTATTGCTCCCCCCCCCCCCCCCCAAAAAAAAAAAAAAATAATAAACTTTACAACGCCGAAAAAACTCCGCATTACGCATTGTCCTTCCGCCGCCTCACGAGTTTTCTAGTGCAAACTCATTATTGATCGCAGCTATGCCGCTCTTTTTTCAAAATTGCCACCTTTCCATTTGCGTATCGACTGGAAAGGCGCTGTCTCCGCTCGAAAAACGGGCGGAATTGCGCTATAGTTTTGCCATGCACGGAATGGAAGATTTACGGGCGCAGGCGGAGCGTTTTACGGCGGCGGGAGCGTTTGCGGGGCGCATTTTGTTTGATGAGCCGATGAAAAATCATACGTCGTTTAAGATCGGCGGTAAGGCGCCGCTTTTTATCGAGCCTGCGGACGAGCGCTCTTTTTTTGCCGCGCTTGCTTTTTTGTCCGCCGCCGATATTCCGTATTTTACGCTCGGCGGCGGCACGAACATCGTTGTTTCCGACGAGGGCTTTGACGGCGCGGTCGTTTCGACTGCCGGATTAAAGTGCATTGAGCGGCTTGCGCCTGACGCGATCCGGCCGGATAAAAGCAGCGTCGCGCGCGCGGGCAGCGCTGACAGCGTATTCGTGCGGTGCGGCGCGGGAGTTCCCGTTTCTTCTTTCGTGCGTTTTTGCCGCGAAAATCTGCTCGGCGGCGCGGAAGAGTTTGCAGGTCTTCCGGGCACTATCGGCGGCGTGCTTTACATGAACGCGCACTGTTTTAACCGTTCGGTAAGCGATTTGTTTGTTCAAGCCGGCTATATTCAAATGCCTGAAAACCGCCTGTGCAGTCAGCCGTTTGATGAAAATGACTGGGCGTATAAAGTCTCTCCGTTTCAAAATACGGAGCGGATTATCACGTCCGCCGTCTTCTGCTTGACGCAGCGTGCGCCCCAAGATGCCGGTAAACTTTCCGAGCGGTGCGCCCATTTTGTAAACGAGCGGCGGAAAAAGGGGCATTTTCAATTCCCCAGCGCGGGAAGCGTCTTTAAAAACAGCCGCGAGTTGGGAATGCCGACGGGACAAGTCGTCGATGAACTGGGGCTTAAAGGCATGCGGATTGGCGGTGCGCAAATCGCACCCTGGCACGGAAACATTATCATAAATACCGGCGGCGCAACGCAAAAAGATGTAAAGGAACTTGTCGATTTTATCGTTAATAGAGTCAAGGAAAAAAAGAATTTTATTTTGCAGCCGGAAATCATTTTTTGCGGAAAATAGCGCCGTTCGGCACCGCGAATACCTGCGTTTTTTTGTGAAAAATAAAATTCCTCATTTCCATCTTTATTTGTAAGGCGGTTCAGGCTTGTTACAATTATCGTACGTCAATTTTAGAAAAGATTCCTACCTTCTCATCGAAGGAAAAGAAGAACACAGCCGCTTTTACATTATTCAAAGCGGACAGGTTCGCTGCTTCCGCGCAAATGAGCCGTACAGCGTTTCAACAAAAGTTTTAGGTCCCGGCGACTTTGTCGGCGTTATTCCGTGTATGGCAGGGCGTTTTCAAGTCGAAAGCGTGCTTGCGCTCACTGAAGTAAAGTGTATTTCGGTAAAACGAGAGCAATATCCCGAACTCATTGAAAAAAACATTCCGGTCGCGCTTAAAATCATCCGCACCTTTGCCAATCAAATGCGCGCGATGAACGAACAACTCACGAAACTTACGCTCAACAACGTGTCGTCCGATACGCCTGAGCATATCTGCGAAGTGGCGGCGTATTACGATAACGTCGGCGCAACCGACATTGCAGCCTATGCCTACTACCGCTATCTGAAGGAATGTCCCAAGGGACGGAATATTCCGTTTGCGCAAAAGCGTTTTATTGCAATCAAACCGCAGACAAAAGCGGTCTATTTTGAGCCGACGCAGGACTTAACGCGCACCTATCCGAAGGGCTGCATGATTTTTTCCGAAAGTCAAAGCGGCGCGGATATGTTTATCATTCAGGAAGGGCAGGTTGCGATTTCAAAAGTCGTAAACGGCAATGAAGTAATGCTTGCCGTGCTCAAAAAGGGCGATATGTTCGGTGAAATGGCGCTCCTTGAAGACAAACCGCGTTCGGCAAGCGCGATTGCGCACGAGGACTGCAAATTGATGGTCGTAAACCGCCAAAACTTTGACCAAATGGTCGGCACGCAGCCTCAACTGGTCGCGCGCTTAACAACGACGCTTTCCGAGCGCATGTGGTCAATGTACCGTCAACTTGATAACGCCTGTCTGTCGGATTACCAGCATAAAATGGTCGATATGCTTGCGCTCCAAATGGAAAAGGTGCGTAAGGATTCCGGCTCAATCCAAACCGATTTGACGCTCCACGATATTGCAAACCTCTGCGGCATTCCCGCCGAAAAGCAGAGCATCGCCATCGTCCAGTTGCAAAGCGAAAAAATTATCAAAATTACCGGCGGAAAGATTTTTATTTCCGGCTGTCAGGAACTGTTGAAGCAGGCGGCGTTCTATAGAAAAGAAGAGCGCATAAAGTCGAAAGTAAAATCGCAGGTGTTTTAATGAAACGGCTTTTTGTATTGGCGGCTGCACTTATTTGCGTGCAAATTTCTGCCGAAGGCGTAAGCCGCGGCTACGGCGGCGTGGAACTCGGGATGTCGCTTGAAGAAACGAAAAAACAACTCAAAGCGAATTCGGACTTCGGTTATGCCGGCGACAGGGACGTGTCCTTGCTGCCCGGAGAAAACCGTACCCTCATCGAAACGGACGCGGTTGCCGGTCACGCGTTCGGCTTCCTTGAACGGTGCTGGTTTCAGTTTGCCGACGACCGTTTGTACATCATCACGATAAACATAAATCGGGAAATTATGGATCACTACAGCGTTTTTACCGCGCTTTGCAAAAAATACGGAGACCCCGTCTCTCTGTCTCCGGAAAAAGCGGTGTGGCGAGACGGCGACTACACGATGAGCCTTGAACGCCCGCTGACGCTTAAATACGTCAATCAAAAAGTTTTTGACGACTTGCAGAATAAATCGCTCGTTTCCCCGTCCGGACGGGAGATGACGCGCGATATGTTTTTAGACGGACTGTAAAAGATGACTTTACGCACGGCGTTTTCGCAAAAGTTTTGTTTGATTTCGCTCCGGCGGATTGCGGCGGCGTTTGCCGTCGTTTTTCTTTCCTGCGCTCCTTCAAAACTTGAAACAAAACAACTGACTATCTCGAAAGCCGACGGCACAAAAGTTGTTGTTTCCGCAGAAATTGCCCGCACCGAATCCGAACGCAACCGCGGCTTTATGGAGCGGCGCCATATTCCCGACGGCACCGGAATGCTCTTCGTCTTTGAAAACGACCAAATCCTCTCATTTTGGATGAAAAACACCCCGACGCCGCTTTCCATCGCATATATCTCATCCGACGGGCGCATCAAAGACATTTTCGATATGACGCCGTTCAGCCTCGCGCCCGTCCAAAGCACCGGCTACGCGCGCTACGCCCTCGAAGTGCCGCAGGGCTGGTTTACGCGCGCGGGGGTAAGCGCGGGGGACCGGGTGGTGTTTGAGTAGGAATTGGGGATGCGTAGTTATGCCTGTCGCCGTGAAACTGCGTTTTCGGACGGCGGCAATACTTACTTCTCCATTGTACAAGCTTGCCTTTACATACCTCAAGCCATAAAATACCATTTTTCGCGAGTTTTGCGTTAGCAAAACTCGGGCGGATGGGAAACTATGTTAAATCTTCCAAATAAAGCTCTCCCCATCCGCGAAACTCGTGCAGGCGCCCCCATTCATTCTTTTTCTGCCTGCCACACTTCCTAATTAAGAACTCCTGCCCCACGGAGTTCCCCCTCTGACACAATTTTGCCAAAATTAAGGTTGATTTTCTTATCTCCTACGCGTATCATAGGAATATGCCGCTTTCGCGGTACCACACATTTTTGGAGGATATATGAAAAAGACAGGAATTTTTTATGCGTCAAAAGGAGGCGCGACAAAGGCATTTGCGGAGCAGATGGCCCAGAAATTGGACGCGGACTTGTTCGATATGAAGGAAACTGAAGTTACTGTAATCGCCGACTATAAAAATGTCGTGCTGATGGCGTCGAGCTACTTCTTCGGCGCACTTGCGGAAGACTGGGGTTCAAAAGTCAAGCTCTTGCACACCGTCGACTTCAACGGCAAAAACGTCGCTGTCGTGGGCATCGGAAGCCAAGAGCGTCATCCGGACAGTTTTTGCTCCGGCGCTGCAGATTTCTTTGACAAACTGCGCTTCAGCGGCGCGCGTTTTGTCGGCAGCGTAGACGCATCCGCCTACAAGTTTACGTTCTCCCGCTTGCAGGTAGGACAAAAATTGCGCGGCTTGTGCCTTGATAAGGGCGACGACAAATCCGCTGCGCACCTTGATTCATGGGTGGAAGCCGTAAAACCGGCGTTCTCCGCATAACAGCGGTACATCCGTTTGGCGCACAGCCGGACTCAAGGCGCGTTTTATCGGCGCGCCGTATAAGGGAGCCGAAAGTAGTGTCTCACAAAGACGCAGCTTTCGGCTCCCTTATTTATAAGCCGTCGGTTTTATGGAAAGTTTTTCAGTCGCGATTCCGAACGGAAGACGACATTCATTCTATCGCCGGGCAAATGACACACGCGGAGCCTTTGTACACACGGTCAAAACGCCGATAAACAGTCCGCCCTGCGTATCCTTTCATTTTGGCTCAAAACGGCACGTCATCCATACTGTCCCTGCCGCAGCTCCGTTCTCCGCAAGTTTTCGAAAGAAAACTTGTGCGTGTCGGACGGTTATTACGGAAGTTGGAATGTATTATTGCATCTACCCACGAGTTTTCCCGCCGGGAAAACTCGTGCGGGCGGTAACTCCTCTCAATCTTTCAGACTCCTTTCTCCGCCGCCCGCAGGTCCTCCGCAGTTTGCTTAGCGCAAACTGCAACAAGAGTTTCATTCTTGTCTCGTAGCCCGCCGCTGCAAAATCCGTTTGTCATAACAAATCTTCCCCGCTTCAAAACCATTTGCCGCGAAAAACACAAAACCGTCCCTGCCGCAGCTCCGTTACCCGCGCGTTTTCGAAAGAAGACTTGTACAGGTCGGACGGTTATTAGGGAAGTTGAAATGCATTACTGCGTCCCGTCCTCCGCAGTTTGCTTAGCGCAAACTGCAACAAGAGTTTCGTTCTTATCTGGCACCCCGCCGCTGCAAAATCCGTTTGTCA
>JBQNBN010000069.1:0-15141 GCA_052169915.1 Treponema sp.
CATTGCTTTGCGCAGTCCGGCGACACAGTCGCGGCGGTGCGGGGCGTCATGCAGCAGCGCAAAAGAAACGAGTGCAGTCTCTACAAGTATGCCGTAGCGTAGTTTTCCGCGCGTAAACGAGGCCTTTGTGCGCAAGATTTCCGCATGAGAAAACAACTTTCCTCCGGCGTTTGCACTATCCCTTCCGTCTGCAAACTCATTTCCCGCCGCGCCTTTTATTCAGTCTGCAAGCCCTGCGGCTTTGCGAAGTTTGGCGACGCAGTCGCTGCGGTGTGTGGTGTCATGCGGCGGCACAAAATGGAACTCGCGGCTCCCCAGCGACACAGCCGCAACGTAGTTTTCCGCACAGGAACGAGGGCATTGCGTGCAAGATTTCTCGCGAGGGAAAACAATTTTTCTCCGGTGCCTGCGCTGTCCTTTTCGTCTGCAAACTTATTTTCCGCCGCGCCTCTCATTCAGTTCGCAAGCCCTGTGACTCCCCGCAGTACGACGTAGCCGCAGCGGTGTGGAGCGTCATGCAGCGGCGTAAAATAGAACTCGCGGAGCCTCAACGACACGGCGGCAGCGTAGTTTTTTCGCGCGAAAACGAGGTCTTTGTGCGCAAGATTGCCGTATGAGAAAACAATTTTTTCTCGTCGTCTTGAGCGGCCCCTTCCGTTCGCAAACTCATTTCCCGCCGTGCCCCTCGTTTAATTCGCGAGCCTCATTGCTTTGCGCAGTCCGGCGACACAGTCGCGGCGGTGCGGGGCGTCATGCAGCAGCGCAAAAGAAACGAGTGCAGTCTCTACAAGTATGCCGTAGCGTAGTTTTCCGCGCGTAAACGAGGCCTTTGTGCGCAAGATTTCCGCATGAGAAAACAACTTTCCTCCGGTGTCTGCGCTGCCCCTTCCGCCCGCAAACTTATTTTCCGCCGCGCCTCTCATTCAGTTCGCAAGCCCTGTGACTTCCCGCAGTACGACGTAGCCGCAACGGTGTGGAGCGTCATGCAGCGGCGCAAAATGGAACGAACGGAGTCCCAGCAAGAACACCGCAACGTAATTTTCCGCGCGGAAACGAGATCTTCGCGCGCAAGATTGCCGCATGAGAAAACAATTTTTCTCCAGAGTCTGCGCTACACCTTCCGCCCGTAAACGCATTTCCCGCCGTGCCCCTCGTTTAATTCGCGAGCCTCATTGCTTTGCGCAGTCCGGCGACACAGTCGCGGCGGTGCGGGGCGTCATGCAGCGGCGCAAACGTGTGCAGCCCCAGCGGGAACGCCGCAGTGCAATTTTCCGCGCCGGAACACAGTCTTTGCGCGCGAGATTTTCGCGAGGGAAAACAATTTTTCTCCAGAGTCTGCGCTGCCCCTTCCGTCTGCAAACTTATTTCCTGCCGCGCTTCTCGTTCAGTTCGCAAGCCCTGCGGCTGTGCGCAGTTTGGCTATACAGTCGCCGCGGTGCGCAGCGTCGTACGGCGGTGCAAAGTGGAATGTGTGCAGTCCCAGCACGGATGCGGCGGCGCAATTTTCTGCGCGGTCGTCGATGAAGAACGCGTCTTTTGCCGTCGTGTCTTCCGCGGCAAGAATGATGTTCCAAAAATCGGGGGCGGGTTTGGAGACGCCCATAAAGCACGAGGCGTAGGTTTGGTCAAAAATTGCGTAGTCGCCGCGTTCAAGGTGATTGAGATAGTGGCTTTCAATCGTATTGGTGCCGCAGACAACCCTGTCTCCGCGTTTTTTAAGTTCCGCGATAATGTCGATAACGGCGTCGTTCCGCACCGGATGAAAAAGCAGGTGCCACCAGTCGGTTTTAACGGCAATGCCTGAACGCGCGGAAAACAGGCGCCAGAATTCCTTTGCGGAAATAAATCCGTTGCTGTACATCGTAAGCAAATCGAATCCGTCGGAAGAAGCCGCCTTTCCAGTCGATTTACCGGCTGCGCCCATCGCAGAATCCGGCTTTCCGTAACTTGCGTTTCCGTCGGGGCAGCCGCAAAAGCGCATAAAATCCCGTTCGCTTATGCCAAGCTTTCGCGCAATTTGCTCTTCAATCGCGGCAGTCGTCGTAACCACTCCGCCCATGTCAAAAATATACAGCATACGTTCTCCTGTTTTGGCGCGCACGATACCAAAAGATTTTGCACTCTGCAATCGGAGCGACTGGAGAGGCTGAATTGCAAAATCCGTTTGCTTTTTCTAAAGCCGCATGGCGTAGTTTCAATGCACGTCTATTCCCTTCGTTTGAATACGGGGCTTTTATTCACTATACTTTGTCTAACAAAATATTTTGGAGATTTTTATGTGCGGAATTGTGGGATATGTCGGCGCGGGAAACGCCGTTCCCTACCTTATAAACGGATTAAAAAAACTTGAATACCGCGGATACGATTCAAGCGGAATTGTAGTCGGCAAAATCGAAGACGGAAAACCGAACTTTTACCTTTACAAAAAAGCGGGAAAACTGAAAAAAATGATTTCCGTCCTGCCGAAGGAACTTTCCGGTTCGTGGGGAATTGGACACACGCGGTGGGCGACGCACGGAATGGTAACGGATGAAAACGCGCACCCGTTCTACGACATGAAAAAGGACGTCGCCGTTGTGCATAACGGGATTATCGAAAACTTTCAGCCGCTGCGCTCGGAATTAAAAAACGACGGCATTGAATTCAATAGCGAGACGGACAGCGAAGTCGTTCCGAATCTTGTCGCAAAATATTACGACGGCGACTTGCTGAAAGCCGTGCAGGCGGCGCTTGAGCGCATAGTCGGCACGTATGCGCTTGCGATAACGCATAAAAACGAGCCGAACAAGGTCGTGGTTGCAAAACTCGGCGGGCCATTGGTCATCGGGATTTCCGACGGCGCATATTATGTTGCAAGCGACGTCAACGCCTTTGTGGGCAATACGACGCGCGTCATTTATCTTGAAGACGGCGACGTTGTGGAATTGACGCCCAAGGGGCTTGTTTTTCCGAATGTTGCGGGCAACGACTACGCAAAGCGCGTGGAAGAAATTGCAATCAATTCGGAGGAAACGGAAAAATGCGGCTACGATACGTACATGGAAAAAGAGATTTTCGAGCAGCCGGAAGCCATTGAACGCGCGTTTGCAGGAAGAATCGACATTGAAGGGGCGACGGCAAAATTGAGCGGTTTTGAAGACGGCATTTTTCAGCGGACAAAAAATATTTGCATGATGTCGGCAGGAACAAGTTGGTACGCAAGTCTTGAAGGCGCGCTTTTATTCGAGCAGATTGCGCGGATATTTTCGCACGCGGAATTTTCGTCGGAACTCCGGTATAAAAATCCTATCGTCAACGCGGGCGACGTTTTTCTTGCCGTTTCGCAGTCCGGCGAAACCGCCGACACGATTTACGCGATGAAAGAAATTGCGGAAAAAGGCGGCAAGGTCTACGGAATCTGCAACGTCGTCGGTTCTACCATCGCTCGGCAGTCGGCGGGCGGCGCATACATTCACGCGGGGCCTGAAATTGCGGTTGCCGCGACAAAATCTTTTTCCAATACGCTTACGATATTTTATTTGCTCACGCTCAAATTTGCCCGTCAGCGCGGTATGAGCAAGGACGAGGGCGCAAAGTTTATTGCGGAAATAATGAAGCAGCCGCGTTTGGTAAAAGAAGCGCTTGCGGCAAACAAAGACAAAGTGCGCGCGATTGCAAAAAAATATTGCGGCAGCAAAGATTTTTTGTTTTTGGGACGCGGCTTGATGTATCCGATTGCGCTTGAAGGCGCGCTGAAGTTAAAGGAAATATCGTACGTGCACGCGGAAGCCTTTGCCGCAGGGGAAATAAAGCACGGGCCGATTGCGCTGGTCAGCGAGAATGCGCCGAGCGTTTTTCTTGTGCCCGACGATTTTTTACGCGAAAAGGTTATTTCAAATATAAAGGAAATAAAAGCGCGCAAAGGGCCGGTTATTGCAGTCGGCGTGGAAGGGGACGCGGAACTTGAAGCGATTGTCGACGATTTTATTCCCGTCCCAAAAACCGCTAATCCGGCGTTTTACGCGCTTCCGATGGCGGCGGTGCTGCAACTTTTTGCGTTTTACACCGCGCAGGAACTTGGACGCGACGTCGACCAGCCGCGGAACCTTGCAAAGAGCGTTACGGTTGAGTAAACCAGTCCGGCAGCGACCGTGTCAAACAACTCTAGGAATTGACCCGTGTCGGGCAAATATGTTAGTATTCCGCTCGTTACGGGCCATTAGCTCAGTCGGTTAGAGCAGAGGACTCATAATCCTTTGGTCCAAGGTTCAAGTCCTTGATGGCCCACAAAGCAGCTTCGCGTAGTGCGGAGGCTGCTTTTTTTATTCGTGCGGAGTTGACTTTATATATCCGCGAGTTTTGCCGGCCGGCAAAATCTCGGAAGGGCGGCAGCTATGGCATATCCTTCCCGCAACATTCTCCGCCGCCCGACTTTATTTTTCTACTCCGCAAAACTTATATCTTGCATTTTTGACATTCTGACTTAGAATGTTAAGTATGACTTTTATTCAAAATCTTGTTGAATATTACGATGAGTTGTATCCCGTCAACGAGGCTGTGCGGCGGTTTTACGGAAACTTTCAAGACCGATACCCTGCGCCGCTTAAATTGCTGAACATCGCGTGCGGCACCGGCTCTTTTGAATTCGAATTGGCAAAAGCCGGTTTTGACGTTACGGGACTTGAAGTTGCGTCCGCGCTGCTGGATTCAGCGAACTTAAAGAGACGGAATCAAATGCTTGCCGTCCGTTTTTTCAGAATGTCCGTTTTGGAAATGAGCAAATACTTAGGCAAAAATTTTTATAACGTTATTTCCTGCTTGAATAACCGGCTGGTATTTGTCTACGAGCGCGATTTACTGAAAAAAATATTTGCCGACTGCAAAGAACTTTTAAGTCCCGGCGGGACTTTTGTCCTGCACGTGTACAATTACGAACAACTGCCCGGCGCGGGAAAAATCATTATTGCCGCAAAAAGCAGTATTCGGGCAAAATTGTATACGGAGGTCATGCTGGACAAGAACGGACAATGCTTTTTAAGTAAAAATATTGAAAGCGGCAACGGACGCATTCTTCCGGTATTGAAAGACGAACGGATTTATCCCGTCCGCGCAGAAGAAATACAAGCGTTTGCAAAAGACGCAGGCTTCCAAAGTTGCGCGCTGTACTCCGACTTTTCAGGAACGCCGTTTTCGTCCGTGTCGCCGGAACTTATCTGCGTCATACGTTGACTGCCGTCTTCTTACAACCGCCGTTTATCCAGTCGCCTAAATTCCGCGCTAATCTATTTTCCACTTGCCGTTTTCTTTAAAAAATCGCTTTGCGTTTATTTCCAAAAGCCGCCCGTCTTCGCCGGACATTGTTATCATCGACGTGATAAAATTCACTGCGGTTATCTTGAACGTCGTTCCGTCGTAGCCGATATGCAAACCTTCCGGCGGAAACTTTTTCTTCGCTTCGCTGTACCAGTCGGACTCGTAGGAAAGACAGCACAAAAGCCGTCCGCATTGTCCGGATATTTTAAGCGAATTGAGCGACAGGTTTTGATCCTTCGCCATTCTGATTGAAACGGGACGCAGTCTGTCAGAAATGCCGTGGCAGCACAACTCGCGACCGCACATGGCAAGAGAGCCGATGATACGCGCTTCGTCCCGCACTCCTATTTGGCGCAGTTCAATACGCATTTTGAAGACGGAAACCAAATCTTTTACCAATTCCCGAAAATCGACGCGGTTATCGGCGCTGAAAAAAAAGAGGACTTTTTGCTCATCCGCCAAAAAATGAACCGTAATCAGTTTCATATCCAGCCGGTGCGCCGCCGCCTTTTCCCGAAAGACCGTAAACGCTTCCTGCTCTTTTGTTTTAAATTCCTTCATGCGGATAAGCTCTTCTTTTGACGCCTTGCGTTCAATAACGACGACGTCGGACAGCCTTGCGCCCATCGGTTTTGCCGCCGTCCCCTTTACGAGCACCATATCTTTGCCGTAACGCGTTTGCGCAAAAACAAAATCCCCCGCCTTGATATCAAGATTTCTGTCGTTCCGCGCATATATCGTTTCGCGGGAATAATCCATTTTAAGGACATAGAGCGGTTTTTCAAAAACCAAATCGTCGTCCGCACTGTCCTGCTCGTAAGAATCTTCCAATGAAGCAAGATTTATATTTTTGTCGTCAAGTTCATGTTCAAATATATCGCTCATACAGTTTTCCTAAACGTCATTCGGGAGCCGACTGGATAAAAAATCCGTGCCGCATTCATATTTTTTGCACCGCCGTTTGCAGTTTCGTAAGTATTCCGCCGGATCCGTCAGTTTTGCGATTATACTCGTTATGCCGCGAAAAAATCTATAACGAGTCCTTTTATTTCACCGACTTTGGCAAGCAGCGCTATTTTGTCCGCATGATTTTGCAAAATCATCAGCGCAAGGTCTTCCACTTTCCTGTCCAGCACCCGCACCTGCACCAGCGGATCGCGCGGACGCTGTTCGGAAAAAAAAACGCCCTGTTTTTTCACATAACCGAGCCGTTTTGTGCGGAAGACTTCGTAATTATTCTTTGAAATATAACGCACGAATTGCCCGACGGCGTTTTTAAACTCCGCAAAGGACGCGGTGTCAGGTTTTTCAAGCAGCCGGTCGCCTGCCGAGTCGATTGCGTCTTTAAAAAAAATCAAGGCGTTTTCAACATCCATTCCGGCAATTTCAAGCGGAAGTCCCGCCGCCGTCAATTCTTCCAATTCCCGATTTTTTTCCAACAGAGACGCAAATGAGGGGCGTTTTGCCTTCGTCGTTTTATTTTTTTCTTTTTGTTTTGCAGATTCTAAAGAAGCCTGCGTAGCCGCTGAAAAATACAAAGATGAATTGAGCGGGTCTACGGCGTTCATGCGTTTTCAACCTTGTCCCGCAGCGCCTTTGTTTCAAGGAAGTTTTTTGATTGCCGTTCGAATTGCGCTTCGTCGGAAAGCGATATGCAGTGCCCGTGAAAGACGACTTTATCTTCCATCTGGACTTTACGCGTGATGATATTGCCGATTACGGCGGACGACGATAAAAGTTTAACGCTGTCGCGGGCGGTAATATCGCCCAAAACGATGCCGCCGATGATTGCGGACGCCGCTTCTATATTCCCTCTGATGCGCGCGTTTGCGCTGATGATTGCCGCCGCGTCCGTCTTTAGATTGCCGTCAAGGTCTCCGTCGATGCTTACCGAGCCGTTGATTGTCATATTGCCGCGGACAAACGAGCCGTTTCCGATAAGCGTGTTGATTGAAAAATTGTCCGCCCGCAACGCCATACGTTTACCGCGAAAGTTTTACGTTGATGTATTTGCTGGGGTCAACGACGTCGGAGCCGACATGTACCTCGTAATGAAGATGCGGCCCTGTCGTAACGCCGGTGTTTCCGATGTTTCCGATGATTTTTCCCTGCTCGACGTATTGACCTTTGCTGACGCGCGTCGCGCTCAGATGGGCGTACCGCGTATAAATGCCGTGTTTGTGGCGGATAATGATATAATTTCCGAAACCGGCGTCGTAACCGACCGTAACAACCTGACCGTTCGCCGTCGCCATAACAGGGTCGCCGGAACGCCATGTAGAAAAGTCTATTCCTTTGTGAATGTACCACTGACCGGTAATCGGGTGCAGGTTCGGTCCGAACATCATCGATATGTGAACATTGGGGTTCGTAACAGGCCAAATATTCGGGATTTCCTTGAACAGCGAATTTTGATTTTCAAGCATTTTTCCGATTTGTTCGATCGGCTGCACGGAATTTTCAAGATAAGACGTAAGCGAACGGATGTCGTCCGCCTCTTTGACGGAGCCTTTTACCGTCTCCGTCCGGTTAAAAAGCGAAGCCAAGTCGCCGTTGTTCAAGGGATTTTGCAGAGAGTTGTTTTTGTCCAGTCCCAAAAGTGAGAGCGACTGGGAAAGAGATGCTTGAAAGCGTTTGGCAGTCTGCAAAAGATTGGTGTTTTCGTCCCGCAGTTCATCAAGGCTCGCCATCGTTTCGCGGTTACGCGCCGTGAGCGCGCTGATTTCCGCGGAAGAAGAAATCGCTTTGCGGTTAAAATAAAGGAAGGAAATAACAATTCCTGCGATTAATACCATTCCGGTAGACATGGCAAACACGTTCGTTTGGAGATTTATGACTTTTCCCTGTGAGTGCGGAACAATCATAATCGTAAGTTTGCTGTCAAGAAGTTTAAAAACCTTTGCAAAAATCGATTTTAAAATTTTAAAAAAAGAAATAAATTTATTTTGGACGGTAGAGGCAAATCTTTTTTCTATTCGTTTATATCGCTGCGTTCGTGACAATTTGAGCTCCGCTAAATTCTTCCCCACCTCAATTTAAGCGAGTATAACACAGCGGATTAGAGCGTGTCAAATATCGACTGCAGGCAGCAAAGAACGTTGGGCGGTAAAAACTAAGTTTGAAAGACTTAAACCCAGTTACCGCCCGCCCAAGTTTGCCTCAGGCAAACTTGTAAAAAACGGTTCTTGGGAACCCTTTTTTTGCAGAGGAAGGAGCGTTTCATCCATCGCGGACAGCGCTAAACGCTGCCGCCGACTGCACGAGTTTTAGAGAAAGCGCGGCGGGCGGTGCGGTGCGATAACGCAGTTCCTAAGCGGAAGCACCGCAGCGGGCGTAAATACATCTTGCGCCGGATTGGAGCGGCGGCGGAAGCCGTTCGCGGCGTGCCGCGAATGCAACCGCGAAAAGCCGGTTACGAGTTCCGTTCGCGCCCTGTAAATTACGAATTACCAACTACAAATTAGACATTCCCTCTCCCGTGGTTTTATTCGTGAAAGTTTCATGCGTTGACAACTCAATAAACCTATATTATTCTTAACGTTAGGAATAGCGGAATACTATTCGTTTGTAAGACAGTCCTGTCTTTTTATTACAATCTTTTGGAAGAAAGCCATGCAGTTTTTTGATACTCATGCCCACATCGGGCTTATATACGATGACCCTATCGAACAGTTACGCGTCATACAGCAGGCTAAACAGGCTGGAGTTACTCGCATTCTCAGCATCAATAACAGCCTTCACGATTTTGAGCGCGTCTATCCGACTTTAAAAGTCGTTTCCGGAATTTATCATGCGGTCGGCGTTGCGCCGGCGGAGGTTATGAATCCGGGGGACAATTATGTTGAAAGAATTGAAAAGTATTTAACGTATCCGAACGTCGTCGCCGTCGGTGAAATGGGGCTTGATTATTACAAGCAGTTCGGGGACAAGCGGTCTCAGATTGAACTTTTTATAACGCAGCTTGAAATTGCGCGGAAACATAATCTGCCGGCGGTGATTCACAACCGCGATGCGGGAAAGGACGTGTACGAGGTTTTGCGCGAGCGCATTCCTGAAAGCGGGGCGATATTCCATTGTTATTCGGAAAATGCGGCGTACGCTAAAAAATGTCTCGACATGAACGTGTATTTTTCGTTTGCGGGTAATTTGACGTACCGGAATGCGCACAATCTTCACGAAACGGCGTTGAACATTCCGCTGGACAGAATTCTTATTGAAACGGAAAGCCCGTTTATGATTCCGTCGGAATTCAGAGATAAAAAGCGTACGAAACCGGCGTATTTGCCGTCAACCGCGCGCTTTCTTGCCGATATGCTGGAACTTCCGCTTGAAGAAGTCGCCGATCAATTGTGGAAAAACAGCTGTAAGGCGTTTAAACTGCCGGAAGAATGATGGCGTATCATCCTGTAAAAATCGGAAAACTGGAACTGGGCGGAAACGTTTTTCTTGCGCCGGTTGCCGGTTACAGCGACCGCTCGTTCCGCTCAATATGCGTGGAGCGCGGAGCGGCGTTTACCTATACGGAAATGGTTTCCGCCGAGGCGCTGGTGCGTAAAAACGTGAAAACTGAAACGCTTATGCGCCGCGCGGACAATGAAGCGGCGTATGCGGTGCAGATTTTCGGCGGAGAGGCGGAAACGGTCGCGGCGGGAACGAAAATCATCATTGAAAAAACGAATTGCGAATGCGTCGACATAAATTGCGGCTGTCCCGTCCCTAAAATAGTGAAGACCGGCGCGGGCTCCGCTTTGACGCGCGAACCAGACCGGCTGTACAAGGTCGCGAAAGCGGCGGTTGAGGCGGCGGAAGACATTCCCGTTACGGTAAAAATCCGTTCCGGCTGGGACGAAAATCACATTACATGGAAAGAAGCCGCGCGCGCCGCCATTGACGCAGGCGTTTCCGCGATAACCATGCATGCGCGGACGCGCGCTCAAGGCTACGAGGGCAGGGCGGACTGGACAAAGCTTAAAGAACTGGTCGAACTTGCCGCCGGAAAAATTCCCGTCTTTGGGTCGGGTGATTTGTTTTCGCCGGAAGATGCCGCGCGTATGCTCCGCGAAACGGGCTGCGACGGCGTTATGTTTGCGCGCGGCGCGATGGGCAATCCGTTTATTTTCGATAAGACGATTCGTTTTTTGACGGAAGGGCGGTACGATGAAATTCCTCTGCAAAAACGAATAGAAACGGGATTTCAAGAACTGCTGAATCTTGCGGAAGACGTCGGCGAAAAGTCCGCGTGTCTTGAAATGCGCAAACGGTTTTGCGCGTATTCCAAAGGCATGAACGGCGGGGCTGCAATCCGTGAAAAAATTGTCAAAGCGCAGTTGATTGCCGACTATAAAGCGCTGTTCGGCATTGCGTAATGCGGCTGCCGGCGTGCGGCGCGCTTACCGGACGGAAGGAGTATGTATGAAGTCGAAGAAAAAATATGCGTTTGCGGCGGCGTTTGCGTTGTGCTCAGGTTTATTTTCTCAGCAATATGCGCCGGATCCGTTTCGACCGGCTAAAAAGTCCCCTGTCGACGGTAAAAACCGGACGGAGAAAACGGCGCCCGTTTTTCAGGATGACGATATGGTTCTTCTTGCGGACGGCGGCGCGGAATTCATGCTCGGCGAGGACGTGCAGGCGTTTCCTGTGCAAAGGACGCTCACTTCCTTCTATATAAATAGGTATGAAACGACGTATTCTCTGTGGTATAAGGTGAGGATTCAGGCGGAGGCGATGGGCTACGCGTTTTTGAATCCCGGACAGGAAGGCTCCTTCGGACGGCGGGGAAAGGAACCTGCGGATGAGGATGCGCGGCTCCCCGTAACGATGATAAATTGGTACGATGCGCTGGTGTGGTGCAATGCGTACAGCGAAGTGCAGGGGCTCACTCCGTGTTATACGTTTAAAGGAGCGACGATAAAGGATTCGTCGAATACGGCGGCGTGCGATCTTGCCGTGTGCGACTGGCAGGCGGACGGCTACCGACTCCCGAGCGAAGCGGAATGGGAATATGCGGCGCGTAAGACAAAGGCGGGAATGCAGGCGGGCAACCGCGCAAGCGGCGATTTTTTACGCGGAAAGCAGGCGGGCGCGGAGCGGGCGGCATGGCTTGCGTCAAATACGGACGAGGCGATGGGAGTCGGCACGGCGGGGACTGGAAAGGAAGCGGACGCCGCGGCGCGTCCCGGAAGCGGGAATGCCAACGGAGCGGGACTGTTCGACATGAGCGGCAACGTTCTGGAGTTTTGCTGGGACTGGTACGCGGATTACGGTGAGAAAGATTACGGCGTCTACGGTCCCGAATACGGAAGCCGCCGCGTAAGCCGCGGAGGCAGCTGGTCGGAATACACCGTGTTCTATTACGCCGCCGACCGCTATTTTTTTGACCCCAACGAATATTACAACTATACGGGATTCCGCTTTGCGCGTACCGCGCGTTAACGCGTTCCGGCGGGCGGCTAAAGTCGATTGGCTGGAGCGGAAATGCCGATGGCGGAAGAAATTGCATTGTGCAGCGAAAACGTATCGGCTATAATGAGGCGGCGAGGCGTTCCGCACTGTGTTTCGCCGTATAGGGATTTATAAAATCGGCGCGGGCGGCTTTTAAAAACGTCCGCGTATTGAATAACAGGAGTTTTACATGATTTCATTGGCATTGGGAGTCATTTTGATTGCGTTTTCGGTATTTGCGGTTCTGCCGTCGATGCCGCTAAACTGGGGCGCGGAAGTTATTGCTTTTTTGAAAGGCTCTGCGCCGGTATTCGCCGCGTTCGTCGGTCTTATTTGCCTCTTTATCGGGGCTGCCGACATCAAAGACAGGAACGAAGCGAGAAAAGAGGAACTTGAAGCGCGTGCCCGCGATACGGCGGAAAACAAGTAAAAAAGTCGGTTTTCTCAATTATATTGACTAAAATACGGGCTTTTATGTATATTATAATTCCCCGTATATGAACGGCGGCTGCTCACCGCCGTTTTGCGTTTTTATGCCGGATGCACAGGCATTTGAGCGCACAACTTTTATCAGTAAGGTATACAAATGAAAACTATTTTCGTAAAAGAACACGAACAGAAACGCGAATGGTTCTTAATCGATGCGGCAGGGAAACCGCTTGGACGCGTCGCTTCAAAAATTGCCGCTATTGCCCGCGGCAAAACAAAATTGACATTCACTCCCAATCAAAACATGGGGGATTACGTGGTCGTTATCAATGCCGGTAAAGTTGCGGTTTCCGGCGGCAAGGAACAAAAAAAGATTTACTACAAGCACACCGGTTTTGTCGGCGGATTGCGGGCGCATACGTTCGAAAAACTTTCCGAACGCCATCCTGAAGAGCCGCTCCGCCTTGCCGTAAAAGGAATGCTTCCGTCCGGTCGGCTTGGCCGCGCAATTCTTGACAACATAAAGATTTATGCGGGCGCTGAACATCCGCACGCCGCTCAGAATCCCCAACCGCTTGAAGTGTAACAGGAGTTTGTAATGATTAAGAATTTGGCTATTGGTACAGGAAGAAGAAAAACTGCCGTTGCGCGCGTTTTTGTGCGCGAGGGCTCCGGAAAAATCGTTGTAAACGGAAAAGACGTAAAGGAATATTTTAGTTCCGAAGAACAGGTGAAAACCGTTCATCAGCCGCTTCTCATTACGTCAAACGACAGTAAGTTTGACATTCTCATCAACGTTTACGGCGGCGGTTTGAATGGACAGGCGTCCGCGTGCCTGCACGGAATTTCCCGCGCGTTGCTGCAGATTGATCCCGACTGCCGCACGTCGTTGAAGGCGAACGGCTATCTGACCCGCGACTCCCGCATGGTCGAACGCAAAAAGTTCGGTCAACGAGGCGCGCGCAGAAGATTCCAGTTCAGCAAACGCTAGGCTTTGGTTATTCTGGCTGTGGAGAAAGTTTCATTCGGTTGTATGAAAATTACGGCCGACTCGGGACTTGCTTTTTTTATTCGGGCGGCGTATCTCAAAGCCGTTGACGCTGACAAAATCGCGGAAGGGACGGTTTTTAACGGAGAGGCGGAAGACGACATCGTCAATGCGGGAACGACTTTGAGTGCGGAACGTAAGGCATACGATTATTTGATGCGCGCCGAGCACAGTCGGCTTATGCTTGAACGAAAACTTGCCGCAAAAAACTTTGCGCCGGAGCACATCGCTGCCGCTCTCGATTATTTGGAAGGTGAAACGCTGCTTTCCGACGAACGTTTTGCCCGCGCGTGGCTCAATACGCGGAAAATAGCGCATTCGGAAGGGAGAACGAAACTTGAGCGCGAACTATACGCGCGCGGAATAGCAAAAACGCTTGCCGCGGCGGCGCTCGATGAGTTTTACGCGAACAATTCGGAAGAAGAATTGTGCCTCCGCGCGTATGAAAAATGCCGCCGCCTGCAAAAATCCGATGAAAAGACCGTAAAACGGCTTCTTGCCTGCGGATTTCCGTACAAGACGGTAAAGTGGATTATGAAGGAGGCGGAAGACGGGACTGCGCTTCCGCAGGAGGAGTTAAATTCTGACCATTAAGAACAAATTTCTTTCAATTTGGTGGATGATATTATCAATCGCCTTTTTGTCGCTTGATGAGCCCGGAAAAACACACGTGTATTTTTCATTGTAAAAATAATATTTCGAATGAGTGTTGCTGGCTATCTTTGAAAATCCTTCGTTTTTGAACTCTTCTAGCGGTATTCTTTGGCTATTACGTAGGGCATTTACAATTCTTTTCAACTTTTCTCCGGTCACGGATTTATTTCAATCAAATTTTCTATTTTCTAACAAGTTTGCAACTATGTCGCGTTTACGGTTCGCTTCATCGCGTTTGTTTTCCGGCAAATTTGCTTTTTCTTTTTCCAGCATCTCATACAAAAGCGAATACAAATAATCCGGTATTTCATTGAAGAAGAGATTTTCTTCTGTACACGGGATTTCAAAATGTATGCAACCGTCGGACTTATCATTTTGCTTCCGAGTCAGCATCGCTTCCCATTCTTTATATTGCTTTTGCAAACCTATTTGTTGAGTTTTCAAAGCATTTATTTCGTCCTCTAAAGACTTTTTCTCCTCCTGCAGCCGCTGCAATTCAGGTTCCAAAGTCTCGATTGTCGTCTGCACTTCCGTATTATCAGCGGCATGACTGGACAAAATCGTTTCCGCAGCGTTGGCAACGGATTTTTTTAATGCGCGGCTTTCCGTTTCCAGTCCGTCAATTCTTTTTGCCTGTTCGTCAACCTTCCTCGTAAGATCGGCATTTGCAGTCTGCAATTCCTCCAGCCGCCTAAAGGCCTCTTCGATGTGATTTTTATCTAGTCCCAACTGCTTGAGCCGCAATTCCGTTTTTTGTTGGATTAAAAAATCTTCCTCACGAATTTTGTCTAAAAAGTCCGGCATGTAGTTTTGTATATTCGGCGCAAGATACAATTCATAATCAACAGAGGAGATAATTTTGTTTTTGAGATCTTCATATTGTTCTTCTGAATTATAAGGAATATCAGCTTCTGGAGGAATCTCTGCTGCGTCTTCGTTGCATCATTCAAACATAGTTCTCTGCCGCTCCCCCTAACCCCATTTACTGCAAGTTTGCCTCAGCAAACTTGCGGCAGGCGGCACACCGTTAAATCTTTCAAACCCAATAACAACCGCCCGCCCCCGCCCTTGCCCATTCCCATACCCTTTCGTTTTCCGTAAAATACGCGCATGGAATTTATACAGGAAGCTATTGACGCTTTGAATGTCAATGAAGTTGAAATTATGAAAAAAATTGCCGACGAGCTGAACATTCGCGTGCAGCAAGTCAGCGCGGTTATCGGTCTTGTAAATGAGGGGTGCACGATTCCTTTCATTTCCCGCTACAGAAAAGAAAT